>CANJLN010000004.1 GCA_947475175.1 Alphaproteobacteria bacterium
CTTAATTCTGGCACAAAAGAACGAGTGTATTCGCCATCTGGATCAAACTTTTCTCCCTGAGTAATAGGGTTAAATATTCTAAAATATGGCGAGGCATCTGCACCTGAGCCTGCAATCCATTGCCAGCCAGTACTGTTATTTGCAAGGTCAGCATCTACCAAACAATCCCAAAACCAATCGCGACCATGGTGCCAATGTTGTAATAGGTTCTTGACTAAGAATGCATATTCCAGTCCAATTCGATCACTGATTCCAGTCCAAATCGATCGGTGAATCCAGTTCAATTCGATCACCAATTCCAGTCCAAATCGATCGGCGAATCCAGTTCAATTCGATCACCGATTCCAGTCTAAATCGATCATTAATTCCGAGAAATGAACAAGAACTAAAGAGTCCTTTTATAGGTTTCTTGAGTTAAAGAGTCATATTTTATTTACACTGTATCCTTTCAAACAAATTACGAGAGGTACAGTTTATGTCAAGGAGTAATATATCGATGAGAAAAATTAGAGAAATAATGAGATTAAAATGGGAATGTGGTTGCAGTCACCGAGCGATTGGCAAAAGCATTAAAGTCAGCGACAGCACTGTCAGCGACTGCTTGCAGCGTGCCAGAGAAGCTAACTTAAGTTGGCCGTTACCCGATGACCTTACCGACGACCAATTAGAAAAGAAATTATATTCCCCGGTTAGAAATACAATAGGAGAAGAAAAGAGAGGAAAAATTGACTGGTCTTATATCCATAAAGAGTTGAAGCGCAAGCATATGACTTTAAGATTGTTGTGGCTCGAATATAGAGAAAAATATCCTCAAGGAATTGGCTATAGCCAATTTTGTAGTGTTTATCGAGAATGGGGGAAGCCACTGGACGTTTGGATGCATCAAGATCATAAAGCAGGAGAAAAGCTCTTTGTGGATTATGCGGGCCAGACGATGCCTGTTGTCACTAATAATAGTACGGGCGAAGTAGGTGACGCACAGATTTTTGTATCAGCACTTGGGGCTTCAAGTTTTATCTTTACAGAAGCGACGTGGACACAAAGTCTGCCAGATTGGATTCAGTCTCATGTTAATGCCTTCGAATTCTTTGAAGGATGTCCTGAAATTCTCGTTCCTGACAACCTCCGCAGTGGCATTCGAAAAACTCATCTTTACGAACCTGACATCAATCAAACCTATCAAGATATGGCGACCCATTATGGTGCAGTTGTCATACCGGCACGTGTAAATTCGCCCAAAGATAAATCTAAAGTAGAAAATGCGGTATTACAAGTGGAGAGGCAAGTTTTAGCAAAGCTTCGTAACCGCACCTTTTTTAGTTTAGAAGAATTAAATCAAGCCCTCAGATTATTGCAAGATGAACTCAATCAGCGTCCTTTCCAAAAGCTACAAGGATCTCGTTTAAGTCAATTTCTAGAATTAGAAAAACCAGCTCTCAAGCCTCTTCCACCAACGCGGTATGAATATGCTGAGTGGAAAAAGGCTAAGGCTGGATTCAATTATCACGTTGAAATTAATAAGCATCATTATAGTGTTCCTTTTACCCTGATTAAGAAGGAACTTCAAGTCCGTTATAACAGTAAAACTGTTGAGGTTTTTTACCAAAACGAACGTATTGCCTCTCATGTCAGAAGTTACGTTGCTCATGGGTATACGACGAGCCAGCTTCATATGCCAAAGAACCACCAACATCAAGCAGAATGGACGCCTGAGCGTATTACTTCTTGGGCAGAAAAAATAGGATCAGAAACGGCCCATCTTATAGAAGCCATTATGATCTCACGGCCTCATCCTCAGCAAGGGTTTCGCTCGTGTGTAGGTGTTCTCAGATTAGCCAAACCCTATGGAAATGAACGACTAGAAGCAGCTTGTAAGCGTGCTTTATCGATTGGCACTTACAATTACAAAAGCGTCGAATCCATTTTAAAACACAACCTGGAAAAACAGCCCTTACCAACGGATTCAGTTTCTACTCATAAAAACACAACCTCAGGCTCTCACGAGTATGTCCGGGGACAAGGTTACTTTCAATAATTTAAAGGAGATCCATTTATGTTAATTAACCCCATTATCGATAAGATCCAGCACCTTCGCTTACATGCTATGGCCAGAGCTTTTAAGGAGCAACTGGAGCAACCTGGAATAACACAATTAAGTTTTGAAGAGCGTCTTGGTTTATTAGTGGATATAGAAGTGACAGCTCGTGAAAACCGGCGATTACAGACACGGCTCCGCAGTGCCAAATTACAGCAATCTGCTTGCTTAGAAGATATTGACTATTATTCTTCCCGCAATCTAGATAAATCTTTATTGGCGAGTCTTTCTCATTGCCAATGGGTGACTTCTCACCAAAATATCTTAATTGTTGGTCCTTGTGGAACAGGCAAAACTTTCTTGGCTTGTGCACTCGCTCATAAAGCATGCCTCTATGGTTACACCGCCCACTATTGTCGAATCGGTCGTCTTTTGTCCGAGTTACAGCTTAATAAAGGGGACGGGCAATATAGAAAACGCATCAGTGAGCTTGCTAAAACCGATGTGCTTATTTTAGACGACTTTGGGTTATCTCCTCTTTCAGATGAACACCGGCGAGATTTGTTAGAGATTTTAGATGATCGTCATGATAAAAAATCAACCATCGTGACAAGTCAACTTCCCATTAAGCTTTGGCATGAAATGATAGGCAACGAAACTCTTGCAGATGCTATTCTTGACAGGCTCATTCATAACTCTCATCGGGTTGAAGTGAAAGGGGAATCAATGAGAAAAACACGCAGCACTATTGAAAAGACAACCGATAACTCAAAAGAAAATGAGAAAACTAAAAACAAAGAAACCGGCACCACAGATACATATTCTGAAAAGGGAGCCAATTAAGTTGGCGTAAGAAGAGCCAACAAACTTGGTGGTTGGCAAGGAAGCCATCTTATGATGGCTTTATTTTACAAAAAATATTTTGACGAAGGAGACGTAACGAAGTAATTTGATAAGTATATCTTTTCTTGGATTTATGATCGAATAAAACTGGAATCGGTGATCGATTTGAATCGGAATGAGTGATCGAATAAAGCTGGAATCGGCGATCGAATTCACTGGAATACGCACTAAGAATGAGCCAACAATCATTCGCACTCGATTATGCATGTAACCAGTTTGCCAAAGTTCGCGCATGCCAGCATCAACTATAGGGTATCCTGTTTGTCCTGTTTGCCAAGCTTTTAGATAAAGTGGGTTTTTTACCCACGGAAAAGCGTTAAACTTTTTTTGGAAGTTTTCATTAGCCAAATCAGAAAAATGGTAAAGTAATGAATGAGAAAACTCCCGCCAACCCAATTCACTTAAAAAACAATCACTATCTTTTGCCCAGTCATGTCTTAATCCTTGAGCGCCATGCCAAGCCTGATTCGGCGAAATTTCCGCAAAGTGCAAATGAGGAGATAGTCGTGAAACATTTTTTTTGACTGGGTAGTTTCTATCTTCTTTGTAGCCTTGTAAGCCATCTTCTAAAAATTCTATAAGTCTTGACTGAGCAGCATACTCACCTATCTTCCAACATGATTGCATTTGTTCATGCCAATTAATTTTAGGCA
This sequence comes from Alphaproteobacteria bacterium, assembly GCA_947475175.1. Taxonomy (GTDB): domain Bacteria; phylum Pseudomonadota; class Alphaproteobacteria; order Paracaedibacterales; family CAIULA01; genus CANJLN01. The sequence goes on from CANJLN010000004.1 coordinate 3,592, forward strand.
GCAACTCTAAACTTTTTAAGGTTGTAGAGTTATGGGCATCTTTAATTAAGGTTAGTTTTTCTGGTTTTGGTAGAGGATGCCTCGGTGACTTTGCCTGCAAACACGCTCTGTAAAAAGGTGTGAAGACTCTATAGTGAGTTTTATCATTTTTAAGAACTTCCCATGGTTCCCAAAGCAACGACCCATTAAAGCTTTTGCATTCAATGTTTATGTTTTTAAGTTCAGTTTTAATTAATGAATCTTTTGCTATACGCTGCGGTTCATAACACCTATTCCAGTAAACTGCATGTACCGTATTTTTTTTGGAGTATTTCAAAAATAATGCTTCTTGCGCTACGAACATACACATTTAATGTGTTTTTTAAACTTTTATTCAGAGCATTCAAAGAATGGTGTAACCACCATTGGCTGGCACCACCCATTTTGTATGTGTCAGTATCTAGAATATAAATGGGCATTACTGCGCCATTTTGAGCTGCTTTAAAAAGCGCTGGATTATCAGCAATTCGTAGGTCTTGGCGAAACCAAAAAATTGTTGTTTTACCTGTCATTTTGCAACTGTTCAAAATTAAAGATTAGAATGTTTGGTTGTACTTCATTTTCAAAAAGTGAAAACGATTAGAACTTTCTAAGGCGCCGTCAAGTTAAATGATAACGGTTAGAAAAAAAGGGGGGCAATGTTACGCAGAATCCCTTCATACTGCTTTGTGTGTCGAGTCCGGAAAAATCCTGCGGCCACGGGGCTGATCTTTTTTCTTTCACACATCGCTTCTGATCCATCACTTTCATTGTTAAATTTAACATAAATTTTGCTAAAAAGCAAATTTTGAAAAAGCCCATCAAATATGTATAGCGGTGGTTTTGGCTGTATATTTCGAATATAGAAACTGCCATTCTCGGACTCGTTCCTAGAATCTTTTGAGATCCTCGGAACAAGTCCGAGGATGACAAGGTGTGAGTAGCGAGGATGACAGTGGTGGAGTTGAAATGGCGTTACACGGTATAGCTGAAGGAGTACAAAGAAGAAAGAAAGTTGTCATCCTCGGATTTATTCCGAGGATCTCAAGACGTAGTCACGGAGCTCACAAAGATTCTCAGGTTCCCTTTTCGTCAAAACCTTGGCGAAGTGGGGCATCAGAAAAAACAAGAGAGAGGGAAATATTCTGCGTTAATCTAGAATTTTGTCTACAACCATAAATGGAATATCAAGAAACAGCGAGCTCAAACGTGTGTTTTCTTTCATAGGTGAAAAACTAATATGACGAGTTTTTGTCTCACCCCTCTCCCACAACTGTTTGATTAAATAAGGTTTGACATCCCCAAGTGTGTCTGTTGGTGACGATACGACGCATGAAATTGAAGTCTTACTTAATGAATCAACGAACGTTACGGTTTTACCAGGATTTCCTGGTTCGAAACGGCTGAGGCTGCTGGAGAGTTTTTCTCCAAATATCACTGACGCTAACTTATCTGCAACTGCCGATCTTTCAGAAATTCAATGTATCGAATTTTGTTTCGAGAACCTTAATCTCTTTGGTTAACTCTTCAAGCTTCTGTTGTAAGGCCTGGTCTTGCGCCGTGTCATCCATGGAAAATACAGGCGTGCTCAGAAAAACATAAGAAAGCAGCAGAACTTTCAGATATAGTGTGATTTTATTTGATTTGCGCATCATCTTATTCCCAAACTTTTCAAGTAAACTCTTGTGTCCATCTCTATAAGATAAAATAAAAAAGTTAAAAATAAGTAAATAAAGAATTTGTGTGGAAAGTAAGGCGTTTTTATGAGAAAAAAATGAAAATAATTTCCGAAAATTAGCAATTTGTTAATTATTTCGCATTATTATTATAATTGCAGACGTTTGCATTGGCGCCCATAAAAAGGTACCCGCCCTGGTTTTTTTTTCGACAGGTTTAGCGGCATGGGAGAGGATTTTGTCCAATTTCAGCCGGGACGGGGGTAGTGGGTGGCCCCACCCTTGTTGTTGGGGAGATGTAGGAAAAGTTAATTTTTAGTTAATTTCCCATACAATTTTAGGTAATTAAAGTCTCTTAATGCTTTCTCAAGTCTCTTTCCCTTTAATCTTTATGCGAACAGCTGCAGCTTTTGAGAGACGCAAGATAATTTGTTTGGGAACGCGTAAATCCACAACAGATGTTTCGTCTTTACTAATTTTTTTCTGTTCAATCAAAAGAGAAAGGCGAGCCAATGCATCTTCGACAGAATCTTCAGGAAGTTTTACAAGAATGCTGTTTTCAAGGCTTAAATCCCAACGACGTTCACGGATTCTAACAAGGGAACTAAGCCTTTTTCTAATTTCAGGAAATTTCTCAAGCAGTGCCAGTATTTTAGGAGCATGGACAGGAGCATCAGCACCAACAACAACGGGTAAGTGTTGGAATTGAGTGACACCAGGGCTTGTAATGACGACACCCTCTTGATCAACCAAAAAGAAACTTTTTTGGTGGTGCCAAAGGGCAATGGGTTTACGTTCTATCATTTGAATATAGAGCAAATTTGGTAAACGCCTTTGAACAGTTGCTGATTTAATCCAATCAATTTTTTCAAGATTGGATTTAATTGCTTCTAGGTTGTAGGCCAGTATGGGGTGCCCTCTTTGTGCCTGAACTGCGGCTAGAATTATATCTTGAGGAGAGTGTTGACGGCCTTCTACAAAGACCTCATCAATCCGCAATCCCATATGAGCTGAGAAATCGATTGTTTTTTGAGAAAAATAAATCAAGGCTGTTTGCATATATCCAAACCATATGCTGCCTGCGCCTAAGATGATAAAAAATCCAAGAAATCCAAGAATAAGCATTTGTCTATAATAGTTTCGATTCCATTTTGATCTGGATTTTCGAACAGAATGCCGCTGTTTTCCTTTGTTTTTTGAAAAGAAAGAGCTGACCCAGCTAAAAGAAGAGGAAGGGTTTTGATTTCTGCTTGGTCTTGGACTTGCCTTTAATGATGACATTTCGCTGCTCTAAGCTTTCTTTCAATTAACTCACCATACGATATGCCAACATATTCTGCTATTTCTGGAACCAAAGATAATGGTGTTAATCCTGGTTGTGTATTTAATTCTAACAGATAAAAGGTTGGTTTATCACCTGTGTCATCATAACGGAAATCAGAGCGAGTGACACCATGGCATCCAAGAGCTTTATGTGCTTTTAAAGCAAGGTCTAAGGATTCTTGATAGGCATCTGGTGATATGCCGGCTGGCATAATATGTTTGGCTTTTCCAGGCGTGTATTTTGCGGTGTAGTCATAAAATCCCTCGAGAGGGCAAATTTCAATAGCACCGATGGCTTGATCATCAATAACAGCCACATGGATTTCACGTCCTGGAATAAATTGCTCAATTAAAACTTGGTCACCGTAACACCATTCATTAAGACTGGTCTGAAGGTCTTCATCTTTAAAAACAAGAGTGACCCCGCGACTTGATCCTTCACCAATGGGTTTAATGACATAAGGGATATCCATCGGATGACCTTTTTTAAGCTCATCAAAAGAAATAACTTTCCATGGTGGGGTTTGAATGCCGATATGTTGAAATATTTTGCGAGATAGAATTTTGTTCATAGCAAGAGCAGATGCTGTTACACCGCAATGCGTGTAAGGGATTCCAATCATTTCCAAAACTCCTTGAATAACGCCATCTTCACCACCAACGCCATGAAGAGCATTAAAAATCACATCGGGCTTTGCATCCAATAATTCTTTTAACAATTGAGGAAGGTTGCGCTTTACATCAATGGCTTTGACAGAATAACCAAGGTTATTTAATGCTTTTACAACGCCCTCTCCTGAAGAGAGAGAGACCTCGCGTTCAGATGACCATCCACCCATTAAAACAGCAACATGCTTTGACTTCATTAATTTAATCTTTCTAATACTTAAAGAGGAGCCCCAAGGCGAATGATTTCCCATTCCAGCTCTTGTCCCGTTATTTCTTTCACTTTCTGTTGAACCATCATCCCAAGAGTTTCAATGTCACTGGCCTGTGCTGCATCAAGATTAAGCAAGAAATTGCAATGTTTTTCAGAGACTTGCGCATCGCCAATGCGAAGGCCTCTACATCCAGCTTGATCAATCAATTCCCATGCTTTTGGCCCTTGAGCGGGATTCTTAAATGTGCTTCCGCCAGTGCGACCTCTAATAGGTTGACTTTCTTCTCTTTTTTGCAAATACGCGTTAACTTTCATTTTAATCTCAAGAGGATCTTTTTTTATACATCTAAAAGCGGCTCTTACAGCAATTGAATCCATTGGCAGATTTCCATGACGATACGTCATATGAATTTCATGACTATGTAAACGATGCAGATTTCCTTGTGGATCAACAAATTCAAACCATTCGAGGAAATCTTTTGTTTCATTGTCATAAGCACCGGCATTCATAGCCAGAGCCCCACCAATTGTACCAGGAATACCTACAAGAAATTCAAGACCGGATAATCCAGCTTCTTGGCATTTCATGACAAGGGTTCTGTTTAAACAACCCGCTCCTGCAATAACGATGTCGTCTTCTATGGAAATCTCAGAAAATCCACTGCCTAATTTGACAATGCAGCTGTCAATTCCACCATCTCGAACCAAAATATTAGAGCCAGCGCCGATACACATGACTTTTAAGTTAGATGGTTTATTTTTTAGAAAATAACATAAATCATCTGTATTGGCAGGCTTGAAAAAAATTTCACAAGGACCACCAACTTTAAACCAAGTTGCTTTGGACATTAAATAACCAAAGGAATATCGACCTTGAACGACAGGAAGATCTTTTACAAAAGGACTCTCTTTTAGTTGCATCATCGAGATAGCTTCTAACCGGCCTTTTCTTGAATGGTGTCATGAGTAGTATCATCCCAGAGAGGATCCATTTGCGAAGGCAAAGAAGCCGCCCAATAAGTAATACTGCCCGCCCCCATACATAGAACCATATCTCCTGGTTTTGCGATGCGTTTTAAGAGAAAGGGGAGTTCTTTTTGTTCTTCAATTTGAAACACTTGCGAAACACCCCCTTTTTGACGGACGGCTTCGGCTAAGTGGCCAGACGTCGCTCCTTCTATGGGGTCTTCTCCTGCACTAAAAACAGGGGCAATGACAACCTGATCGCACCCAGAAAAGCAGGTGGCAAAATCATCAAATAAATGGCTTAATCGGGTGTAACGATGAGGTTGCACGACTGCAATAATGTTCCCTTTTGTTGCTTGTTTTGCTGCATCAATAACGGTTTTAATTTCAACTGGATGGTGAGCATAGTCATCAATAATGGTAACACCTCCCGTTACACCTATTTTAGTGAAACGGCGTTTAACCCCTTTGAAATTATCAAAAGCTTTTCGGATAACATCTTCACTGAGTCCTAACTCTTGGGCAATGGCTATAACAGACAAAGCGTTTTGAACGTTATGTTTGCCAACCATAGGCAGAAACAAATCTTTAATACGATGAGGTAAGGATGTAATGCTGAGAGAATTCTTTTGTATGAGGGCTTCTTGTGGCAGTGGTCTTGAGATATCAACATCAAAAGTTGTCCCTTCTTCGCCAAGACGCAAATTAAAAGCACGAACCATTGAATCAGGATGAAATCCATAAGTCATAATGCGTCTATCTGTAATCTGAGGGAGTAAGGACATAACATTTGGATGATCTGCGCATAAGATTGCAAGGCCATAAAAGGGAATATTGCCAATGAACTTTAGAAAAGCTTTGTTTAGATTTTCTAATGTTCCGTAAAATTCCATGTGTTCTGGGTCAATATTGGTGACAATGGCAATTGTTGCGGACAATTTTGTAAAACTGCCATCTGATTCATCAGCTTCGACGGCAATCCAATCACCTGTTCCCAGACGAGCATTTGTATTGTAGGCATTAATGATGCCGCCATTGATGACTGTTGGGTCAAGGCTCGCTGCTTCTAATAATGCTGCGGCAAGAGATGTTGTTGTTGTTTTTCCATGCGTTCCAGAAATGGCAATCGACATTTTCAAACGCATAAGCTCTGCCAGCATTTCAGCACGCTGAATGACAGGGATACCATACCCACGAGCAGCTGTCACCTCTGGGTTATCGCCCTTAACAGCTGATGAAACAACTACAACCTGCGCACCTTCTATGTTTTTGGCATCATGCCCGATGGATACGGATATGCCAATTTTCTGAAGTCTGGCTGTATTATTATTTTCCGCAACGTCGCTTCCTTTGACTTGATATCCTAAGTTATGAAGAACTTCGGCAATTCCACTCATACCAATACCTCCAATACCAATGAAGTGAAGGTGGTGTACGGTTTGAGATGGTATACGCATGGTTACAAAAACCTTAAAAAATAGAAATGAAAATGAAAAATAAGAACTACACCTTTACTGTTAGCAAATCTCCTATAACTTGTGCAACAGTATTTGCAAGATTAATACTTGCGTCAGGTTCGGAAAGTTTACGCATAGCCTTAGCGGCTTTCGTTAGTTTCTCTGGGTTTGACATCAATAGGATCAGCTGTTCGGACAGTGTAGAGGGGGTAAAACTTTTTTCTCTAAACACCCAAGCTGCACCTGCATTGACAAAAACTTGTGCGTTATACCACTGATCGCCTTCTAAGGATGCAGCATAAGGAATCAAGATAGCAGGTTTTCCAACAATGGCAAGTTCTGCAACGGTAGAAGCGCCCGATCTTGCAATAACAAGGTGCGCAGACGCATAAAGTTCATCCATGTTTTTGAAAAAAGGTTGTATTTCTACATCTAAAAGAGATTGACGATAAGCGGCTTTGGTTTGTGTGAGATATTCAGGACGGCATTGTTGTGTAATTTTTAAACGACGTTGAAGGTCAAGCGGAAGATTGGTCAACGTTTCTGGAACAACCTCTGAAAAAATCCTGGCCCCTTGACTGCCGCCTATAATAAGCAAATGAAAAGGGTCATTTGTTTGTGATACTGAATAGGAGTGGTCTTTTAAAGCTAAGATTTCTGGGCGAACTGGGTTACCAGTGCATGTTGAATTAGTTGAACTAACGCCTCTTGTGTCTAAAAACGATGTAGCAATACGAAAGGCTTTTTTAGAAAGAAGTCGATTTGCTCTTCCGAGAACAGCGTTTTGTTCGTGGATAACTGTTGGAATGCCAGAAAGTTGCGCTGCTAAAAGAGGAGGGAGTGAAGGGTATCCTCCAAAACCAACGACAATGGTTGGTTTGAGTTTTCGATAAAGCCAGTAGCAATATAAGGTGTTCCAGAAAAGACTGAAATACAGCATCATTTTGCCAATAATTGGTGCGCGCCTTTTAATGGGACGAACGAAAATTTCCTCAAAGCAAGAAGCCTCATTCAAGGCTTGTCCACGGTTGTCTGTTATAAGGTAAACTTTTCTACCTTGATTCTTTAATTCCTCTCCTAAACTGAGCGCAGGAAACAGGTGTCCACCAGTTCCTCCGCTTGCTAATAAATAAATCGGTTTTTGAAAATGGCGTGTCATAAAACCTCAGTAACGCCGTGACGGCGTCTTGTCAGAGAAAGAAGCATACCCATTGCAATTCCAAGAGCAACCAAAGAGGAACCACCGTAACTGACAAAGGGCATGGTCATTCCTTTCGTTGGTATGAGATGAAGAGCAGAGGCCATGTTGATAAACGCTTGAAGTCCAAACTGCATGGCAATTCCGGACGTCCCCATAATGACAAACAGACTAGAGTCTTGCATGGCTCGAAGGAGTGAGCGAATAACGATGAATGCAAACAATCCAACCATAGCAAGACAAAGGACAAGCCCAAATTCCTCACCAGCGACTGCAAAAACGAAATCAGCATGCGCATCTGGTACGTTTTTTTTGATAATGCCTTCGCCAGGACCCCGGCCAAATAGACCCCCATTCATAAACGCTTCTAGGGATTGGTTGACTTGATAAAGATCGTGCTTTGGGTCACCTGACGTTGGGTCAAAAAACTGATCAATACGTCTGGCAACGTGAGGGAATAAGAAATATGCCCCACAAAAACCTGAGACGCCCAAACCACCTAAAATAACCATCCATATGATGGGCATGCCTGCGATAAACAGTTGACCAATCCAAGTTGATACGACCACCAAAGTCATTCCTAAATCCGGTTGTAGAAGAAGTAATAACACAAGAATGGAGAGTAAAATAAAGGATATCAGCAAGCCAGGGAATTGAAAATCTCGGTATTTTTCAGCTAACATCCATGCAACCATAATAGCGAAAGCTGGTTTTATGAATTCTGAAGCTTGAATAGATGTCCCAGCAATCATAACCCATCGCCGAGCTCCTTTGATTTCAGCGCCGTTAAACAATGTAATAACAAGCAAAATGACGCCGACTAGGTAAATGAGAGAGGCAAATCTTCGGACTTGTTGAGGAGAGAGAAGAGAAACACTAATCATTAAAACAAGGGCAGGGGGCACCATAATCATATGGCGTTTCACAAAGAAAAACGTTCCCAAATTAAGACGGTCAGCAACAGGTGGGCTTGCGGCAAAACTGAGCAGGACTCCAAGTGCTACGATAATGAGGATAGCACCCAGGCTCCAACGGTCAACAGTCCACCACCATCTTCCAAGAACACTTGTATCACGACGGGAAAAAGGTGCCGTGCTCATAAAAGACTCCTGACTAGGTTGCGGAATACTTCTCCGCGATGTTCAAAATCTTTAAACTGGTCAAAGCTAGCACAAGCCGGAGAAAAAAGTATCACAGCTTGTTTGGAATTATCTTTTTGAGCCATATCAAACGCTCTTTCTACTGCTGTGTTTAAGTCACCACATTTTGAATAAGATGCTTTTGAGTCCAATGTTTTTGGAAAATCAGCTTCTGCTTCACCAATAAGAAAAGCGTGCTTAATTTTTGAGAAGTAGGGGATTAAAGGAGTAATACCATTGCTTTTAGGTCGCCCTCCTGCAATCCAATAAATAGAAGCATCTTGGTAGGTATCTAAGGCTTTTGCTGTGGCATCAGCATTTGTTGCTTTGCTGTCATTGACAAAGAGAATATTGTTATTTTCACTAACAATCTCTAAACGATGAGCAAGGCCGGGAAACGTGACCATCGCGTTTTGAATGCTATGAGTTGATAACCCATGAAGGCGCATCGTTGCATAAGCAATGGCTGCGTTTTGATGGTTGTGTTTCCCTTTAAGAGTTGGGATGAAGTTTAAATCAATAGCAGGAGAGCCGCCGTCAAACAAAGTTCCTTGTGATACCCATATGTCTGCAGGTCCTCGGGTCAAGCCCGAGGATGACAGAGAGGTGTTCGAGGATGACAGAGGAGAAACAGACACACTTAAGGTTTGAATTTGTTTGCTTATCTGTTCATAGACTTTCAGAGAATAGGAATCATCGATGCCGATGGTGGCTTTTTGACATCCTTCAAAAATTCTCATTTTGGCTTTCACGTAACCATCCATTGATCCATGACGTTCTAGATGATCTTCCGAAATATTGAGCCAGGCAGCAATGTTCAAATTGAGAGAAGAGGAGAATTCTAACTGATAAGAAGAAAGTTCTAAAACATAAGTGCTGCTGCTTCTCAGTTGAGGTAGAGATAAGGCTGGTATCCCAATATTTCCCCCAACTTCCACGTCTTTTTTGTTTGCTTTCAAAATGTGACCGATCAAAGCGGTTGTTGTTGATTTCCCATTGGTACCAGTAATACCAATAAAAGCGGCTTTGTCTTGAGATTGTCGGAGAAGATTAATATCGCTGAGGATGGGGATATTTCTTGATAAAGCTTCGGCGGTGATTGCATGTGGTTTCGGCAGGCTATAAGGAATACCAGGGCTTTGAATGACAGCCGTAATTTCATCCCAAGGTATAGTATTAGAATCTTCCCCCTTTTTGGGATCATCATCGCAAGTGATTACTTTTTCATTTCTGTCTTGCAACCATATTGTTGCTGCTTGACCAGAGCGTCCCATTCCTAAGATTAAGTACATTGTGACACAAACCTAGCGTAATTTGAGTGTGGATAGTCCAACAAGGGCAAGGATACTGGCAATAATCCAAAAACGGATCACAACGGTTGGTTCAGCCCAACCTTTCTTTTCAAAATGATGATGAATAGGGGCCATCAGGAATATCCGCTTTCCAGTTAATTTAAAGTATCCAACTTGTAAGATCACAGATACTGCTTCTAACACAAAGAGTCCACCAACAATTGCTAAAACAATTTCGTGTTTGGTAATAACCGCAACAGTCCCAAGTGCTCCACCGGCAGCTAAAGACCCAGTATCCCCCATAAAAACTTTGGCTGGAGGAGCATTGAACCATAAAAAGCCAAGACCAGCTCCAATAAGGGCTCCTAAAAAGATGGTTAATTCGCCGGTGTTAGCTACATGATGAATCTGTAGGTAGTTAGAGAAAATGGTGTTTCCAACCAAATAACTAATTAAGCAAAAGCAGGCAGCGGCAATCATGACGGGTACGATTGCCAAACCATCTAGGCCGTCCGTTAAGTTAACAGCGTTAGAAGAGCCGACAATAACCAGGATGGCCCAGATATAGTACCAGTAGCTTAAATTCAAAACAAAATCTTTAAAGAACGGAAAAGTGACACTGTAGCTTAGTGTATCTGCATTGTAATGAGTGATAAAGTACGTTGCTACTAAAGAGAGGGTAATTTGTCCCAAAAGCTTAATACGTGCCGACATTCCTTTGTGGCTTCTTTTGGTGAGTTTGAGAAAATCATCATAAGCTCCTAAAAGCCCAAATCCAAAAGTCACAACTAAAACAATCCAAATGAGCGGATTTGACCAGTCTGTCCATAAAATTGTACTAAGACCAATCGCAAGCAAAATAAGGCATCCCCCCATGGTTGGGGTTCCCTTTTTTGTTAGCAAATGACTTTCTGGTCCATCTGTTCTGATGGGCTGCCCTTCGCCTTGTTTCTTTTTTAACCATCGAATAATAGGCTTACCACATAAAAAACTAAGAACAAGAGCAGTCATAACTGCTCCTCCTGTTCTAAAGGTGATATACCGAAAAAGATTAAAAAAGGAAATTTGGTCTGATAAGGGATAGAGCAGATAATATAACATAAATAGTTATGCAGCCACCGTAGAAGGTTGAGATAAAAGAGAGTCGACAACTTTGCTTACTTTGCTCCCATGAGATCCTTTTACAAATACGATATCACCGTCTTGAATATGAGAGATGACATGAGAAACTAACGCATCTGCTGTGAGCTCGAATTTTCCTTGTAGATTCTGAGGAAGAATATCAAACAAGGGCTCCATTCCACTTCCTGTTGCAAATACAGTATCGACGCCGGCCGCCACAATTGCTGGTTCTAACCCTTTGTGATAATCAGCTGATTTATAGCCAAGTTCTAACATTTCCCCTAAAACAGCGATTTTTCTACCTTTTGTTTCGAGAGATCCAAGAACACTTAAGCCTGCTTTCATTGAAGTCGGATTCGCATTATAGGCATCGTCGATCAGGGTAAATGTGCCGCCATTTGTAAGTTTTAGAGTATGTTGTAGTCCGCGGCCTTTGATAGGTTGAAGAGTAGATAATGCCGTTGCGGCTTTATCTACTGATAAACCCAAAGCATCGATACACGTCAAAATAATCAAACTGTTTATAGCATAATGTTCGCCCTGAAAGGGTAATGTATAGCGTATCTCTTTTCCTTTAATCTCAGCGACTATTGAAGCCCCATTTGGGTTAACTTCATAAGAAAGCAGTCTTGTGTCTGCTCCTTGATTTTTGCCAACGCCATAAACATGAGCAGCGCCTTTTGTTCGTGCAGCTTTGGCTAAAGTGTCAAATTGAGGAATATCATAATTGATGATGGCAGTGCCGCCCGTTTTTAATCCTGAAAAGATCTCAGATTTTTCTGTTGTAATTGCTTCTAACGAACCAAGACGTCCGATGTGCGCTTCTGTGATTGTTGTGATAATGGCTATATCAGGATTTACCATTTTTGTTAAAGGAGCAATCTCACCTGGGGAATTTGTCCCAAGTTCAAAGACGCCGTATTGTGTGGTTTTATCAAGAGAGGTAAGACTTAAAGGAGCTCCCCATTGATTGTTAAAGCTTGCTGGCGAAGAAACAGTTTTTCCAAAATGACCTAAGATTTGGCGTAACCATTCTTTTGTTGTTGTTTTGCCCGAGCTTCCTGTTATGGCAATAATTTCAGCTGTACTTTTTGCGCGGGCATATGTGCCCAAAGCTGTAAGAGCTTGAAGTGTATCATCAACTAGGAAATAGGTGTGGCAATTCAGGCTTAAATCGAGGGGATCACTTATAATAACAGCAGAAGCACCTTTTTCAAGAGCATCGTTGACGTAATCATGTCCATCAAGAGATTCACCCTTTATAGCAATATAAATCTCGCCTTTTTTAAGAGTTCGAGAATCTATAGAAATACCCGTTGCTTCGAAATCTGAATCTATTGCAATAAGTCCTAAAGCTTGCGTGATATCTCTTGCTGTCCATAGTGACATGAGGCTACTCCTACTACCGTTATATATGTTTTAACACTTCATCTTGGTCGCTAAAGGGGAGAATTATATCGCCAACAATTTGACCACTCTCATGACCTTTGCCTGCAATCAACAATACATCATCTTCTTTTAATCCTGCAATTGCTACTGCAATTGCTTCTCCACGACTACCAACTTCTTTAGCCGTCGTGCAGGCCTCGAGAATCATTTGACGGATGATAGCAGGTTCTTCAAAGCGAGGATTATCATCTGTCACGATAACTTTGTCAGCGAATTTTTCAGCAATTTGCCCCATCAACGGTCTTTTTACAGCATCACGATTCCCACCACAACCAAAGACAACCCATAAATTTCCCTTAGTGTGAGGTCTTAGATTTTTTAAGGCACATTCAAGTGCATCAGGTGTGTGAGCAAAGTCGACAAAGATGGGCGCGTTATTTTTAAAGCCAACGAATTCCATGCGGCCTTTTATGCTTTTAATTGAAGAAATGTTTTCTACAAGAATATCTTTTGTAAGTCCGGTTGAAAGCCCAAGAGCCATAGCACACAAAAGATTTTCTAACTGAAACTGCCCAGCCAAATTGAGACGTTGTTTTAAAAACGACTCTCCTTGAATGACAAGGTCAAATTCAACCCCATGTCCTATTTGCTGGATATTTTTCGCATATAAATCAGCTTTTTCTGTTAATCCATAGGTAAGAACTTTTTGTTTACGTTCAATACAAAGGGAGTGAAGTCTTTCAAAATAAGATGAGTCTGCATTGAGAACGGCTGTTTTTCCAACAGGAAGAATTTCCGTAAAAAGCTTTGCTTTGGCTTTAAAGTATTCTTCCATGGTTGGGTGATAATCAAGATGGTCTTGAGTCAGGTTGGTAAATGCAGCGGCTTCTATCTCTGCTCCATGATGACGGTATTGATCTAATCCGTGGCTAGAAGCTTCGATGGCTAAATGATTTATGTCTTCCGCTTTGAGCGCATTTAACGCTTGATGAAATTCAACAGGCCCCAAACTTGTTAGATTGGGTAAGTTGAGTTTTATTTTTTTTTGTAAATCCGGAGAGAGCGTTAACCCCAGAGTGCCCAAAGCCGCTGCTTTTAAGTGAGTTAGATTCCAAAACTGAAACAGCATATTTACAGTGGAACTTTTTCCGTTTGTTCCGGTGACTGCAACGATAGTTTTCGGTTGTTGATTGTGGTAAAGAGCACTGACCATTTTTGAAAAGACCAAGCGGGGCGTAGGAGAGGGGATAAAAGACACCTCTTTATACTCTTGTTTTAACCGAGAACAGATAAGCTCTTCTGCGACAACAATTTTAGCACCTGCTCTGATGGCGTCATTAACATGCGCAAGAGTTTGTTTGTTAGGAATGGCTACGAATAAATCACCTGGCTTTATGAGCCTGGAATCACAAACAACGGAAAAAGAAGAATCAAGCCCAGCTATCAAAGATGTTTCAATGTCAGCTGCTTTTAATAAATTAATCGTCTGCATTTGGTAATCCAGGAGAAGAGACAACGTGATTAACATTAATCAATTCTGGGCTTCGTGTTTCAGCTTCATCTTCTTCTATTTGAGGATGAAGTCCTAAGATAGGGGCCATTCGTTCAATCATTTTACCTGCAGCTGCAGCTGAGTTCCAGCCAGCTGTTGCATACCCGAATGTGGATTTATTGGCTTTCGGATTGTCTAAAACGACAATTAGTATGTATTTTGGGTTGTTGTAAGGAAAGGCACCAATGAAAGTATTGGTACGTGTTTTTCCGCCATCATATTTGCCGAATTTAGCCTGGTAAGCGGTGCCTGTTTTTCCAAAAACTTGATATCCTTGAATATCAGCTTTTTTCCCTTTTACCCTTGTCGCTATGCGCATCAATTTCCGAATGATGGCCGATGTTTTTTCAGAAACGATAGGGGTTGCATTTTTGTTGTCTTGGATGATGAGATCACGTTGTTCATCTGTCTTATATAAAAGTGTTGGTTGAGTTAGAATCCCATTATTAATAATACCATTAACCGTTGCGAGAACCTGCAAAGGTGTTACTGATATTCCATAGCCATAAGAAACGGTCATGGTGGTTGATTCTCTCCAGGTCGCTGGAATTAACGGTTGCCCAATCTCAGGAATTTCCACTGTTGTTGGTTTGAAAATACCAAATTTATTTAAGTATTCTTTTTGGTTTTTTGTGCCAAACTCAAGGGCAATTTTAATAGAAGCGATGTTTGATGAATAGACGAAAGCTTCAGAGAGCGTTAAAACGCGACCTTTGCCTTTAAAGTCATTCACTTGAAAACGGCCAATGTGTACAGGATTGGTTGCATCATAACGACTGTTTAGGTTTGCTCTTCCAGATTCAAGCGCAATGGCGATATTTAAAATTTTAAAGGTTGATCCTGGTTCATAAACGCCTAATGTGTTCCGATTAAAGGCTGCATCTTGAGGGGCTTGGTTTGGTAAATTAGGATCAAACACAGGGAGAGAGGTCATCGCCAACAGCTCTCCTGTATGCATATCCATAACCATGGCGTTCCCAGCGACGGCATTAAATTCAACGATAGATTTGGCTAGTTCGTCATGGACGATATGTTGAATTCTGATATCAAGAGATAACTTAAGAGGTTCATTGTTTTTGAGAAGCTTGATATCAAAGAACTTTTCAGTGCCCGATAGGCCCCTATTATCAATGCCGCAATAACCTAAAACATGGGCACCGAGTGGACCGTAAGGATAAACGCGTCTTGTATCTTTTTGAAGATAAACGCCCGGAATTCCAAGATGGTTTAGGGATTGCTGTAATCTTGGTGGGATATGTCTTACAATCCAAACAAATCCTTTGTCAGAAGTTAATCTTTGATACAGAACATCAAATCCAATTTCAGGTAATAGTTTCGCGAGTTTTTCTGCTGCGTCGCGCGCATTTAAAATTACTTTTGGATTGGCATAAACAGACGCTGTGACAAGATGTGTCGCCAATATTTCACCGTTGCGATCAACGATATCAGCGCGGGGGAGTACGTTTGCATGCTCTGTGATTGGATTTGCCGAAGTTTTGACAGTCCGCACAATCATAACATCGACCAATCGCACACAAATCAATAAATACGCAACCGCAACCAAACTGCCCGCGACAAAGACACGTTGTCTTGCCATTTCCAAGAGAGAACGATGATGAACAACCTGATGCCAAAGGCTTAGGTGTTTTGCGAGGCTGACAAAGGGGCGTTTGATGAAATGTTTCATTGCATGCTGCCCCTAATCCATATCTTGACTAGGCGCACCTTGGTCGTGTGCGGCTTCAGCAATTAAATTATCAAGTGCTTTTGGATCATAACCACCATTAGTGCCGGCAACATCGGCAAATGAAATAAGTTGTGAACCGCCAACAGGGGCAATATCAAGATATTTTTGGGCCAAGACCTGTAGACGGCTGGGATCGTTAAGGTGAGCCCACTCTGCGCGTAAGACGTGGATAGCTTCACGGGTTTCTTGGATATTCTTTTTAATTTGTGAATGCTGTTGTTCAAGGCTCATGACAGCATATTTTGTTTTGAATAGAGCTAATCCTACCACCAGCGTCAACCCACCAACAACAAGAGTAGAGCGTCTTATCATGACCCGCTCCAGATAGTTTTTGTTGAGATAAGCTGAACGGCTCTCAGTTTTGCAGAGCGACTACGAGGGTTTTTTCTAACTTCCTCGTCGCTTGGGCAAATTGGTTTCGAGAAAAGAGCCTTTAAGGTATAGCCCGAGTGTTGTAATGCAGAGTGGTCACTCCGAATCCAATTCTTAATCAGTCTATCTTCTAGGGCGTGAAAACTCACCGCTACCACTTTTCCTCCCGCAGATAAGTGTGACAACGTTTTTTTTAGTACCGTATCAATCTCTATTAACTCATTATTTACAAAAATACGCAAGGCCTGAAACGTTAATGTGGCTGGGTCGAGACCATCATGACGCTTGACAAATTTGCGAACTAACTGAGCGAGCTCAATGGTTGTCTCGAATGGTTTGATTTTCCGTTGTTCTACAATGGCTCGTGCGATAATTCGTGATTTTTTCTCGTCTCCGTAGAACCAAATAATTTCGGCTAATTCTTCGGCTGAATACGTATTGACCACATCCGCTGCTGTTAAGCCGAAATCTTTAGACATTCTCATATCCAAAGGACCATTTAAGCGAAAGGAAAATCCACGATCCGCTTCATCTAATTGAAAAGATGACATTCCAAAGTCAAAAACAATTCCATCGCACAAGCTATCTTTGGGTAAAAGATTATCTAAATCACTGAAAGTTCCAGAAATAAATTGAAAGCGATCTTTATACTTGTTTTCAAAGGGAAGGGCGCGTTTTTGAGCATCAGGATCGCGATCAATGGCGATGACTTTGCAGTTGGCTGTATTTAAAATAGCATCAGTGTAGCCGCCGCCGCCAAAGGTAGCGTCAATGTAAGTGCAACCATCCTGTGGTGCTAAAGTATGCAGCATTTCTTGCAGTAAAACTGGAATGTGCGTTTCTGTCACGACGTCAGCCAACAATAAAGATCACGTTAAAGTTAAAGTAATGCTGTTGCTTTTATTAGTTATTATTATCGCAACAGCAGCTTGTCAATAGCAGTTTTCTTAGAATTTGTCAATAAAGTTTAAGATTTTAATGAAATGTAAAATTTTATTAATTCTTTATTGTTTGCTTTCTACTCTTGAAAATATGATGAAAGGTATATATATGTCTCGTGTGTAGTTAATTATAATTTACCTTATAAAGGAAATGAATACGATGAAAAAAATGACAAAAATGATCCCAGCGTTGTTGCTCGGTGTTGCGCTTTTAAGTACAACAGCTGTGATGGCGATGGATGTGGAGGATGGATCTACAACTTCTGCAAGGAGCGGTGCAAGTGGTTTTAAGTTAGAAAGCCCTCTTCTAGATGAGCTTTTTTCTCAAATTGGAACGCAAGTACGTCAAAATATAGCAGCTGCAAGGGCACAGATTGAAGAGCTTAATGCTCTTAGTGCTGATGTTGCAGCAGCAGAAGCTGTAGCTGCATTAAATAAAGCATTTCCTGGTGTTGTAAGTGCTCAAGGAAGAATTGGTACTGTGCCAAATGGCAGAGAGACAGAATTCCTTGGTTTAAAAGGAAAAGCTGATAGTGCTCAAAGTCGTGCAGACGCTGTTTCTGTAAGATTGTCTCATCTAGCAAGCAGAATAGAGCAAGAACAAAAGACAGGTGCATTTTTTGGAAATGCTCCAAAAACGCTTGCTGTTTTAAAAGCATTACAAGACGCTGTGGTTTCAAAGGAAACATTATATCCTGAAGCTTTTGCACCAACACAACCTCAAGCAGGCATGATGCACATGGCGTATGCATATCCTCCAAAGCTATATAACGCATTCGGCGGAGATCGTATGACAAAATAAAATTTGAGAGACGAGAATCTCAGCCACTTTACAATAGGTGCTCTGAAAGGAAAATCTCAAAGTGACCTTTATGTTGACTTTGGTTTTTCTAGGTTTCATTCAATTTCGGATGCTGTAAGAGCGCAATTAGCAAGTATTGTTGGAGATGATGTTAGGCAAGCTCAGAATGAAATCAATGCTTGGTTGTCAGCATTCCCAGAGTATTTTAATCGTGCCGGTTTTGCTGTTGCTGGTGCCGAAAGTCTAGCAAGAGCAACTGATGCTAAACTGAGTTCATTACTCACAAATGTATCCGCTAGCATAAGTGATCTTGATGCTGCAACAAGTGATGCTCGTGTTTTTGCTAAAACGCAAGCGGAAGAAGGCAAAAAGGTTTCAGCGCTTGGAACAGTAAAAAAATGGTTAGACGAAGTAGCAGACCATTTACGTGTAAGAGGATTTGTATCCTAAAGTCTGATGGGGGGCTTATGGGGCCCCCTTTTTCTATGGTATGTTTGGCGTATGAAACGAAATGTTTTTTCGATGTTTGTAGATCCTCGGAACAAGTCCGAGGATGACAGCGTGGGGTCCAAAAATGACAGTGTGGAGTTTTAGAGGATGATAATAGTTTTAGGTCAGAAAATGACAGGTCCGTGGATGTGTTAAATACAAAAAAGAATAAAAGTACTAGTCCTCGGACTTTCCTTTGTCATCAGACTCCTCTTTGTCATCAGACTCCTCTTTGTCATCAGACTCCTCTTTGTCATCAGACTTCCCTTTGTCATCCTCGGACTTGTTCCGAGGATCTAGAGATATAAAGTTAATGACCATGCGCTTCCTTAAAAACCTCCTCTCCTTTGAAACAGTCTTTGTTCTGTTTTTGTTTTCTTACCAATACAAAAACGCTCATCCTATTTTTCTGAACCCCGATATCACTCTAACGTTAATTGGGATTCTTATACCTTGGGCTCTTGTTTTGGGGCGTAAATTCCCTCAACGGATGTTAACGCCTACAACAATTTCTCTTCTTTTTTTCAGTGCCTGGTGCGTCGTCAGCGCGTTTTTAGCGCCAAAGTCATCGTATACGATTAGCAAAGCTCTCTGCTTTGTGGTTTATACGCTGCCTGCTTTTTTTATGGGGTATAAGGTGATTGGTGCTGATTCTCAGCGAATAAAGCGATTTATTATTGGGATTGCTGTATTTTCTATTTTTGTCCATTATAGTGGCTTACCAAGCATTTTACTATTCAGGTGGTTATATCTTTGATGTTTTGGGAAATAATTATTTGGTAACAGGTCAAACTTTGGGGTGCGGATTTATTTTATTGGTTGTTGATTCATTGTTTTGTATCAAGTCCAAGAATGACAAGAAAGGCCCATATTGGGCGCTCATGTTCCTATGCGCGACATTCTTCTATATCCAATTAAACCTAGGGGGTAGAGGGCCAGTCGTTGGCGTTGCGTTGGTTTTAATTACATTTTATTCATACGGAATGACGCAGACATCAGATCGCAAGTTGTATCTTCGTCATTTATTTCATCTAACTCTTATTTGTGTGTTGGGTTATTGGCTGGTGAAGTGGTTATTCACAGCTGGGACAAATCATTTTACAGCGCGTACAGTTGCGATGATTACAAATCCAGAATTGGATGATCCTATAAACTTTAGGTTTGGTTATTACAAATCAGCAATAGAGGCTTTTTTAGCGCATCCTTTGATGGGTGTTGGTTTTGGCAGATGGGTGCATTATCACGACATGGGAGGCTTGCCTTGGAAACATCCACATAACATTATTCTAGAGGTGTTATCAGAAACGGGATTAATCGGCGGCGTTTTTGGAGCTTGGTTTGGTTGGAGTGTTTTAAAAAATATTCCTTACAAAAATTTAAACCATTCTTTTTTGAAAATGGGCACGGTTTGTCTATTTCTTTTTAGTGCTTTCAATGCTCTGAAATCAGGTGATTTGAACGACAACATCCTGTTGTTTGTAATGGCGGGGATTATGTCTAGCCGATTTCCGGCTATTCCTTCAGGTTTCTTGAAATTCATTCGCTATTATAGTGGAGAATTTGCGTTATTAATGCTTAAACTCAAGGGCAAACTCTGATAGCTTGAACCCACGTTTAAAAACCAAGGAATTGTTATGTCACAACCTCTGATCGTCATTCCAGCACGTTTAGCATCCACTCGTTTGCCCAATAAACCCCTGGCTCTTATCAATGGCAAACCCATGATTGTCCATGTGTGGGAGCGAGCTATAAAAGCCGACATAGGCGAGGTTGTTGTTGCTTGTTGTGGGCCAGAAATTGCTAATGTGATTACAGAGGCTGGCGGGAAAGCATATATAACAGATCCTGATTTACCGTCTGGCAGTGATCGTATCAAAGCTGTTTTGGATAACATGCCTCATATCAAAGAGGATGCGATTATCTTGAATCTTCAAGGTGATCTTCCAACCATATCAGCGGAGGCTATGACAGCTGCATTGGAACCATTAAAGAATCCAAAAGTTGATATTGGGACAGTTGCAACGATCATTAAAGATCCTGCGCAAATTGATAATCCGAATGTGGTTAAGGTAGCGATGACACCGGTTGGTGATGGTATGGGACGTGCTCTTTATTTCTCCCGGGCCAGCATTCCTTATGGAGCATCTGAGTATTATCATCACATTGGTCTTTATGCGTACAGACGTGTTGCGTTGGAAACGTTTTTGTTACTGCCAGCATCACCTTTAGAAAAGATTGAAAAATTGGAGCAGTTAAGAGCCCTAGAGGCAGGTATGAGAATTGATGTTCGTTTGGTAGCAGAGGCTCCGCATACAGTTGACACGCCTGAGGATTTGGAGGCGGTTGTACGGTATTTGGAAGGCGTTGGTCGTTAGTTTTTGTTTTCTTAAGACCCAGGCATTTTGTCTACTGAGGAGGGAATAATTTTAATCAACGTTATTTGATTTCGTTGGCGCCTTAAGATTTCAAATCTAAACTCACCTAATATAAAAGTTTGCCCCACATTTGGAATCATGCGAACTTGGTAAAGCAATAACCCAGCAACTGTTGATGCGGGTTCATCGGGTAAGTTCCAATCAAATTGACGGTTAAGATCGCGAATGGTGACATTGCCATCAACAATGAAAGATCCATCTGATTGGGGTCTGAGCCCTCTGACGGTGATGTCATGCTCGTCTGAAATTTCACCAACAATTTCTTCCAAAATATCTTCTAAGGTGACAATTCCTAAAAGCACGCCATATTCATCAACAACGAGTGCAAAGTGTTCTCGGCGTTTTCTAAAGGCTTGTAACTGTTCTAAAAGATCGGTGCTTTCAGGGACAAACCATGGTTTTGTTGCAATATTAATAATACTGAGACCATCTATGCTTCCGGAATGAGAACGTACCGCTCGAAGCAAAGCTTTAGCATTCACGATACCGATAATATTGTCTGGATCACCCTGCCATAAGGGCAAACGCGTAAAAGGGCAGGATAAGACTTGGTCCACAATTGAACTCAATGGGTCATTTGCATTGAGCATGGTTACATTTTTACGGTGAACCATGATTTCTTCCACATGCACGGAACCGAGGTCCAAAATGCTTTTCAGCATGGCCCGTTCATGAGGTACATCCTGACCTGGTCCTTTGTGCAGATCAATAACACCTTTTAATTCATCCAAAGAGGCGTGATCCGTGTCTGAACTGGTTGTCTTAAAACCAAATAGCCCCAACGTTTTTCGAGCCAGAAAGTTAATGGCTTGGTTTAGGGGGCGAAAGAATTTAAAGATGAAACTTAAAAAACGTGCCGAGGAGAGCAATAGTTTTTCAGGGGATTGCAGAGCAAGCATTTTTGGCATAACTTCGGCATAAATTAAAACCAGCGAACCCATGATGAGCGAGGCATAAGCAACACCTTCTTCACCGACAAGGTTAATCATCAGCCATGTTCCCAGAGAAACAGCACCTGAGTTGATCATTGTGTTGCACATTAATAAAACACTGATAACCAATCCAAGTCTTTGTTGTAGATAGCGGATGATAATGGCGCGGGTATCTCCTTCTTTAGCAAGGAAATGGAATTTAGCTTTAGATGAAACTGTAATTGCCGTCTCACAGGCTGAGAAAAACGCTGAAACTAATAACAGAACTAAAATAACGGCAATAAGAAGAATGGTCATATTTTAATGTATAAAACTCTCGTCAGCGGGGTCAGGGGGTAATATTTGTGCACCAGAAACTTGATACTTAACATAAGGACGTGAATGGTCTTCCTCATCTCCATTCAGTTTTCTACCCAGTGGCTTGAATCCTCTTGGTTTGCGACGTCCTTTTTGATTAACAGTCGTTGATAAACGCTTGCTTTTATGAGGAAACATCTCAGATTTTAATGGAGAATCATTCGGATTAAGTTCATTGATTGCTGCTTGCAGATGTTCCATTAGTGTCTGAAAATAAGCTAATTTTTCCAAAGCATTTTTATTTAATTTGTCGCTGGCTGTGACCAATGTTGACTTGTTTTCATTGCTTGTATTTTGTAGTTCTATAAAACTGTGAATTTCTTGAAACAAGCTATTTAAAAGAGTGTGCGCTTCGTCGAAGGTGGTATCAAATTTTGACTCCATACCGCGGGCGACAGCTTTTTGTCTTTGTCCCCAGGTATGATCAAGACTTCGACGTAAACCTTCGGCAATTTTTTTAATGGATTCAATTGAAGTTCCATTGCTTGGAGAAGAGAAAGCTTCTGTTTGAAAAAAACAGACCCAAAACAGCAAAGTAAACAAGACTGCTTTTCTCAATTCATCCTCACTTTTAAAACTGTTTCCCTTTCATAACATAATAACTACTTTTTTTCACCTTTTTCCACGATGAATTTTAAAATATTGACAAATATGGGTATTTTTTGTATAATTGCCCTAATATTGGTAGAAAATTAAAATTTAGTTCTGTTAGATGAGAATGAGTAGTTTATCATTAAAAAGACCGGCGATGCTATCTTTTGAGGATTCAAAAGATAAAGGCTCGGTTATTGCTCTCTTCTCTACCATTTCTTCCATCTTTATCCTTTCCATCGTCGTCGTCCCTTTCGGGACATAAATATCATCACACGCTATTTTTGAAATTTTTTCTTTAACCTCACAAAGTTGGAGTGGGTGCGATGTTAATGCGACGACATATTTTTATTTATGGTTTTTCCATGTTTTCCATGTTCTTTGGGTCTGGGAACTTGGTATTTCCTCTTCAAGTAGGATTTGAATCCGGAGGAGCCTGGTTTCTGGGATTCATGGGACTTTTCTTGACGGGTATTATTTTGCCCTTCTTAGGGCTTTTTGTGATCAAACTTCACAATGGTAATTATCTTTCTTTTTTCTCAGAGGCTGGCAAAAGTGCAGGTTTATTCCTGCCCTTATTTACGCTTTCTTTGCTGGGGGCTTTTGGCGTTGCAATGTCATTCGGTTAAGTAAAAAAGTTAAGTTGCTGCTGTGTAAAAATTGAAAATAACGAGCAAAACTGATAAATGAACTAGCACGAATAGCGCATAAAACCATAGTAAAATGGAGTTCTGTAGCTCTGTACTTTCAATGTCCATCGTTAACCAAATGCCATTGCTCCTACTCCCCCCGGGGTCAAGAGGAAGGCAAGGGCGGTCTGTGAGTCCCTCCTTGATTAGAGAGGTGTTTTCTGTCGTTTGTCTGTAATGTCAGTCATTCTGTGGCTTGTCGTGTCCTGTTTGGGGGTGTCTGCCCGGGACTATTTAGTAGACCAGTAGACTGTCTCTAAAATGTCACAGAAAAGAGACTCCCCCTTAAAATATCAGGAGGAGATTCTTATTGAGGTTTAATTTTGATCACATCTTTGATATAGGTTTGTTTGTATCAAGTTCAAAAATAGGAAAGGTTCAAAATGAAAAAATTGTCTTTAGTTCTTTTGGGAAGCTTAGCAGCAGCCCAAATTGCACAAGCAGCTCCAGGGTCTTTTAACGGATTCTATGTTGGTGGCCAATTAGGGTTGACACAGCGAAACCATAAAATTAATACCGATGATTCTTTTTCCAAATATGCCCGGGATCCGTTGAGTAAAAACAGAAAAGTAAACGGAATGACCTATGGCCTTTACGCAGGGTACGGACAAAACAATAATGGTTTTTATTGGGGGGGGGAATTTGGCATTGAGCACAGTACGGCCAATAAGAGATTTAATTGTGATCATGAAATTCCACAGGAAAGGAGGAATCCAGCAGGAAGAGTTATCAGGCCTATCGAGATGGAGCAAATCAAAAGAGAAATGAGCTATACCTACCGGAGAGGGGTTGTTTTTTCCTTAACTCCCAGGCTTGGGGCCGTTATTGCGACCGACCATTTGATTTACGCCAAACTGGGAATGGAACTGAGTCGAGACACGGCAAGAGCGGTAGTAGCTGGAGTTGAAAGAGAGGTAGTAGGCCCAGTAGCAGCTGGAGTTACAAGAGCTGTAAACTTCAGAGCTGAGAGCAATCAATCAAAGACAAACCTCGTTTTTGTTCCCGGTTTTGGTTATGAACACGCCTTTGGTAAGGTATTGGGACGTGTTGAATACGGCTACAACATGGGCGGAAAAGTTAAATTCAGCAATGCCACTGCTAAATATTCGCCTCATGTGCTTAAGGTTGGCGTCGCTTATAAATTTTAGGGTATAAAGGCTTTTTTCTGTGCCTGATTGAGGCCCTATTTGGAAATTTGGTAAAAATAATCCAGTCCCTAGAATTGGAGCTGGGTCTATCCACGGCCCCTGATAGGACTCTCATACACGCCATTAAGAGAGATGGGGGCAGACTCCCCCCATCTCCAAGGGCATTCGGTTAAGCAAAAAAGTCAAGTTGCTTCTGTGTAAAAATTGAAAATAACGAGCAAAATTGATAAATGAACTAGCACGAATAGCGCATAAAACCATAGTAAAATGGAGCTCTGTACTTTCATGTTCATCGTTAACCGAATGCCATTGTTTGGCGTTGTCCCTCGTTGTATCACCGTTGCTCATGGTGGAATTGAGTATATTTTTAAAGATTTATCCTTAATTCTATTCAGCTTTGTATTTTGCGCCATTTCTTATCTGATTTCTCTGAAAGACGCGAGAATGATTGAAATTTTAGGTAAGTGGTTAACGCCCATCAAATTGCTAAGTTTAGCTATCTTAATTGGTTGTGGTGTTTTTTATGCTCCTTCACTTCAAGATATACCTTCAAATGGCTTTGCAATAGGCTTTCATGAAGGGTATAAGACGATGGATCTTTTTGCCGCTTTCTTTTTCTCGGCTTTGATTTTTAAGCAGCTTCAACAGTTTACGAACGGTTCAGAAGATCCAAAGACCATTATCAAAACAGCCTTAAAGCCAAGTTTAATTGGTGCATTTTTACTAGCGGTTGTTTATTTAGGGTTCGTTTATCTGGGAGCTGCTTATAGACCCATTATTACCAACGTGACGCCTGAACTCATATTGCCAACAATAGCGTCTCATTTAATGGGTGACAAAGCCTCGCTTTTAATTGGCATTACGGTTGTTTTTTCGTGCCTGAGTACGGCAATTGCCCTTAATAATATTTATGCGCGCTATCTTTGCGCCACTCTCAAACTAAAAGAAACAGTGTTTCCCTACATGTTGCTGGTAACAACGATTGTATCGTTTCTTGTTTCTTTATTGGATTTCAAAGGGATTGCTGCTTTCTTGGGGCCTCTTCTCGAGATTTCCTATCCAGGGCTTATCGTTTTAACCATTGTGTCTATTTTTGTAAAAGATAAGGTAGTCCTTAAAAAGGTTGCTTTTTACGGGATGGTTGCTTTGACGCTGTGGCATCAATATGGGTGAGGTTAAACCTGTCTCTCTACCTTTGGAGTGATTCCAAAACTTTCAACCATGGCTATCACGGCCTCAGTTGCTTTGGTGATTAGATTTTTATCTTGCCCTCTGATCACCAAGCTAGTCCCAATATTTGGTATTGTATAAAAGGGATAACTACCGATCGAAACACCCGGATGTTGGTTTTGCACTTCGGTTAGTTTTTCTGCAATGGTTCCCTCTAGGATACCGCTTGTAACCGTATTGTAATAAAAGGGTTTGCCTGTTGTTAAGCGTGGTAAAATATATTCCAACATACCTTGCATGACGGACGGCATGCCGGCTAATACAAACACATTTTCAATTTGAAAAGACGGCGCTTTGCTCACTGGATTTTCGATAAGGGTTACGCCCTCGGGCATCATGGCCATACGACGGCGACTTGTGTTAAAACGTTCCTTGTAATGATTTTCCAAAATTTGCAAAGCTTCTTCGTTTTCAACTAAAGGTTTTTGAAAAGCTTTGGCAATGCTGGCAGCGGTTATATCGTCGTGGGTGGCTCCAATGCCACCTGTAGTGAAGACATAAGTGTAGCGTGGACGAATTTCATTAACAGCGTCAATGATTCGGTCTTCCTCGTCTGGAATCACTCGTACTTCTAAAAGGTCTATACCAACGCTTGCTAGTTTTTTTGCGATATAGGCAATGTTGGTGTCTTGAGTGCGTCCTGATAAAATTTCATTGCCAATAATAATGATGGCTGCGGTTGGCTGTATCATCGTTACCAAATCCCAATCACTTTCCACCAAATACCGCCCGCACCAAACCAAATAATTAAGTTCACAATGCTGACAATAAGACCAAGGCTCCACCAAGCACTGATTGGAACATACCCTGTACCAAACAAGACAACAGCTGCAGAGGTTCCATAATGGGTCATACTAGAGAAAAGACTGCTGAAAAAAGCTAAGCAGAGTGCCGCTAGTAAAGGCGGTGCTCCGGCACTAACAGAGACTGCTAAGAAGGCAGCGTACATAGAACTAACATGAGCTGTATTGCTTGCAAAGAAATAATGACTATAGAAATAGACTAAAGCCAAGACTCCAAAGGCGTGAATCCACGACCATCCTTGGACAAGGGTGCCCATCCCATTGCTAAACCAGCTTACAAAACCATATTTTTCAAGATAAGAGGACATCATAACCAAAATAGACATCCAAAGAAGCGTATGCCATGCTTCATGCTCGTTTAGAATATCTTTCCATTCCAAGACATTTGTTATTAAAAGAAGACATAAACCCATCAAAGCTGTTGTCGTTGCTGTTATGCCCCAGCGTTCTCCAAATACCCAGAAAAACAACATAAAGAAAAATATGCCAAGCATAGTCCATTCAACTCTGCTCATAGAACCCATTTCGTGAAGTTTTTTTCGGGCTACATCAACAGCTTCGGGCAATTCTTTGATTTCGGGAGGGTAAATAAAATATAAAAGCAAAGGAATGATGATGATGCTTAAAAGGCCGGGGACGATAGCTGCTATAAACCAATTGGTCCACGTAATTTCGATTCCCTGTTTGGCAGCTATCGCTTGTGCCATAGGGTTTGCAGCCATTGCTGTTAAGAATATGGCGCTAGTAATCAAATTTCCTTGATAACAAACTTGTGTTAAAAAGCTTCCCATTTTTTTTGCAGTGCCATCTTCGGGTCTACTACCCATCGATTCTGCAATGGCTTTTAAGATAGGGAGCATAATACCACCAGCTCTTGCCGCATTGCTTGGAATAACAGGGGCAATCAGAAGTTCAGTTAGAATGATACCGTAGCCTAGACCCAAAGTTCGACGTCCGAGCAATCTTACGAAAACATAAGCAATGCGCGTGCCCAGTTGGCTTTTTATAAAACCTCTGGCGATAAAGAACACATAAACAATGAGCCAAATAACAGGGGAGGCAAAGCCCGTGAGTCCATCCTTTCCAAGATCTAAAACCCCGGTTAGAACGGAGACAAGCAGTCCGAAAAGGGCAATAGGCCCCATAGGGAGAGGCTTGAAAATAATCCCTAAGATTGTTGGAACAAAAATTGAAAATAACTGCCAACCTTTAGGGTCTAAACCAACAGGAACCGGCATAGACCACAATCCCACACCAACGAGTACGGGGATGATTAGTCCAAGTATTTTATTCAACCTTATTCTCCTAAAATATTAGGTCTTACATTTATGTTCACACTGCCTTGTCTCAAAATGGATGGCAAGCAAAAATTATCACTTCTGGCTATAAGATCCCGCTGGCTTAAACATAAGATAGTGGATTCGTTTTAGTTCTTTTCTTCCATGACTCAAGCTGTCCAAAATAAACCCGCAGGTTAAACTTAGAAAACCCAAAAGCATGATGCCCGTGCTTAAAATAGCTGTTGGTAATCTGGGGACAAGTCCTGTTCTCAAATATTCTGTTATAACTGGATACCCCAAAAGAATTGAGAGTGTTGTGAAAAAAATAAAAATCAGACCAAAAAACACCATCGGTTTTATTTCCTTAAACAAGAAAAACATTCTCCACAAAATAAGAAATCCGTCTCTAAAAGTGCTGAGTTTGCTAACGGATCCTTCGACTCTGTCAAAAAATGGGGTTTCAATCTCTTTAACAGGCAAACCCATTTCAAGCGAATAGATCGAAAGTTCTGTCTCTACATCAAATCCTGACGAGAGAGCTGGAAATGATTTCACAAAACGTTTTGAAAAAACACGGTAGCCTGAAAAAATGTCCTTATATTTACTTTTGAATAATAAAGCCAAAACCCAATTAAAAAGCTGATTGCCAAGTTTATGACCAGGTCTATGTGCTGTCTCTGTTTCTTCTTTACGAGCGCCAATGACCATATCTAAATTCTCATTGATAAGCATTTCGATCATATAGGGAGCGGCTTTAACATCATATGTTCCATCGCCGTCGATCATCAGGTAAATGTTCGCTTCAATATCAGCAAACATGCGTCTTACAACATTTCCTTTTCCTTGCTTTGGCTCAAAGCGGACAATAGCCGCCGCTGACAATGCTTGTTCACACGTATCATCTGTTGAGTTGTTGTCATAAACATAAATCAAAGCCTGAGGAAGCTGTTGTCTTATGGATTGCACAACATGATAAATGGCTGCTCCCTCGTTATAACAAGGAATCAGAACCGCAATTGAAATACCCGTTATTTGCATAATTTAACCTTTTTAAAAACGAACCCAATTCCACTGAAAACCATCATAAATAGATAGGGCCACATAGGCATAGCATATCGTGGAAGACCTGCTTGCACCATCGCTACGCTCAAATAGCTGGCATGAATACACGCTGCACAGAAAAATCCATAGGCTAATAAATCTCTCATTTTTGAACCAACTATCAAAGAATAGCTGCCCCAACCAAGAAAAAACAAACTTAAAACAAAGCCTCCATACAAAAACAATCGCACAGCATAGACAAAAACATCAGACTTAGAGCGAAACTTGTAAAAGCCGTAATCCATCCCTATTTTCTGAAATTCAGGGGTTTCTTTGACTTGATCAATTAATCCCTTTAATTTTTTTGTCTCTGTGTTTGTTTTAAGATCACCTAAAAACCACAAGGCAGCATAGTTGATCAAGATATCTTGAGCATAATCCAAAGAATTTTGTTTTATAACGTTTAAAGAAACTCTTTTGTAAAAGGAGTCCAGGTCATCCAGAGATTTTATTTCCTCCTGAAGATCGATTCTAAATTGTTGTAATAGAGGGTAACGCAGCTTGTCATATATGGGGGAGGCAAGTACGTAGTAAAATCCCCAGGACTTTACAGGTTCTAGAATTTTTTGAATGGGGATCATTACGGATGCCATTTTTTTAATCATTTTGTCTTCTGTTGGATCTTGAGCCTTTGTGTCCTCTTTTACGATAAACGCAACTTTTCCATACAAATTATGTCCCAAAAAAGACTGTGTGGAAAAAATACCATGCAAATAATAATTTGCTAGAGCTCCTATGAAAAGGCATGCAAGCAAAGGAGGAAGAAAAAAAGCTAAAATCCCTTTCCACAACGGACGATAGAAAATAAAAAAACAAATAATAGCACCCAAAAGAGCATAGGATGATGGTCTTACCAAAATGTTTATCCCTGTTAATAACCCCACTAAAAACAGTGACTTCTTTGAATTTGTTTTAATAAAAAACATGATTGAAGCTGAAAGCAGTAACAGACAAGAAACAGCCAGTGATTCTGTGAAAATCTCAAAACAAAATTTTACTATTTCTCCCAACGAAAGCATGCACAAAATAAGCGTTAAACCAAGAAAAAATGAGTTTACAAACCGAGCAAAAGTGAAAGCCGTTATAAAACAACACAAACCAAAAATAACCA
The DNA here is from genome assembly GCA_947475175.1 of Alphaproteobacteria bacterium. Classification (GTDB taxonomy): domain Bacteria; phylum Pseudomonadota; class Alphaproteobacteria; order Paracaedibacterales; family CAIULA01; genus CANJLN01. The sequence continues at coordinate 33,632 of CANJLN010000004.1, forward strand.
ATTGTATTAATGAAATGGCTTCATAGCCACCAGTTATCCACTTTACAGTCGACAAAAAAACAGGATAACCAATCGTTCTCGAGGGATCATAATTGATGTAACTAAAAGCATCATCTGAAAATAGCTTTACATCGGGTGGATTCACGAAATGGAAAACACAAAGAACTGCTACTGTTAAAAGAAACCACAAAGACAAAAACGACGTTTTTTCTGAAGCGTCTCTGTCCCACTTAAGAGTTTGGCAAATAATGTTTAGCATAAATTTTGGATAATATTCTGAAGTTGTTGAAACATATCGTTTTTGGATAAATTACTCGAAAGACAATAGTCTGCCCATTTAATTTTTTCTTGCGCTGGTAATTGATTTTTCAAAATAGTCTCTACCTGAAAATCTGTCAGCCCTCTTTTGCGCAAACGCCCTATTTGGATATTTTTATCACACCAAAGCACTATTGTCTTGCAACAAAAAATATCCCACCCTTTTTCAAACAAAAGAGGGATGTCCAGCACACACAAAGTCTGTCTTGCTTTATATTGTCTGGAAATAAAATATTGAATCTCTTTACGCAAATGAGGATGGATAATTTCTTCGAGTGCAATCAAGGTGTCTGGTTCTGAAAAAGCTATCTGTCTGAGTAAAGAACGATTAACATGTCCTTTTTTTATAACTGACGGAAAAAGATGTTCAATTTGTTTTATAATCATCGCGTTTCTTAGGTACAGCTCTCGTACAGCTTGGTCCGCATCCCAAACAGGGATTCTAAAAGCTGTTCTTAACTGTTGAGTCACCGTTGATTTTCCAGCTCCAGCTGATCCCGTAATTCCAATAATCTTCATAGTGACTACATTTTGTGAGTGTCTTGCATTAATTGTATCTCATCCTATATCTGTTGCCCAGGGGATCGCTTTGGCTCATCACCAGACTCTTGATATTCGATGAAAGACAAGATACAAAGAGGGTTAAGTATTATTTTCATCATGTAAGGAAAAGTATTGGTGATCAAAGCGTTGAACCCTGTTTTTATTTCTGGAAAAGAGGTATTTCCCTTGGTTGAGGGAGGTAAAGGGATTGCTGTCTCTAATGGAGAAAGCTCAGGAGCGTGGGCAGCTGCCGGAGGTGTAGGTACTTTTTCTGCTGTTAATGCTGATGCACACGATGAAAATGGAGATCTACTTCCCATTGTATATCATGGAAAAACACGCCGAGAGCGTCATGATGAATTGATCAATTTTTCAATCAAGGGCGGCATTACTCAAGCTCGAATTGCGCACGAAGCATCAAATGGCAACGGTCGCATCCACATGAATGTTCTGTGGGAAATGGGAGCCGTTGAACCTATTCTTCATGGTGTTTTATCCCAAACAAAAGGTTTGGTGCATGGGGTTACATGCGGCGCTGGGATGCCTTATAAGCTTGCTGAAATTTGCACCCATTATGGCGTTTATTATTACCCTATCGTTTCTTCAGCACGTGCCTTTAAAATTTTGTGGAAGCGCGCTTACAATAAATTTTCCGATGGCCTTGGTGGTGTTGTTTATGAAGATCCATGGTTGGCTGGGGGGCATAACGGAATTTCGAATAGCGAAGACCCCTTAAAACCAGAACCACCATTGCAACGTGTTATTGATTTAAGATCTGCCATGCGTGAGTGTGGATTAGACAACACGCCCATCTTTATGGCGGGGGGTGTTTGGGCTTTGAGTGAATGGGAAGACTGGTTGGATAATCCAGCAATTGGGCCTATCTCTTTTCAGTTTGGAACGAGGCCTTTGTTAACGCAAGAAAGCCCCATTTCAGGTGCGTGGAAGAAGAAACTTTTAACCCTCAAAGAAGGGGATATTTATCTGAATCGTTTCAGCCCGACTGGTTTTTATTCATCTGCTGTTCGAAACGATTTTTTGGGAGATCTTCATGGCCGCGCAACCAGACAGGTTGCTTATAGTATTTCTCCGATTGGAGACCATGAGGCTCCTTTCCCAGTTGGTGCACGTGGGCGTTTAGTTTATTTAACGCCACATGATAAAGAACATGCTGAAGCCTGGGTCAAAGCCGGTTATATCTCGGCAATGCGGACCCCAGACTCCACCCTCATTTTTGTCACACCAGAAAAAGAAAATGAAATCCTTCGAGATCAAATTAATTGCATGGGATGTTTATCGGCTTGTATGTTTAGTAACTGGGCACAAAATGATGAAGGGACAACGGGTAAAAAAGCAGACCCTCGTTCTTTTTGCATTCAAAAAACTTTGCAAGAAATTAGTCATGGTGATGATGTGGACAACGAATTGATGTTCGCAGGGCATCAGGCTTACCGCTTTGCAAAAGACCCATTTTACGCCAATGGATTTGTTCCAACAGTGAAGCAGTTGGTGGAACGTCTACAAACTGGATTATAACTAAGGAGTTTTACTAATGTCTAATAACCAACCCGTACGACCAGAAGATATTTTAAAAGATGGTGAAGATTTTGTATCAGGAACAACTGCCAGAAAAGGTTCTATTGCCGCGTTTATGAGAAACATTGATGTCATCGAAAATTCAGACTTGGAAAAAGAAGTCCATGATGCCGCTATAGAAATTATGCAAGAATTAGCTCCAGTTTTGGTGCAGTTTAATTTTCATAAGCACCTAACTTTCAAAAATTCCGTTGTGCAAAAAATTCTGATGGATGCCGTTTAGAAGTAAAAGTAATACATGACCAAACCCATCGTTCGATTCGCTCCTTCACCCACCGGATATCTTCATATTGGCAGTGCCCGCACAGCTCTTTTCAACTGGTTGTTCGCACGGCATTATCAGGGTAAATTTTTATTGCGGATCGAAGACACCGACCGCGCCCGTTCCACAACGGGTGCGGTTGATGCCATTTTTGAAAGCCTTAAATGGCTTGGACTTGATTGGGACGAAGAGCCTGTTTTTCAATTTTCCAGAGCTGATCGTCATGCAGAAGTAGCCCATCAATTATTGACAGAAGGCAAAGCATACCATTGTTATTGCTCTCCTGACGAATTAGAGAAAATGCGCGAAGACGCCAGAACAAATGGCCTCCCGCCAAGATACAATGGATTATGGCGCGATCGTGATTCCAAAGAGGCCCCTACAGGTGTTTCTCCTGTTATCCGCTTTAAAGCACCTCAGACCGGAGAAACAATTGTAGAAGACCATGTTCAAGGGACAGTACGTTTAGATAACTCACAATTGGATGATATGGTACTCCTTCGAGCTGATGGCACCCCAACCTATATGTTATCTGTCGTTGTTGATGATCATGACATGAACATTACCCATATTATTCGCGGTGACGATCATTTGAACAATGCATTTCGACAAAAACATCTTTATTTAGCTGCTGGTTGGACTATCCCTGAATTTGCTCACATCCCGCTTATTCATGGTGCGGATGGCGCAAAGCTATCTAAACGTCATGGTGCACTTGGGGCTGAACAGTACCGTAATATGGGTTTTCTGCCAGAGGCCATGCGCAATTACCTGCTTCGCCTTGGTTGGGGACATGGTGACGAGGAAATCATTCCAACAGAACAGGCCATTAAATGGTTTGATCTACCAGCGATTGGTCGTTCTCCTGCCCGCTTTGATGTTGCTAAGTTAACGCATCTGAATGCTCATTATATTCGCCAACGCTCAAACAATGAATTGGTTGATTTGATAACACCAATGCTTCCAGATGATGCATCCATTGAAGGGTTGAAACGCATTGAAAAAGGGATGCCCGGATTAAAAGAACGTGCCAAAACCATGATTGAACTTGCTGACAGTTCTTTGCTTTATTTTGGTGTTTTGGAAAAAGATGAAAAAGCTTTGAAATTCTGCGAACCTAATCATAAAGCTCTGGTTGCCAAAGTTGCTGAGAAATTAAAAGCATTAGAGAATTTTACTCATGACCCCATCGCTGACACGATTCGTGCTATAGCTGAAGAAAATTCAGTCAAACTTGGTGACATTGCCCAACCTTTACGAGTCGCCATCACAGGTCGCACAATCTCCCCCAGTCTTTTTGAAGTGATCGAAGTGTTAGGGAAAACTGAAACTCTAAAACGGTTAGAGCAGTTTGCTCAAGAATGAAACTTCTTGGTATTGAAACCAGCTGTGATGAAACATCAGCTTCTGTTGTGCAAGATTCAACTGACCTAAGTGCCCGTATTTTATCAAATGTTGTATTATCACAAATAGAAGAGCACGAGCCTTATGGAGGGGTTGTTCCAGAAATAGCCGCTCGCGCTCATTTACATTATCTGCAAAATATTATCAAACAAGCCATCATAGAAGCCAAGACAACCTTAGAAGAACTCGATGCTATCGCTGTGACAGGCGGTCCTGGCCTGATTGGTGGCGTATTGGTTGGCGTAATGATGGCAAAAGCTTTGACTATGGCACTTCAGAAACCCTTTATTGCAGTCAATCATTTAGAGGGACACGCATTAACACCAAGGCTGAGTCATGATATAAAATTTCCTTATTTATTGCTGTTAGCATCGGGGGGGCATTGTCAGTTTTTAGAAGTGTTAGGCGTTGGTCAATATAAGCGTCTTGGCACAACCATTGATGATGCCGCCGGAGAAGCCTTTGATAAGGTCGCGAAACTGATGAATATTGATTATCCAGGTGGACCCGCAATGGAACGGCTGGCCAAAACGGGGAACCCAGATCGATTTTCTCTCCCCCGTCCGTTAAAAGGTCGTGAGGGTTGTGATCTGTCCTTTTCAGGCCTTAAAACGGCGGCACGTGTATTGATCCAAAAGCAAGAGATGTCCACACAAGACACAGCTGACATGTGTGCTAGTTTTCAAAAAGCTGTCGCTGAATCGTTAGCAGAACGCGCTGAACATGCCATCAAAATGACCTCCTCTGAAATTACTCACTTTGTAGTTTCAGGAGGTGTTGCAGCTAACCAAACGATTCGGCATTATTTACAAGAAATTGCCACAGCGAATAACTTAGAGTTTATAGCGCCCCCCTTAAAGCTTTGCACAGACAATGCCGCCATGATTGCCTGGGTTGGTTTAGAAAAGTTTAAATTGGGGCAAATAGATGATCTTTCTTTTGCCCCCAGGCCTAGGTGGCCGCTTTGAGTTTTCTTTTGTCTTGCTTCGAAAAAAGCCTTATTACTTTTATTAAAGAAAGATTTTAGTAAAAATGATGACAACAAATAAACATATTGCCGTCTTAGGGGCTGGCGCTTGGGGAACAGCTTTGGCTGTGTCTATGTATCAGGCTGGGCATCAGGTGACTTTGATTCCACGTCGACAAGAGCATGCCGAGGAGATCAATAACGTTCGTGAAAATCAGCGTTACTTAAAGGGAATTCGCCTCGAACCCTCTGTTAACGTTAGTACGGATCTTTCAATCTTAAAAACGGCTGAAATTTTACTATGGGTTGTTCCTGCTCAACACACCAGAGAAATGGCAAAGACTGTGTTGCCGTACTTACCCTTTGATATTCCTATCGTGATATGTTCCAAAGGCATTGATACGCATCTTGAAATCATTGATGAGAATTCACTTTTAACTTCGGTTTTGGCTAAAACTTTGCCCAACCCCATGGCCATTCTATCAGGACCCAATTTTGCTATAGAAGTTGCTCAAGGATTGCCAGCAGCCGCCACACTCGCTGCTTTTTCACGAAAATTAGCCCTTGATCTGGCTTGGACCTTGAGACATCCACGCTTTCGTATCTACGCAAGTGATGATCCCATTGGTGTTCAAATTGCAGGAGCGACAAAAAACGTTATTGCTATTGCTTGTGGTATCGTTCTTGGCAAAAAGATCGGCAACAATGCGAATGCGGCCTTAATCACGCGCGGACTTGCAGAGATCAGACGCTTAGGGATGTCTTTGGGCGGAAAAATTGAAACATTCTTGGGACTTGCTGCTGTTGGAGATTTAACGCTCACTTGTTCTAGCCAACAATCGCGCAACATGGCTTTGGGAATGGCACTTGGCAGTGGCCAAAAACTTGAAGAGATTCTGGCAGGTCGTAACACTGTAACAGAAGGTGTTCATACGGCAGAAGCATTGCATAAATTTGCAATCTCAGAAGAAATCTCTATGCCCATCTGTCAGGCTGTTTATGAGATTTTGTATAAAAAAAGAGATGTTGAGGACGTCATCAACGCTCTTTTGTCGCGTCAATCGGACTGGGAAGAGTTTTAATGAACTGCTGGCTTATTAAAACGGAACCCTCCACCTGGTCATGGGATGATCAAAAGAAAAATAAAACAACCTCCTGGGATGGTGTTCGTAATTACCAAGCTTCCAACAACTTAAAAGCTATGAAAATAGGCGACCTTTGTTTTTTCTATCATTCAGTAACAGGTAAAAGTATTGTTGGGATTGTTCAGGTTATCAGAACTTATTACCCAGACTCAACAGATGAAACCGGTCGCTTTGGTATGGTTGATGTTGGATATGTAAAAGAGCTTGCAAAGCCCGTTAGTTTAGAGACTCTTAAGGCTGATCTAAGGCTATCTAATATGGCTTTGATTCGCCAAAGCAGATTATCTGTTATGCCAATTTCATCAGAAGAATGGAAAATCATTCTTGAGTACAGTGTATGAGTCAATGCTTATTCGCCAAACATCAACGCACAGTTGTTTTTGTAATCGCGTTTTTACTCTGTCCTTTGTCCTTTTTCGTTCCACGGTCTGCAACCTGGCTTTTGACAATTGGTGGACTTTTAGGTTTAGTTGTTTGCAGATCAAGAATTTTTGAAACCGTTAAATCACCTCTTTCCCTGACAATTTTAGCCCTCATTTTATGGGGAGGGCTAAGTACTTTTTGGTCATTAGACCCGAAAGGCTCTTTGACTCTTTTTAGCAGACTCTTTGGTTCTTACATTCTTGGGATTGGATGGTATTCGCTTTTAAAAACACAGCCACCCAACGATATTAAAGTCACTCAGTTTTATTTGTTTTTGGGGATCTCGCTTACCTTTGTGTTTTTAACAATGGATCATTTTCTAGGAAATCCATGGCAAGAATTGTGTCTTAAAACATCCGCTAAAGCCTTTGTTCCAATCGCTTTGACATTATCAATAGCAGTCTGGCCAGCAATGTTATGGTTGCATATGAAATATAATAGCTATCTAGCCATTTTATTTGCTTTATCCACCCTCCTATTTTTGTCATTCGTTGACTGCGACACAGCCCCCTTTGGTTTATTGGCTGGAATTATTATTGGTGGAGTCGCTTATTTTGCTCCGAAATTAGTCGGTCGCACAGCTCAGTTTTTATCGGTTGTCATCATACTCAGTTTACCTTTTGCTATTCATTCATTTTTATCCGTTGACCGCATTCATCAAATCAATACCATTTTTCACAACTTCAGTCACATTCATCGCCTTTATGTGTGGCAAAATGTAAGCGAGAAAATTCAAGAGCATTGGGTTAGAGGATACGGTTTGGATACCTCTCGCCATGAAGATTTGGGTGGTGAAAAGAAAACGTGGACAGTCACAACCATTCAAGGTGACGTCGTTCCAATTAACTCAAAAGCAATCCCCATGCATCCTCATAATGCTCCCCTTCAGTGGTGGTTAGAACTTGGTGTTGTTGGGGCGGCCCTGGGGGCTTTGCTTCATTTTCAATGTTTGTCTTATTTGTCGCGCTACAAAGGAATCATTGCTTTAACAGGAATGGGGTTGCTTGTCAGTAGCAGTTTCATCGCTTGGATTAATTTAGGATTCTGGCAAAGTTGGTGGTTGGCCGTATTGTGGATTTTAGGAGGATTGTTTATCTCTTTTCTTCCTGACAGAAAAACCTAAAATTAGACTTGCTGTTTTTTCACTTTTCAGCCAGTATTGGGATCAAATGGATGGGTGGCCGAGCGGTTGAAGGCACCGGTCTTGAAAACCGGCGAGGGTGCAAGCTCTCCGTGGGTTCGAATCCCACCCCATCCGCCATTTTTATAAATTAAGAGCTAAAAGCTCTTTGTTTGTAAGAATTATTTGAACGAAGGAAGCTCCAAACAGGCCCCTTCAATCCTTTCCTGTAAAGATGTCATAAATTCCTCACGTCTCAGACCAGCTGGGATTTCTTTTAGGAATCTGAGCGTAATCACGCCTGGTTTTTTAATAGGACTGCGGCGCCCCCAAAAAACACCCGCGTTTAGGGCAACAGGGACAACAGGGACATTTAGATCTCGATATAAAGCTGTAATTCCAGGCTGATAAATACCTGGCTCTCCTGGACGGCCACGCGTTCCTTCTGGGAAAATAAGAATACATCTTTTATTGCGGATGGCTTCGCGCCCTTGTCTTAAAAGATCTTTGATAGCCTTGCTACCAGCGTCACGATCAATGACAATTGCATTTAGCTTTTTAAGGTACGATCCAAAAAACGGGATATACAGCAATTGTCGTTTGAGGACAATCTGAAAATCCTCTAATAAAATAGAAAATACAATGGTTTCCCAAGCAGATTGGTGTTTGCAGGCAATAATACAAGGTCCATTTTTTAATGCTTCGTTCAGATCATCTTGCCCTTCAATGGTGTAGCGTAATCCAACAACTACTTTTAAAAAAATAAGAACAAGCCGTGTCCAGGTACGGAATAACTTGAGAGTAAAGGACCTAGGGAGAAACAGCATCAATGGACTGAGCAACAACAAATACACAAAAGTAAATGTGTAGAAAATAAAATCGAAGAGAAGAGATCTAAGTGTTGTTATCATTTTGTTTTTTAAGAACCGACTTAAGTTTTTGAAGGGCCAGAGTTTGCATGTCTTTTTGGCTTAAGGTATAGGGAGCAATCGTGCAAACCTCAATGCCTGTTTTTTCATCAATGGCGATAATTTTTACATTGATCCCAATTTGATGAAAGGCAAAAATACAGCCTTCTTCTGGAGGGTGGGTATTAGGTGAATCACTCATCATTCATTACTTAAAATTTAAAAATTCCTTCACAAACTGTAACAGCTTGCCCTGAGAGAGAGACGCGCTCTCCTTCCAAAGCTACCTTTAGGATACCACCTCGTTTTGAAGACTGATAGGCCAGTAATTCAGTTTTACCTAATAAATCTGACCAAAAAGGGACAAGTCGACAATGAGCAGAGCCACAGACTGGGTCTTCGGGGATTCCTACTTTGGGGGCAAAATAACGAGACTCAAAATCATAAGGAGCTTCACCTGGTGCTGTTACAATGATTGCCCGACAATCCATTTCTTCAATTAAAGAAAGATTGGGCGTTAGTGTGCGTACCTCTTCAGCGTCTCCCAACATAACGAGATAAAGCACATCGTCTTTATAAACAGATTGGGCAATAACATCACCTAAAGCATGATGTAAAATTTCTGGCATGGGGCAGGGGGTTACGAGGCGAGCAGGGAAGTTAAGTGTTATCCAGCTTTGATCTTTTTGAGCAGTTAAAGGTCCACCCAATGAGTCAAATGTAATCAAATTAGTCTTTGCTTTACCTTGGTTCCATAAAACGTGAGCAGCAGCCAGAGTGGCATGTCCGCATAAGGGAGCTTCATCTCTTGGGGAAAACCATCTGATATGGAAATGCTCAGGAGATTTTTGCACAACGAAAGTCGTTTCAGACCAATTCAGTTCAGCGGCAATTTGTTGCATCATTTCTGTTTTTGGAAATTCTTTGACAAGGCAAACACCCGCAGGGTTTCCAGCAAAGGGGGTAGAAGTGAACGCATCTACGAGCCAAATTTTAAAGTTTGGGTACAACGAAAGAAACCTATTGAAAATGATATGTTGAATGACAATATAATCTACAACAGAATTAACACAACGATCAGTGGACAATCCACAATTTTTTATTCCCTGTTGATGGGTTCTATGGTATAAGATTTAGAAATGCACAAGAGCTCTTAACCAAAAATTAAGGAATATAAAGAGTGAGAAGAACATATCAACCTAGTCGAATCGTTAGAAAACGCCGTCACGGATTTCGTGCGAGAATGGCAACTGTCGGTGGACGTCGCGTTATTAATGCACGCCGTTCCAAAGGCCGTACAAAATTGTCAGCGTAAGTTTTAATAAGCTTCTCATATCAATGGTGTTAACCCGTTTGAAAAAGAGGAGCGAGTTTTTGCAAGCCGCTGCATCAGGAGTGGTTGCTAAAAGTCAAACAGTGATTGTCCAATGTCTTCCTGTAAAAAAAGAAGATGGGGCTGCGGAAGTTAGAGTTGGATTTACAGCAAGTAAGCGGGTAGGGAATGCCGTTTGTCGAAACAGGGCAAAGCGGCGTCTTCGGGCATGGGTAGATCAACACCTAAATAAAAAAATACCGGAAGATACTGTGATGAGTTATGACTTTGTGTTTATCGCTCTACGGGCAACTGGTGATGCCGAGTTTTCCAAGCTTTCTTTTGATCTAGAGCAGAGTGTTAAACGATGTCTGCAACAAGTGCCGTGTTAGTTTTGATAACAAACAATTTTTTCTAAACGTTAAGAGGAATAAATGTCACGCTTGGTTATCTCTCTCATACATCTTTACCGCTGGGCCGTTTCTCCTTTTCTTGCACCAAGTTGTCGGTTCGAACCGACCTGTTCCCGGTACGCAATTACATCTATTGAATTTCATGGTCTTGCAAAGGGCACATGGATGACGCTTAAAAGACTGGCTCGTTGTCATCCTTACGAGAAATTCGCAGAAAAAATTGGAGCGAGTTGGGGATACGATCCGGTTCCTGCACCAAAACCTGCCAATCTTTCTGCTTCCACAAACCACCGCCGCGCACCAGCGCGATCTACTACTGCACAATCAAAAATTTAAACTCAATTTATTTAACTCAAGGTTTTTTTATGTCTGAGCAACGGAACTTAGTCCTAGCTGTTGGTTTATCGCTAGCGATTCTACTCGGTTTTAACTATTTTTATGAAAGACCGAAAGTCGTTGAATTGACGCATCAAATTGAGGCTGAAAAGACTCAAGCTTCCCCAAAAAAACCTGAACAAGTCGCTTCAATAGAAAAAGTTACGCGCCACGAAGCTGTTAATACAGCAGGTCGCATTGCGATTCTCACATCAAAGTTGAGTGGATCAATTAATTTAAAAGGCGCACGGTTAGATGATCTGACGCTTGTTGGTTATCATGAAACAACAGAGCAAAATAGTGCTGAAATTACTCTTCTAAATCCTAGCAATACAACAGATGCTTATTTCGTGGATTTTGGATGGGAAGGCGAGGGGAAGCTTCCAGCTGCTGATACGGTATGGAAGGCAAAAGACAGCGCGCAGTTAAGTGCGTCACAGCCTGTTACTATTTACTGGGAAAATGGGACTGGTCTTCGTTTCGAGAGAACATTTTCCATTGATGAGAATTATTTGTTTTCGATCTCTAATCGTGTGATCAACAACAACAAAAGTGAATTCAAACTCCGTTCTTACGGTCAGGTGACCAGGGTCGGTACACCAAAGACCAGTGGGTACTACATCCTGCACGAAGGAGCCATTGGTATTATTGAAGGTCGTTTGAAAGAGTTTGACTATCCCAAATTAACCAAAGAGAAAAATATTGAACAAGCAACGACAGGCGGTTGGCTTGGGTTCACTGACAAATACTGGCTTGTAGCCCTGATTCCTGATCAAAAAGAAGCTGTTCAGACGCGCTTTAAAGGAGACCAATCGCATGAAGTTTATACAAGTGCATTTGTGAATCCAGAGCAAATAGTAAAACCAGGTCAGACCATTGAGGTTAAGCAAAATGTTTTTGCAGGGGCTAAAATCTTACGTCTTCTTGATAGCTACGAGAGTGTTCTAGGAATAGATCGTTTTGATTTGGCGGTTGATTTTGGTTGGTTCTATTTTGTGACAAAACCACTCTTTTATGTTTTGGAGTTTTTACACCAACTGTTGGGTAACTTGGGCGGAGCAATTCTGGTCTTAACCGTTTTCGTTAAGTTATTATTTTATCCCCTTGCCAATAAGTCCTTTAAATCGATGGCACGCATGAAATCAATGCAACCTAAGATGGAAGCTCTCAAGCAACGCTACCCCAATGATAAAGCCCGCATGAATCAGGAATTAATGGACTTATATCGCAAAGAAAAGATCAACCCGATGTCTGGGTGTTTACCTATGTTGATTCAGGCTCCGATCTTTTTCTGTTTGTACAAAGTGTTTTTTGTGACAATTGAAATGCGTCATGCACCGTTTTTTATGTGGATTCATGACTTATCGTCTCCTGACCCAACCAGTATTTTCAATTTGTTTGGCTTGCTGCCATTTGCATCCCCTTCTTTCTTGATGATTGGTGCATGGCCTTTGATTATGGGAGCAACCATGGTCTTGCAGCAAAGAATGAATCCTCAGCCAGCAGACCCTGCGCAAGCAAAGCTGATGATGATTATGCCGATTATGTTCACGTATCTTTTTGCATCCTTTCCAGCGGGATTGGTTATCTATTGGGCGTGGAGCAATATCTTAACCATTGCCCAACAGTACTTCATCACAAAGCAAGCGCAAAATGCACCAGTTGTGGTTAAATCAAAGAAAAGATGACAGAAGATCTTGATCATTTAAATGATTTCTGGGGATGGGGGCAGTGGCTCTTTACTCAGGAGTGTCAGTTTTTAAGAGGTGTCGAAAAGCTTGAGGATTTGCCAGAGTTTGGCTTGCCAGAGGTGGCTTTTGCTGGGCGATCGAACGTTGGTAAATCAAGTTTGGTGAACAGCTTAACAGGACGGCTAACCCTCGCTCGAACCTCTAACACACCGGGTCGGACTCAACAGCTAAACTTTTTCTCACTATGTGAACGTTTGTTGCTGGTTGATATGCCTGGCTATGGGTATGCCGAGGCACCTAAGACGATTATTGCTAGATGGCAAAAAATGATTAAGTTTTATCTAAAAGGGCGTCCAACCCTTCAACGTGTTTTCTTATTGATTGATAGTCGGCACGGGCTCAAAGAAAACGATATTGAGATGATGAAGATGCTGGACGAGTCTGCTGTTTCTTATCAGATTGTTTTAACCAAAGCTGATAAAATCAAAGCCGATGAAATGACTCGTGTCCATCAAAAGACAACAGAAGCCCTTGCGAACCATTTAGCAGCGCATCCTCATGTCATTTTGACAAGCTCGGAGTCAAAAATGGGAATGGATCATCTGAAAGCTGAGATTGCCCAGTTCGCGGTGCGTTAGATTTTGATTTTTTAGATCCTCGGAACAAGTCCGAGGATGACTATTTTTATTTTCGCGCTTTTTGTGCACTTGCCTATGGCAGCTGTCATCCTCGGACTTGTTCCGAGGATCTAAGCTGAGCAATCCAAAACTTAGTCGGACTCAATCACCTAACCTTACTAACCTTTACCATCTCATAAAAAATACGCGCCAGGTTATCAAGCAAAATGGCACCCTCTTGATCAGTTTTAAAATTGTGCATAGTTGAATCCACTGCTGACCCAACAACCTCGACGTGTATGTCTTTTCTGCCTGCTTTTTGCAAAGCATTATAAATCACTAGCTGTTGATACAATACAAAAGGCTGGTTGGATATGGCCAAATACTGACCTGGTTCTGGGTTGCACAAATCAAGCCATTTATAGACGGTTGTTTCAGTTGTTGCTCGGCGCTCTTCATCTTTTCTCAATGTATGAACAAAAATAATATTTTCGTCTTTCAACGTTGGATGCTTTGATTGAGAAAAAACAAGCTTAACCATATCTGTTTCATCTGTTGGGAGTTGTTCTGAAAAGGTCCAATCCGAGTTAAAAGCAATAATGCCATTATCCTTGTTTAAGAAAGCCTCTTTAGTTTCTCCCATGTCAGAAGTGAGCTGTCTTTCCCCTGTTAAAACAAAAACTTTGGAAAATGTGATGCGTTTTGAATCAATTAATTTGTTCAAAAAAGAAAGACGTATGCGCGCTGATTTAAGAGTACTTCCCAAGAAAAGGACACCTTTGTAAGCGCGTGATTTTGGGTTTGCTTCATTTGCGAATTTTAAGTCATTAAGATAAATTTTTTTGATAAGATCCAGTTGATTTTGAGTCAGAGGAAAAGAAAGCTGCATTTCCCAACGTTCCTTATTATTAGGACGTTTCCAGGCTACATTAGGATTGGTTTTTCCTTGTACTGCATCGGTTATTTCTTCGAGAGATCTTGATTTCAAAGTTAGCTTTGCTTCGGGCCAATTTTTGTCAGGGGTGAGGTGGTCATTTTGAATCCGAATGCCTGTTAACCCTAAAAGTCTGACAACATCATTTGTTGCTTGATTGTTCTTGTCAAAGAAAAGGTAAAGGGAGTCTTTGTCTTCTTTTGCAGATTTAAAAAGAATGAAGCCAATGATGATAAGGATGGCGGGGACAAGATATTTCAACGGTGTCAATTTATTACTCCATAAGCTTTGGCAAAGATTTCAATCGGGTGAGCTGTTGTAAAATTCTTGGCGCCTTCTTTTTCAATTCCCTGTAACAGATGCTCTCCTGCTAAAGGGCATTCTGACAATACTAACTGATTATTGTTTTTAATGGCCTGCCGGACAGCTGGTTTCCCAATTTTGATGGCTGTTTCAAAATGATCCACAGTCATTCCCCATGTGCCACCATGACCTGAACAGCGTTCAATAACGGTCACTTTTGTATCTGGAATAAGGCGTAGCATTTCAGCACCTTTTTGCCCCATGTTTTGCGCTCTGGCATGGCAAGCAAGGTGGAGAGTTATGTCTTTTCCTAAAGATTTCAATCCTTCTGTCAAACCAAAAGTTTTAGACAAAGAAACCACATACTCGCTAATGTCTTTGGTAGCATGGCTTAGCGCTTGGACATTTTCATCATGCGGTGTAATCAAAGGCCATTCTTGCTTTAGCATTAATGCGCATGAGGGAACAGGGGCAATTATGGTATACCCTTTTTCAATCCAAGGGCGGAGCTCTTTGGCAACGTGGATGGCGTTTGCGTTTACCTTTTCAAGATCACCTTGTTCCAGAGATGGCATACCGCAACATCCTGGATAAACAACTTGAACCTCAACTCCATTATGTGCCAAGACAGCGCGAGCAGCAAGACCAAGGGATGGGTTGTTATAGTTGCCAAAACACGTGGCATAAATAACCGCTTTTTGGCCATAAGCAGGCGCATTTGTGTTGATGAGAATGGGTTCTTTTTTCGCTTGATTCACAAGGGTTTGTGAATGGAATTTTGGAATGGCGGCTTCTTTATGAATGCCAATTGTTTTTTCCATCAACGCTCGTGTGAGTTTATTATCTGCTTTGGTTGCCCAATTCGCAATAGGTGCGGCTAGGCTTGCAAATTTTCCATTGCGATCTGTTTTAGCAAGTTCTTTGCTGACAAAAGATGATTGATCTTCTTGAAACTCAGCGGCTTTGTAGCGGAGCATCAAATGGGGAAAATCGATGTTAAACTCATGAGGAGGAACGTAGGGGCATTTGGTTAAAAAGCACATGTCACATAAAGTGCAAGCATCAACAACCGGTTTAAAGTCGAGGCTTTCTACGCTATCCAATTCACTCGTTTTGCTTTCATCAACAAGCTCAAACAAACGGGGAAAGCTGTCGCACAAATTAAAGCAACGACGGCAGCCATGGCAAACATCAAAGACACGACGCATTTCTTCATCAATTTTTGATTGATTGACAAAGTCTGGATCAGTCCAATCAATGACATGCCTTGTTGGAGCCTCTAGGCTGCCCTCGCGCATTTAAAACTTTTACGCTGCTGCTAATGTATCAAGAGCACGCTGAAAACGGCCAGCATGAGATTTTTCAGCTTTTGCTAGGGTTTCAAACCAGTCAGCAATCTCTTCAAAGCCTTCTTCGCGAGCAGACCTTGCCATGCTTGGATACATGTCTGTGTATTCATGCGTTTCGCCAGCAATTGCTGCTTTTAAGTTATCAGAGGTTTCACCAATAGGAAGACCTGTTGCCGGATCGCCAACGGCTTCTAAAAATTCAAGATGACCATGAGCGTGACCTGTTTCACCTTCAGCGGTTGAACGGAAAACACTGGCAACATCGTTGTAACCTTCGATATCTGCTTTTTGTGCGAAATAAAGATAACGACGATTGGCTTGAGATTCACCTGCGAAAGCTTCTTTTAAGTTTTCTTCGGTTTTGGTTCCTTTTAGGGACATAAAAATTGACTCCTTTTAACGATAAATTCAGCATCCCCACTATGCAGAGGAGTAAGATTTAGGTCAATGGAAAAAGAGTTTGAAAAAGCCGTGTCTTTAAAGAAGAACTCTCTCTGGATTTAGCGGCATTTTATCGGCATACTAGGATTCTGATGAATGCCGATAAAACGCCGATAAAATTTTCACAGAATACTAGCCCTCATTCACTCTCTTCTTGTGCCAACAACCGTTCCATGTCTTTGCGTTGCTTTTGAGAATAGCTTGTTTCTGGCGAAGAGGTTTGTTCTGGTGCCTTTGGTTTAAGCTCTGCTAATTTCTCAGCGGCTTTTTGCGCTTCTAGCTGAGGGTTGGCCTTTGGCAGTGGCTGTAATTGTTGTTGAAGATGTTGGTCTAAAATTGCTCCAACAACTTGATTGGCAGCTGCATTTGAAGAAGAAAGAACACCTGTTTCAGCAGAACGTTTTTGGTGTTGCTGAGCAACAAAGTCTTTCATGGAAGAAGGAAGTAGCTGAAAAACAAAGTCACTACCTTGATAAATCAAAGATGAAAATCGACTATCTCTGAGAGATTGAGGTTGTTGAGAGCGTGTAACAAAACACCCCATAGCAATTTCAATTAAGCAGATTAGAAAAATACCGCGCCCAATGCCAAATCCAAAACCAAGCGAGCGGTCAATTCCCCCCAAAGAACTCTGGCGAACCATGCTGGAAAAGAAATGACTAATAAGGCTAAAGATAATCAAAAACAAAATAAAGACTGCGGCCGCGGTAACTGCATCTGCAATCATAGGATTGGCAATTTGTTGACGAGCTATGCTTTGCGCCAGAGGAAGTGCAAAAAAAGTTGCAATACCAGCCCCTATCCAAGAAATGAGCGAGAGAATTTCACGTGTTAAACCACGCGCGATACCGATCAGAGCTGATACCAGGGCAATGCCAGCAATTCCGATATCAATAAAATTCATAAAATCTCCCTAAGCAATCTGGCATGCTTCTTTGAAATCGAGTCTTGGAGAGCGTGGAAATAACTTTTCCTCGACACCATAACCCAGATTACATAAGAAATTAGATTGAATAGTCGTTCCTTTAAAGAAGACTTCATCTACTTTTTGATTGTCAAAACCAGACATGGGACCACAATCAAGACCAAGAGCACGAGCTGCCATCATAAAATAAGCGGCTTGCAACGTCCCATTTCGAAAAGCTGTGGTTGCAGCCAAAGTGGCATTTGTATTAAACCAAGATTTTGCATCTGCATGAGGAAACAATTGGGGTAGCTTTTCGTAAAATTCTGAATCATGTCCAAATATGGCTGTAACAGGTGCCGTCATCGTTTTTTCAAAATTGGCTTCTGGTAAGCAAGATTTAAGTTTTTCTTTGGCACTTTGGGATTTCACAAAAATAACTCTAAGGGGGGAGCAGTTCGCACTGGTAGGCCCCATTTTTGTTAAATCATATATTTTTAGCAACAGCTCATCGCTGATTTCTTTTGGTTGCCAAAAGGAATGAGTTCGAGCAGACAAAAATAATTGATCAATCGATTCCAGAGCTATAGGATCTGCCATAAAAAAATTTATCTCCGATTAGTATAATGTTTTAAAACGCCAGCACCAGGCCCCATAACGATTTTCACAAGAGGTCGTTTTGGTTGTGTTGTCGAAGGTTCAGAGTTACTCCAGCTTACAGTTTCACTGGTTGGCATCTCGTAGCTTTCGCCTTTTGTGTCAGCCCAAGCGGAATAGACTTTATGCTTATACGTTGTATGATAAACAGAAGAGCTGGAATGATAATATTTCACTGCTGCCTCCCATGAACCATGCTGGGCATACAATATTTTCATTAATTTTGCAGCATAAGCAATATTATTATAAGGCGTTAATATATCACCAATGTTATTGAATTTTGGTCCATGAGATTGAAGATTGATCTGCATGCAACCAATATTGATGTTTTTAACACCTTTTGCTTTTAATTTTTGAATATGCTGAACAGCTGCTTCTTTGGTTGAAAAGAACCGTGATTTTTTCTGTGCATTAACGGCCCACGGAGACTTTTTAGATTCAACCGTCGCAATGGCCAAAAGCAATTTTTCTGGAATATTGTGAACCTTTTCAAAGTGACTGATCAATTCTTTACAGTTCGTTGAACTTTCCAGAGATCCTGCAGTCGCGAGTTTTGTATGAAGAGGAACCTTAACAGCAGCTATTGCTTGATCAGACATAAATCCGCTAACAAGCAATGTTGCGACTGAAAAGTAAACTATATTTTTAATTATCAACTTGTCTTACCTCCGTAACCTCAGGAACATAATGCTTTAGCATATTTTCAATTCCTGATTTTAAAGTTGCTGTTGAGCTTGGACATCCTGCGCAAGCTCCCTGCATTTTTAGGTACACGATGCCATCCTCATCAAAGGAGTCAAAAATAATATCTCCTCCATCTTGGGCAACGGCTGGACGAATACGCGTATCTAAAAGTTCTTTTATCTGTTTAACAATTGGATCCGAATCTTCATTGACAACTAATTTTTTCTCGACCTTTTCTAAAAATACAGGAAAATCGTTAACAAATAGTTCCATTATCGTTCCAAGAAGCAAAGATTTTAAAAAAAACCAATCTGCTTCTGGATTTTTGGTGACTGTAATAAAGTCTGATCCTAGGAAAACTCCCTCTACACCGTCAATGGCCAAAAGGCGCTTAGAAAAGGGAGATGTTTCGCATGATGATCCAGCTGCGAACGACATGGGAGACAGATCCCCCATAACAGAACGGCCTGGCATAAATTTTAAACACTCTGGATTCGGCGTTTCTTCGGTTTGAATGAACAAATCTTGAGGTTTCCCTTATTAAAATTTCTTCATACATTAAATCATTTTGAATTGTTTGTCAAATTCATTGGATTCTTAAGGTCTATCAGGAGTTCAAGTTACTGTTTCTTTAATACTCAATTATATTTATTGAATACAAAAATTGATTTTTTTGCGAAAAGACCACGAAAGAGCTATAAGGGATGAAAGAACAACGAGGTAGCTAAGGTTCGTTAATGTTTTCTGTTCTAATTACACGTCCAAAGCCAAGTGCTCTCTCAACTGCAAAAATGTTTCAGAGCGCAGGGTTTGAGACATTAATAGAGCCTTTATTAGAAATTATACCTGCAACAGTTCTTTTAAATGATCTTAAAAAATATCAAGCTGTGGTGGCAACATCAGCAATGGCGATTAGAGCGCTTGCCAGTTTATCTGAGCAAAGAGAAGTTTCTTTGTGGTGTGTTGGAAAAACTTCTTATGAAGTGGCTAAAAAACTGGGGTATAAAAAAATCCATTTTCCAAAAGGTGATGAAAATGCTCAAAGTTTGTTTGCTGTTATAAAAAAAGAACTGAGTCCAAAAGAGGGTCCAATTTTTTATGCAGCGGGTGACACAACAAGAGTGGATCTTAAAAAATTATTGATGGGATCTTATTTTGAAGTAGATAGAGAAATCCTTTATGAAAGCAAAATGAGCTCTGAGATTTCTTTGAAAGCGAAAGCGTTTTTGGAACAAAAATCAGAAGGGGCGATAACGTTTTATTCACTCCGCACATTTAAATCATTTTTAAACATTTGTGAGAGACAGCGTATTCAATTTGCTTTTGATCGCTTTATCGCTTTAAGCTTAAGTGATGTAATTTCAGCTGAAGTTGAAAAATTACCGTGGTTGCAAGTGATAACAGCGTCGACAACAACGCAGTTAGTCGCTAACTTAAAAAGAATTGTTACGTGACTTTAGTGAGGAAATATGACGATCGCCGAGAATTCCGAACATAAAAAGACCGAGCATAAAGGGAGTGCTGGGGACACTCATCCTTCTAAGCACGAGAATAACAAGAATTTCTTTTGGCAACATAAACACTTTTTTCATCATGTTGTTGTCAATTTAGTCATCATGCTTGTTGTGTTGGGGCTTGTGTTCGCATGGCTACCCTTTTTTGGACCTCAGCTCGAGAAATATCTTTTTCCCTCTAGTCGCCAAATTGAAGTTTTGCAGCAAGATCATGTTGTTTTGTCCTCAAAAGTGGAGGAGTTACAACGCAATTTAGCAGAAGTGAAAGGCCATCTTTCTGAATTACCACCGTTAAAGCAGCAAGTTAATACCTTGTCGGAAACAGTCAATGGAATTTCTACAACCATCAATGAAATCAATGAAAAGATTGCTCGCATCAAGCAAGCCTCAACGCAACCTCATCTTTTAAATGAACCCTGGGAGATTATTCAGTCCCGTTTTCAAAAGGGCGAGGCATTTGCTGATGTTTTGCACACTTTGATTCCAAAAGTAGGAGCTGATAAGCAATTGATATACACGTTGCACCAGCTAACAGTGCCAGCTAATATTGCAACCAAACCTGTTACTGTTTTAATGTCTGAACTCCAAATAATTTATGATGAATTGAAAAAAAATAAAGAAACTGGCAATTCAATTGTTATTGGTGAAACATGGTGGCAAAGGTTAGTCAATAAGATCTATGCACTTGTTCATATCAGAAAAATGAACGAAGCCGTTACAGAAGTTAAATACGGACAAGATGATTTGCATCCCCTCTTGGCTTCTTTAGAGAATGCTATAAAGCAGTTAAATGCAGGACAGTTAACAGGGGTGCTTGAAATCATTAGACCTCTTGAAAGTAAATATAAATCTCTTTTATCTGGTTGGTTTCAAGAGGCAGAGAAGAGAAAAAGCTTAGAAGACGCGTTTAACTTATTTAAAGTGCGTTTTGAAGCATTCATAAGTAGGAGCTAATAACATGCGCTGGATGCATGGAACACGTTTTTTTCTAAAGCTTGCCATTATATGTGGGCTTGCAGTCTTTTTGACGCTTTATCCTGGTGATGTATCGTTAAAATGGATTGGCTATCAAGTTGAAATGCCAATTGCTGTTTTATTCACTGTTTTTTTTGGCTTCACCGCTGTTTGTATTTTTCTGCATCATTTCTGGCGCAAAATTTGGGATATTCCAAAAAGGTATTATCAATTCTTGCAAAAAAAACGCCAGCAGAAAGGAGAGAAGTTACTTATTGAAAGCTTAACGGCAATTTCTGCTCACCAGCCAGAAGAAGCCCAGAGTAGTATTGAGCTTGCAAAAATTTTGTTACCCAACCATCCTTTAACCGTTTTTGTGGCTGCCCAATCAGCACATATGCTAAAAGATAATGTTAAGGCTGCTCATTATTTTGAGAGCATGCTTCATGACACAAGTATGCGTTTTCTGGGGCTGAGAGGTCTTATTTTGTTAGCAAAAGATCAGCAAGATTGGGTGCAAGCAGATCATCTTCTAAAACAAGCTTTGGCTTTAAGGCCTGATTCTCCTTGGGTTCAGCAAGAGATATTGAGTGCGCAATTACATCTAGCAAAAAATAGCCAAGAAAAAACAATTTCAACGCACGGGATTCACCGCTATCTTCCAAAAAAAGATTGGCACCAGCATCAAGCGCTTATGCTGTGGTTCCAGGCTGAAAATGTTCGCGATGACCGTTCTTCTTTTAAGGCCTTATGCCAAAAAGCACACGATTTAGCCCCTGATAAAGTCGTTTTTTCAGTGAATTTAGCGCGTGCATTGGTGCAATCGCATCACCATTATAAAGCGCAAAAAGTTCTCATGACGACTTATAAGCATAATCCCCACAGAGAGCTTGCTTATGCATGGAATGAAACATTTTCCAAAACCGAACCTATCCAGCTCTATAAGCAACTTGAAAAGCTTACGTCAACAATGCCAAATCATCCTGAAACGTGGTGGGTGATGGCTGAGGCTGCAAAAGAAGCACAATTATGGGGGCAGGCACGTCGTTATTTGGATGCTATCTTGGCTTATGGCGACAATCAGTCAGCTTGCCGCCTTATGGCTGAAATAGAAGAGGCCGAATATCCCTATAATCGTGAGGTTGTTCATGAATGGTGGCTAAGAGCCGCTAGTGCTCCAAAACAAGAAGGATGGTATTGCCAAAGCTGTTCTCACTCTAGTGATACGTGGTATAGTACTTGTCATCAGTGTGGCGCGCTTAATCATGCTGAATGGAGAACCTTTGGAAAAAAAGATACTGTATTACTTATTAGTGGTTGAAAGTTAAGGATTTTATGTTTTTGTTTAAGCGCGTATTTTTTACTTTATTAGGGGTTCTTGGCACTTTGCTTTTAGATGCAGACCCTGCTTATGGATTAAGCAAAGAAGAAGCTATAAAAAAATGTGAGGGAAGAATAACGGCACTTGAACAACAAAAAAATCGCTGTGACGACAAAATTGCTGTTGTTTATATGCAGGTTTTGGAAGATTTAAAAGGGTTGCTCACTGATTTGAAAAAAAGCGAAGAACCTCCAAAGATTATGTCCCTTTATACAACATGCCAAGAGGGATTAACGGCAATGGAGTGGATTGTAAGTAGGTATGGCAAGTCCGCAAAAATTGAAACTGTAACAATGCCGCCTGTTGTGGCTAATAGTGCTCCAACTAAGGCTATGGCGACAAACCCTGCTCCAACTGATAATAAGGCTATGGCGACAAACCCTGCTCCTGCAGAAACGCAGTCTCCTGCTACAGCTCGAAAAGCTAATTTTAAGAAAAAAGTTGGCTCCAATCTAAATGTTTTAAAAGTTAAGAAAAAGATAAGAGTGAAAAAGTCAAAGTCAGCACTTGTAAGAGCTAGGCATAAGGCAAGTAAAACTCACAGAAATAGAGCCAGAACGGCTTAGGTGTTCAATCCAAGCTATCTGAGACCAACCTTTTGTCTTATTCCATATGAACTCATACACCCATACAATAGTTGTTGACTTTTGCTGATTGGTTTTGTAGAATCTCATTTGACGATATCTTTTTTTAAATAATTCGAAATTTTGCTTACCTACCCTTCATTTCCACAGACAGCGTATTTGGTTTCCTTTGCGACGATAATATCCTTAAAAGTAAAGGTGGATTTAATTATGATTGAGGCAAGAAAGACTTTTGCATGAATCATTTATGGGATATTAGCTCGTTGTTAACAATCTAAAATTTAGGAACTAAAATATGAAAGAAGGAACAGTAAAGTGGTACAGTGCTCAAAAAGGGTACGGTTTCATTCAGCCAGAAGATAACAGCCAAGACGTTTTCGTGCACGCAAGTGCTCTTGAAAAAGCTGGTTTGTTTAGTTTAAACGAAGGCCAAAAAGTAAACTACGAATTGGCTACGAATAAAGGCAGAACTTCAGCTGCTAACATTCAACTTATAAACTAGTACGGTTTTTACGTTTGAAAAAGGGGGGCGCCGGAAAGACGTTCCCCTTTTTTATTAGCTGTTTTGAGAAATCCAACCCCCACCCAAAATGCGATCATTCTCTAAAAAGACGCACGCTTGACCGTAGGCAATGCCATATTCTGGTGCTGTAAAGGTAACCTCAGCACTTGAATCATCCAGTTTTTTGACAACTGCTGCTACGGGTTGATGAGTGGATCGGACTTTAACAAAGCAAGAATATAGCCCTCTAAATTCTTCAGAATTTACCAACCAATTGACTTCCTTTAAAAAGATGGACGTCTTGGCCAATGCGGAATAAGGGCCAACAATAACACGATGAGTTTTAGGCTCAAGTTTGATAACATATAATGGATCTGCCGAAGCAATGCCTAAGCCCCGCCTTTGCCCAATTGTATAATTAATAATGCCTTGATGGCGTCCCAAAATAGTGCCATCCATATGAACGATATCACCGGCCTCAAGTGCTCCTGGTCTGAGCTTGGAAACAACAGATGCGTACCCGCCTGTTGGTACAAAGCAAATATCTTGGCTGTCTGGTTTTTCAGCAACCTCTAATCCAAAGCGTCTTGCGTGATCACGTGTTTCAGTCTTTTCCATTCCTCCCAGAGGAAACCGAAGGTAGTCTAATTGCTCTTGAGTCGTTGTAAACAAAAAATAACTTTGGTCTCGGTTATGGTCAACGGCTCTTAAAAGCTGAGAACCGTTAGGAGATGGCAGGCGTCTGACATAATGACCTGTAACCAGTGCTTCCGCTCCAAGATCCTGAGCAGTTGTTAAAAGATCTTTAAATTTCACACGTTGGTTACAGCGAATACAGGGGATGGGTGTTTCCCCTTGCAAATAACTGTCAGCAAAATCGTCGATGACGCTTTGTTTAAAAATGCTTTCATAATCGAGCACATAATGCGGAAAATTGAGACGATCAGCGACCGTTTTTGCGTCATAAATGTCTTGGCCTGCGCAGCAAGCACCTTTTTTATTGATCATCTGACCGTGATCATAGAGTTGTAGGGTAATGCCAACAACATCATAGCCAGCTTCAACCATCAAAGCAGCAGCAACAGACGAATCAACACCTCCTGACATAGCAACGGCTATGCGACTTCCGTCTTTAATGCCGTCAAGTTTGATCATTAACAGGTCTCAACCGTTTTAAAGCATGATGATTTGCGAGCAATTTGAACAATGGCATAGACAACAAGAAGGGGATAGATCCACTCTAAAATAGATCCAAGCCATGCACAGATGAACTGGAAACCTAATAAAGATATTCCAAAGGAAATGGCCAAAGTCAGCAAGATAGAATGGGGTCTTGTTAATCTTCCTCGACTAATATCATCTTGTAAGAAATCAACAAATAGTGTTGTTAAAACAGTTGCTGTTGCAAGGCAAGAAACTGCCAATGTTAAGGCAACTAGAGGCATGGCGTATATTCCCAAAGCGTGTCTAGCAATTTCTGTCAGCATAGACTCAGCTGGAATACCTTTTAGAACAGGAGCATATTTTGCGCCAAGCATGACAAATCCAATATAGATAAGGCTTAAAAGAAAGGCCCCAATGAGACTTGAATAGATGCCCATTTTAAAAAGAAGACGTTCTTGAGTCGAAGATCCTTTTTGGTCACGGATTTTCATTTGAAGGTATTCATATATGGTGCAAGCAAAGAAAAATCCAGCTATCAAATCCATCGTTTGATAGCCCTGCACAATACCCATCAGAAAAGCATCATTTGAAGTATGCAGAGAGGGGAGGGGATCATCACCAAAATATAAACCAGCTATGATTAAAAGAACAATGCTGCCCAGTTTAAAGGGGGTCAGAACGAGAGCGATGATGCTGACGATGCGATTGCGTTTCCAGATAAGCGCCCCTGTAAGCCCACAAAAAATAAAACTAAATAAAGCAAAAGATAAATGTGGGATCATAAGGCTTAATCCGCCGAAAGCAACAGTTGTGCATCTAGGTATAACGCCAAAGGGTCCTATAAGAGCTAACATGAGAAAAGTTAGAATAAAAGCGGGTGCTTTTCCAAGGCTGGAGAAATAGGCCTTACGGTCTCCATTAAATTGAATCATGCCAAGCAACCCTAAGAAAGGGACGCAAACTGCCGTTATCAAAAGGCCTGCAATTGCAAAGCTGTAGTAATTTGTTGTTTCATAACCGATTAGCAAGGGAAATACCAAGTTTCCTGAGCCAAAAAACATAGAGAACATGGCAAAACCTGCTGTTAAAACAAGTTTGTACGGGTGCATTTAAAATTCCTTTTTATCTAATCGTTCATCCTAGACGGTTCTGGAATAAAAGGCCAGATAAAACAAATAGTTAATACAGTGTGTTTTGAAAGTATGGCAAACGTGCCTAAGCACATTTTAAAATATTTGACTCGCTCAATAAAGAAAGCAATCTTCCTCTAGCTTTAGGTAATTTTTTGCCTTCCATAACAAACTGGTTCAAAAAATAACCTGTTAGGCTCAAAGCCTGGAGAATATCTTTTGTGGTGGGTTGTTGATTCTCGTCAATCAAAAATAACGGCAATAAAAACAAACGTTCCGCATAAGGTTTGCCCACTTCTTCGCAAACAGCCCGTCCTGTTTTTGGGGAAACATAGGTTAAGTTTTCTTTTGTTTTAGTGACAGCGCATATACCCAAATCCAATCCAAATCCCAACGAAGATAAGAGTCTTAATTCAAACATGGCATAATGTGTGGGCCAGTCTCTATTATTTGTTAGATGATGTAGAAAATTTTTCAATCCTTCATACAATTCACTATAGGGCTGTCGCTCAGGAAGACATGTGTCAAGCAATGCGCAAATCGTACTTAAAGCTAAGAGAGGCTGAGGGCGATTGATCACTTGAATCCAAGGCATGCAAGTGGCTTCAGATGTCCATTGTCCGAGATGCTCTGATAATCTTGCATTCCAAGTTACTTCGACAAAATTACCTGGCTGAAAAGATGCGGACTGTCGCTGCGTTTTGCTAACGCGTGTTATTCCGCTGTGTCTTCCATGTGTTGCAGTTAGGATATTTAGAATAATCTGGCTTTCACTGCAAGGGCGCTGACTTAAAATAATGCCCGTATCTTGCCACTTCATGTGAATTTTAATTTGTGATGGCGTCTTTTTTGATGAAAAACCCAAGCACAAAAACAAGTCTGTAAGACCACATATATAAAAAAGAAGGTCATGAAGTTAATGTAACTGTAATGACTTAAGAGGGTGAAACTGCCCATAACAACAACAGAGATGAAATAAAGGCTGCTGATTAGGCCGTGAGAATATCCGCAATCATTTAAAATATGGATGAGATGATCTCTGTGAGCTTCCGTTAGTCGGTTACCTAAGTAGGCGCGTCTGAGCAAGGTAAAGGCAACATCAAACCACAAAAAACTCAAGGGTGTCAGTGAATAGATAAAGCCTTTGTGGATCAGAGCTGTGTCCGTTGAAAAAGGATAGTATTTCTGAGCGATGATTGCAGAAAAGCCTAAAGTTAACCCTAAAAAGGTACTGCCTATATCTCCCATAAAAATTTTGGCTTTCGGAAAGTTGAAAATGAAAAAGCCTAAAAGAGCAGCAAGGAGCAATGAATAAAACGCAACGAACAGGAAGTCAGCCGGCCAAATTAAGCAAATTTGAAAAACAAGAGAGATGATGATGCAGCCAGATAGTAAACCATCCAACCCGTCAATAAAATTGGCTCCGTTAATAAGTGACATGAGCGCAAAAACAGTGAAAATGCTTGGTCCCCAAACATTGATATCGTTTCCAAAGCTTGGAAATTCAACAATCAATCCACCATAAACAAGCAAAAGAACGGAGATAAAATGCGTTAAAAGACGAATTCGATAAGAGATGGATTTGTAATCGTCTCTAAGACTAACGAGAGTCACAATGAGGGCTGCTAGACCATAATAGAGAATGTATTTTTGTAGGATGCTTGAGTCTATTGCAAACAAAGGCGAGTAATAAACGAAAAGGAATCCTAGACAAAAAGCCACCGTAAAAGCAACGCCACCAGCTGCGGGGGTTGGGTTTTTGTGTGATGATCTTTGCGTTGGAACTGCGGATATATTAACGCGCATCATCAAGCGCGTTAAGAGAATAGATAAAAAAAGCGTTGCAAAAAAAACAATAGAAAAAATCATAAAAAATAACAGTTCTTTGGCTGGGGGACCTGGATTCGAACCAAGGCTACTCGTGCCAGAGACGAGAGTTCTACCACTAAACTATCCCCCAATATTAATACAGTACCATGGACTAAACTTTGCAGTCGGTCGACGCGGCTATGAACAAAATACATTTTTTTAAAGGTTATGACTATCATATTTTGCCTGTTTTTCGTAGAGTAGGGAAGAAGGCACTGCAGAAAGCAGTTTCAAAAACTAAAATAACTGTATCTTAAATGGCACACTGTTGTGATAAAACGACTTGTAAGTTCTACTATTGAGCCAAATACTTATGATAATAATGGAAGATGTGATGCTCACCATCCAATTCTAGCCGCTATTGATCTAGGTACGAATTCGTGTCGTCTTCTCGTTGCGAGCGTGAATATCGCTGGCTTAAAGAAAAGCTTTTTTAGACATCGTCCCAATTTAAATGGTTGGAAGATTGTTGATTCTTTTGCCAAAATTGTACGTCTTGGTGAAGGACTTCACAAGACGGGAGAATTATCTGAAGAGGCAATGACGAGAGCTATTGAAGCCCTTAGGATTTGTCGAAAAAAGATTGATTTTCACGGAGCGACTAGCATTAGAGCCGTTGCAACGGAAGCGTGCCGAAGAGCAACGAATGGTCATGTCTTGGTAGAAAGAGCCATGACTGAGCTTGGATTAAACATTGAGATTATTGATAGCGAAGAAGAAGCAAGACTTGCCTTGACCGGATGCGCTGCCATTTTGAACCCAAAAACGCCTTATGCTGTTGTATTCGATATTGGCGGAGGAAGCACAGAGGCTATCTGGCTTCGTATTAATGAGACTGGTAGGAAACGCCCCGGATATCCTGTGCCTTTTGAGGTTATTGATTCAGTTTCGCTTCCGTATGGTGTTGTGACTGTCAGCGAATCTTATGCGCAATTTGCTTCAAGTCCAGAGGTTCATGAAAGTGTGCGCGCTCATGTAAGAGACGAGATTAATAGGTTCGTTGCAAAAAATGAAATTAAAAAATACATCGATAATTCTCAAGTGCAGCTTATTGGTTCGTCAGGGACTGTAACGACTTTGGCCGCTGTGAAGATGGGTTTATTACGTTACGAGAGGCGAGCCATTGATGGTCTGTTTATCAAAACAGAAGAGTTGAAAGAAATTAGCCAGAAAATTCTTTTTATGACACAACGAGAGAGAGTTCAACATCCCTGTATTGGCGGTGGTCGAGCGGATCTCGTTATTGTTGGCTCTGCAATTCTGGAGGGTATTTGCGATGCGATACACATCGAAGAATTACGCGTTGCTGATCGAGGAGTTAGAGAAGGTATTCTTTCTGAACTTCTTGTTGACATGCACAAGAAATATTAAAAATGTCAGACCTTGCCCCTTACATAGAACAAATCCGCTCTCGTCTCAAAGTTTCTGAGATCATAGGGAAAGATGTGCGTCTGACTCGAAAAGGGAACGAGTTTTCAGGCTTATGTCCTTTTCATCAAGAAAAAACACCTTCATTTACCTTGAACGACGTCAAAGGTTTTTATCATTGTTTTGGATGCGGTGAGCATGGAGATATTTTTAAATATGTGATGCAACGTTCAGGTGTTGAATTTATGGATGCTTTGCAGCATCTAGCGCAACTTGCAGGCGTTATTCTTCCTGAGAAAAAAGCTATTTCGTCTGACGGAAAAGTTTATTATGACATTTTAAAAGCCGCTTGTGAGTGGTTTGAGGAAAATCTAAAGAGAAGCCCAGGTGAAGGAGCGCGAGAATATCTTGAGCGCCGTGGCTTTACACAAAAAACAGTTGAAGAATTTCGTTTGGGTTTTGCACCTGACAAACACCAAAACCAATCTTCTTTATATAAGGTGCTCCTTGAAAAAGGTTTTGAGAGGGAAAAGATTTTATCATCTGGCCTTATTATTCAGCCTGAAGATGACAGAGAACCTTATGATAGATTCCGTGGGCGCGTCACGTTTCCTATTCAGGATCTAAAGGGAAATGTAATTGCTTTTGGTGGAAGAGTTTTGGGGAATGGGCAACCGAAATATCTAAATTCTTCCGATACCTCAATTTTTCATAAAGGAAGAATTCTCTATAACTTTGCTCAAGCACAACGACATGTCACTCCTGATCAATCGCTCATTGTGGTTGAGGGGTATTTCGACGTTATTGCTTTGCATCAAGGCGGTTTTAAAACAGCCGTTGCCCCTTTAGGCACGGCTGTAACGGAAGAACAGCTTGAGCTCTTGTGGAGGAGAAGTCAGCAACCCTTGTTTTGTTTTGATGGGGACTTGGCAGGGCTCAGGGCTTCTTTTCGTTCTGCAAAAAAAGCACTTCCTTTGTTAACGTCAGAAAAAACATTGCGGTTTTGTTATTTACCAAAAGGAGAAGATCCAGATAGCTACATAAAGGCGCATGGTAAAGAAGCACTGGCGGCTATTTTGAATTCTTCCAGCTCTTTGTCTGAAAGTTTATGGAATAGTTTAATGATGGATCATCAACCTTCACCTGAATCGACTCCAGAAGCAAAAGCGGCTTTTAAAAAAAATGTGTTAGCATCTGTCTCTGAAATTTCTAATGCTGACGTTCGTCATTTTTATTTTGAAGATTTTAACGAAAGACTTCGCAAATTATGGTACAAAAATAAAACCGCTTCTTTTGTTGGTGCTCCATCAAAAAAGCCAACTACTATGCCAACTCAAGGAAGAGTCTTAAAAAAAAATATACATTCACAGAAGATTTTGCTGGCAACTCTCTTAAATCATCCCACATTATTAGATGACGTTGCAGAACAGCTTGCTCTTGTAGAGTTTGATAAAGAAAGCTGGGAGCAACTTAAGCAGCATATTTTGCAAAGTGTAGATAGCTCTCATTCTTCTTTAAAGGAAGAATTGCACCTAAAAGGGTTTGGCTCTATTCTGGAAGAAATATTGGATAAAAAGATTTATTCTCAATACCCCTTTGCGCAAGAAGGTGCAGATACAAAAGTTGCATTAGAGAGATGGCAAGAAATTTGGCACAGGGAAGTATGGCAAGAATCTATAAAAAAAGACATTAAGAATTCGTCGGACAGCATGAAGGCTTCATTTGATGAACAAGAATGGCAAAAAATGAAGGCTTTAAAATCAAGTTTGACTCATTCAAGTTAAACTCACTATTTTGTATTGTTTTTTAAGATTTAAGGAAGCTGGGTAATAAATGGCAGGTAAAGCGATGAAAAAAAACGAAGATACATCTCCAGAAGAAATGGATATCCCTTTAATTGAGCTTAGTAAAACAAATCCTCTTTTAAAAAGGTTGCTCGCAAAAGGCAAGGAGAGGGGCTATATCACTTATGATGAGTTGAATGAAGCTTTGCCTCAAAATCAGCTCACTTCTGAACAAATTGATGAAACGATGACAATGATTGCCGATATGGGGATTAGTGTTATTGATAGTGACGAAGGTGAAGAATCTCTTCTTTCAGGAGAGCTTTCCAATAATATTTCAATCGCTGACTTTGAAACAGAAGAAAGCGAAGAAGAGACTGCAGAAGAAGTCGCTGGTCGTACAGATGATCCAGTTCGTATGTATTTGCGTGAAATGGGTAACGTTGAGTTATTGTCCCGTGAAGGTGAAATTTCTATTGCGAAACGCATTGAATCTGGCCGTGAAACGATGATGAGTGGTCTTTGTGAAAGCCCTGCAACAACACAGATTCTTGGTGTGTGGCGGACTCATCTAGAGGCGGGTCGTATGCATGTGCGTGATTTAATAGCAGTAGATAATAGCAGCAACGAAGATGAAGAAGAAACAGATGCCGAAGAGGTCGAGTTTGATCTTTCTGAAGGTGTTGAAATTGTTGAACAGCAACCTGTACGCAATCAACTGTCTGACAGTGAAGAAGCAACACGTAATAAGGTTATAGGATTTCTACAAAACCACCATGATCTTTATTCACTTTTGTTTACACGTCAAAAACAGCTTTTGAAATCAAAAGGAACGATGGTTGCTGATGATCAAGATTACAAAGACTTAAAGCAACGTCTGATTGCTAACTTTGAAGAGCTCAAGCTTAATATGGTTTGTGTTGAAGAGCTTATTGAACAGCACAATGAAATCAATCGCGTTGTTGCTAATGTTGAACGCGCACTTGCAAGCCACTCTGATGCTTGTGGTATTAAACGTAATCAATTCTTATCACACTTTGTGAATCACAACTTTAGCGCTGAATGGCTTTCTGGTTTAAAGAAACTGACGGACAAAGGCTGGAAGAAATTTATTGAAAATCATGAAGAAGAGCTAAACAAATTGGTGCAATCGGTTGAGGACATTGAACGTAAAGTTTCTGTTCCGTTTTCAGAATTTCGCCGTATTGTGATCATTATTCAAAAAGGGGAGAGAGATGCTTCTCGTGCCAAGAAAGAGATGATTGAAGCTAACTTGCGTCTTGTGATTTCCATTGCTAAAAAATATACCAACCGCGGATTACAGTTCTTGGATTTGATTCAAGAAGGAAATATTGGCTTGATGAAAGCCGTTGATAAGTTCGAATATCGTCGTGGATATAAGTTTTCAACGTATGCGACATGGTGGATCAGGCAGGCGATTACCCGCTCGATTGCTGACCAAGCACGGACGATTCGTATTCCTGTTCACATGATTGAAACAATCAATAAATTGGTTCGGACATCACGCCAAATTATGCATGAAATTGGTCGTGAGCCAACGCCTGAAGAACTCGCTGAAAAACTTGTTATGCCTTTGGACAAAGTCCGTAAAGTTATGAAAATTGCCAAAGAACCAATAAGTCTTGAAACGCCAATTGGTGATGAAGAAGACAGTCACTTGGGTGACTTTATTGAAGACAAAAATGCGGTTCTTCCAATTGAAGCGGCGATTCATGCGAACTTGCGTGAAACAACCACCCGTGTTCTTGCCAGTTTAACACCTCGTGAAGAACGCGTTCTTAGAATGCGTTTTGGTATTGGTATGAATACAGATCACACCCTAGAAGAAGTTGGGCAACAGTTTGCTGTAACGCGTGAACGTATTCGCCAAATCGAAGCGAAAGCATTGCGTAAATTAAAGCATCCGAGTCGCTCACGTAAGCTTCGTAGCTTTTTGGATACATAAATTTTTCATCCTCGGATTTATTCCGAGGATGACGAGAATGAGGAAAATAGGATAATGAATACCAAAGATTCTTTGGAAGAAATTGCAAAACATTTTGAAGGGCTAAAGAAAAAGCTAGGGCATGTCTTGCCAAGTCATACTATTTTGCCGTCTGCGGTCCTTATGCTTGATACGCTCATGGCTTTTTTGTCGCTCTTTATTGCCTTGTATCTGCGTATTGGTGATGAATTTCTAGAATTCACTCCTGAATTTATTTTAAAGAATATGGTTTTTTTTGCGCTTGTAAGCTGCAGCATCTCTTTTTGGATGCAAACGCATCGGGCCATTTGGCGTTATGTGTCTTTAGAGGACATGATTCCTTTGGCGCTTGCGACAGTTTTATCAACGGTTATTTTCTTTCCATTGATGTTATTGATGGCGCAACAGGAATCTTTGCCTAGGTCAGTGCCTATTATTACGGCTCTTGTCTTGATTATGTTATTGGGCCTTCCGCGTTTTATTTATCGCACCATTCATGACCAACACCTTTTACAAAAACGTCGTGCTGGTGCTGAAACATCAATACCTGTTTTATTGATTGGGAACGGTGATTCAACGGAATTATTTATCCGTGAAGTTTTGCATAGCCCAGACTTGCCGTATCATCCTTTGGGACTCATTACGCTCGAGGAAGAAGAAGTAGGACGTCATATTCACGGTGTCCCCATTCTTGGAACGATTGAAGAGCTTGGTGATATCATTGTGTCAATGAATAAAGAAAAACAATTTCCCAAGCAAATTATCATAACCGAAGCCAGTATATTAAAAAGTAAGAAACAGTTGGTTTCAAAGGCGGCAGTGGCTCATGGTTTGACATTGATGCACATGTTACAGCATTTTTCATTAGATGTGATTGAGGCTGAACTGGGTGATGATCAGGCTGCAGTTGTCGCGAGTTAAAGCTGGGTTAGTTTTTAAAGATAAGTTTATTTGCATTTTAAACTTGAATATTTCAATAAAGTAATATCCTGGAATTCATTGAATTTCGCTTTATCTTGATGGGTATATTTCTTTAAATGTATCTTTTTGAGCACAGGTGCAGCATTTTCCATATGAACTTACACAAGTAATATCTCAGGTGATATTTACGGTTGGTTTTTCTTTTAGAAATAGTTTACCATTTTCCTTAATTCTCTCGAATATGGGCAAGTTTACTTTATGAAAAATAAGATAGTTATGTTTCCCAAAAGTTATGAAGGGAGTTGTATATCTAGAGAATTAATCGCTTTAGAGGCGCAAGATCTGATGATCAAGGCGCTTTTCGATGATGTTTCTAGTGATGAAGATGATCAAGATTCAGAACATCTTGGCAGGACTCATTAACTATCTGCTTGTTCGACCATCATTGTGCTTTTCTGCCGTAGTGTCCATGGGGCCGCCAAATAACAAGCTCTTCATTCTTGTGGTCGTATGAGAAGACGAGACGATGTTCATCAGTTATGCGCGATGAAAAGAGCTTAGTTCCCTTCACACTTTCTTCAAACTTTGGCCCGCTGCCTTTTAGTGCTTTTAGATGCCCTCTGTTTTCACCTCTTAAAATTGACTCAATCTTTTCATTAACGGCTTGTTCGCTAACCCCTTGAGGAAAAGTTCGATCACATTCCCATCTCACCGTATAAATTTTTCTTTGTTTTGGAGTCATATTGGTTCTTGCGTAATCATCAATAATTTTTTCAACGCGACGTTTATATGCATCACCTTTTGTAATTTGAGGAATAGGTTTTGAAAAGCTTTCTTTTAGATCACCCTCTTCCGTTGGGAGAGGTTCATGAGGTGGAGCAGAAGCTGCTGCAGAAGAAGTTGGGTCTGCAGTTGCAGAGAGATCAAGTTCTGCCGCTGTTGTTTCATCAGCTTCTTCTTGAATTGCAGTTACGGCATCATACAAGATTTCGGCTTCCTTAGATCCGGCAGCCATACTAGTTTCGCATGCCTCTTGGAGTTGAGTGATGTAGCTTTGTTTAGGCTGCCGAGACAAAACTTCATACTGCTTAATCTCGATATCATACCGCTTCATCTCGACAATAATGCGCTTGATTCGTATATCATTTTCAAATGATGGCTCTCTGCCTGCGTGGTCTTTATCAAGCAAAGATAAGGCTTGGTCGCAGCTCTCTAGAGTTGGATCCACTAGCAATAAACTGACATAGTTATACTATGCAGTCGGTATATCTATGTTCTTGAGTATTTGTTTTGCTTCATGTTCACGTTCTTGCTGGTTCTTTAATGGTTTATTCTTCTCAAATGAGAAGGAGATTTGTCCTAAGACGAGCATTCCCGCAAAATGTGTTCTGGCTTCAGGTGTGCGTACGAGCTGATAGAGCTGAGCCGCTTCTTTGTTTCGTTGGTCAGGCGTTGTTAACTTTCGGCCATCAAAAGCAATGTCTGTTTCATCGTCTGTGAGCATCATTGCAATGTCATACATTGCTTTATTTGTGCCAGATTCTCTTAATAGACGTGCTCTTTCAGTATTACGCTCCTTGGGAGTTGACAAGATTGTGATCCCATCAAAAGCGAGATCACCTACTTTTCTCTTTGAAATTAGATCTGCATAATGGTGTTTTGCAGTTTTTATTCCAGATAATCTCAATAGGTAGGCAATTTCTTTGTCAAGGTCAGTTTCTTCTTCCAAAGGTGTTACCCCATCAAACGCAACCTTGGTTTCTTCAGTTGCCAGCATAACGGCATAGTTAAATATGGCTTCTTTTGTGTTTTCTTTTCTTAAAGCAAGAGCTTCACGTTCTAGTTTGTCTGGAAAGTCAAATTTTTTCTCGCGGAAAAATTTAGATAATACTCCGTATTTTTCTAGAGAAAACAAAGACTTGTAAAGAAGCTCAGTCGGCATTTCATAGGCTTCTGCAAAGCGTAAGGGATCACCAAGAAAACGTGTAATCTGCGGAAAAAGACGTATCAGTTCTTGACGAGCTCTGTACACTTTATCGTTGATCATCTTTGCTGTGAAGTCATCTTTTTGTTCTTCTGCTTTTTCAAATTGTTGTACCCATCCCGGTATTGGCCGGTGTATCTCAACGTAGTTCTTGTAGTTGTCACAAAAATCTTTCAAAAAATCTAAGAGTTGTGCTTCTTTGGGTGTTAGGGTGCTTCTTCCTACAAATTCTTCAAAGACAGTAACCAATGCTGAACTTCCGGCCGGTGCATTTGTCAAAAACCATTCAGTACGAGAAGCCGTTTTTAAAATCCCAGCCCATTTTGTTAGATCAAAACCTGCTTTGGGCTGCCATTTTCCTTCTTCTTTAAATCCAAAGCAATTTATGAATCTTTGGGTCAATGTAGGCTGCTCTTCTATTTCGGCGTCCGCACACTGTGCCGTCATAGGTAGTGTTATAGCTGCCAATAAAACAGAAAGAATAATTTTAGATAAAATAAGTTTAAGTTTAAGTTTATCTGCAATCTTTAGGCTGTCTTTAAATGGATCACGCACTATATATTCTCAGCAATACTATTTATTCTATAGTCATATATAGGCAGTATTAACGAAAATTCAATGATTTTTTCTGGCGTCGCTTAAATGAACCTTAGACGCAATTCAAGTCAGCGTCTAAGCAATAATATCTGGTCGCAGAATGCTATTTAATTTGGTGATTTTTTCTTGTAGTTCAGTTTTTTGTCTTTTCATGCGATGAAAGCTCAGGTCAACCGTCCCCATAGGAGGCTTTTTTAGGTTGCCCATATCCTGCTCGATCTGCAGTTTCTGCTGCTTAATCGCATGCAACTGGCTTTGAATATCATACGGCGTTGTCAATTGTATCATGATCGTGTACCTCATCCTCGTGTACTACCTATAATCTGTACCTTTTTAAAAAAAAATCAAGAGGAAAGTTAAGAAATAGTTAATTATTTGCTGACAATTAACGGAAATTAGGATGCCATTCTTTTGAAATAGTGCTATGGTTGGGTCGTTCTTATTTTGCAGTTTTTAGTTGGGTAGTGTATGACGTCTTCTTCCGCCGCTTTGACGAATGATATTAAGCCTGTTCCTATTGAAGAGGAAATGAAGCGCTCTTATTTAGACTATGCGATGAGCGTTATTGTCTCGCGTGCGTTACCCGATGTAAGAGATGGCTTAAAACCAGTCCATCGTCGCATTCTTTTTGCGATGAAAGAAGCAGGGAACGAAT
Source organism: Alphaproteobacteria bacterium (assembly GCA_947475175.1). Lineage (GTDB taxonomy): Bacteria > Pseudomonadota > Alphaproteobacteria > Paracaedibacterales > CAIULA01 > CANJLN01. Next base: position 70,389 of record CANJLN010000004.1, read on the forward strand.
ACAATCGCCCTTACCGTAAGTCTGCAAGAGTGGTCGGAGATGTCATGGGTAAATATCACCCCCATGGAGACTCCCCGATATACGAAGCAATGGTTCGCTTAACTCAAGATTTCAACCTTCGTTTGCCATTGATTGACGGCCAGGGTAACTTTGGTTCGATGGATGGTGACCCAGCGGCGGCTTCACGTTATACAGAGGCGCGTCTTAGTCGTGCTGCTCATGATCTTCTAGAAGATATTGATAAAGACACGGTTGGTTTTCAGTCAAACTATGATGAAACGCTTGTTGAGCCAAAGGTTCTTCCTGCGCGTTTTCCCAACTTGCTCGTCAATGGTACCAGTGGTATTGCGGTTGGTATGGCAACCAGCATTCCAACACACAATCTTGGTGAGATCATAGATGCTTGTTGTGCTTTGATTGATGAGCCTGATATGGCTCTCAGTGATTTAATGCGGATTATTCCAGGACCTGATTTTCCAACAGGTGGCACCATCATGGGTCGTTATGGCATCATGGAGGCTTTCCGTACTGGGCGTGGCAGTATAACCGTACGCGGTAAAACAAGTACAGAACCTCTCCGTGGGGATAGAGAAGCGATTATCATTTCTGAGATTCCGTTTCAGGTCAATAAGGCGAGAATGATTGAAAAAATCGCTGAGCTTGTTAAGGACAAAATTATTGAAGGCATTAGTGATCTTCGTGATGAGTCAGACCGCGATGGTATGCGCGTTGTGATTGAGCTTAAACGAGATGCAGTGACCGATGTTGTCTTGAATCAACTCTATCGTTACAGCTCCCTTCAGACAGGTGTTAGCTTTAACATGTTGGCTCTTGTTCATGGACGTCCAGAACAACTTTCCTTAAAACAAATTCTCCTTCACTTTTTAGATTTCAGAGAAGAAGTCATTTTAAGAAGGACACGGTTTGAATTAGCCAAAGCTCGTGAGAAAGCCCATGTTCTTCTTGGATTTGCCGTTGCGGTTGCTAATATTGAGCCGATCATTGCTTTAATTCGAGCAGCAACAGATCGCCTTCAAGCAAAAATTGAATTAATGGAAAAAACATGGGACGCAACTGTTGTTGCGCCTTTGTTGAATTTGGTTGATGAAGCATCTGAAAGCGAAACATATAGATTATCAGAAATTCAAGCACTCGCTATTCTTGACCTCAGGCTCCACCGTTTAACAGGGCTAGAGCGCGATAAAATACGCTCTGATTTAGAAGAAATTGTAGGGTATATCCAAGAATACCTAAGCATTCTAGCTTCTCGTGAGAGAGTTTTGGAGATTATGCGAAACGAGCTTTTGCAAATTAAAGCTCAGTTTCCAAGTCCACGTCGCACAGAGATTGAAGAAAGTGATTCAAGCGTTGATATAGAGGACCTTATTCAACGCGAAGACATGGTGATCACGGTCAGTATGGGTGGTTATATAAAACGTGTTCCTTTGTCCACCTATCGCGCTCAAAGACGCGGCGGCAGAGGTCGTTCTGGTATGACGACAAAAGAAGAAGATGTTGTCAGTGACGTTATTGTTGCTAACACACATAACATGGTTTTGTTTTTCTCGACTTTGGGTAAAGTTTACCAGATGAAAGTGTATCGTTTACCACTTGGAAGCCCTACAGCTAAGGGACGTGCTATGGTAAACCTATTACCTTTGTCACCGAAAGAAACAATTTCAACTGTTTTGGTTATGCCAGAGGAAAGACAAGGCGAAGAAGACTTCTTTATGTTTGTTACTTCTCTTGGAAATATTCGTCGTAATCGTTTAAGTGACTTTGCGAGCATACAATCCAATGGTAAGCGCGCCATGAAGCTAGACGAGGGTGAAGAACTCATCTCTGTTATGTTAGCAAAAGAAGGTGATGATGCGATGCTTTCAACCAGAAATGGTTTATGTAATCGTTTTAACATAACCGATATCAGAATATTTGCAGGTCGTGATTCGAATGGCGTTAGAGGTATTCGTTTGCTAGGCGATGATAAAGTCATTTCCATGACAATCTTGGCACAAGGCCGTCTAGACACAGATGAAAGAGATGCTTACTTAAGACAAGCGAATAAGATGCGTCAAGCTGCTAACCAAGAGTCTGAGGATGTTGAGTTAGAGCAAGAAGTTGAAGGCGATGATACTGCATATAATTTATCTCCTGAGCGTTTTGCAGAATTAGCAGCGCAAGAACAGTTTATCTTGACCATCACTGAAAGAGGTTTTGGCAAGCGTTCATCTGCCTATGGTTACCGCACGACAAATCGTGGAAGCCAAGGATTTTCAAGCATTGCCGTTAATGCGCGTAATGGTGGTGTTGTTGCTTCCTTCCCAGTGAATCCAGAAGATCACATTATGTTGGTAACAGATCAAGGACGCTTAATCCGCTGTCCAATACATGATGTTCGTATTACAAGACGTGCGGCCCAAGGGGTTATTATCTTCCGAGTCGACAATGACGAAAAAGTTGTTTCTGTCAGCCGAATTCCAGCTGGTGATGAAGAAGAGGAAGACACTGTTGTTGAAGGTGAGGATGATGGTGTTGAGGTTGTAATTTCAGAAGAAGTCACAGAAATCGTTGTGGAAACGACAGAGGAATAAAATTTATATTGCCGATTGTCATCCCCGAGAGGCCAAAGGCCGAGTCGGGGATCCAGAGAATTCCTGGATTCCCGCCTACGCGGGAATGACGGCACGGGTTCCGAGGATCTATTCAAAACAATCTCAGTACCTCTTAACTCTCTATTAGTCTTTTTCTGATATTAATAAACCAAACGAATCTAATACACTCGAGAATAGAAATGCAGTTTCTGCTTGTTCTTTTGTCTGTGATTTTCTTGTTAAGCGACAAATTAGTCTTTGCTCTGGAAGCCGAAATAACAGATGACCTTAGAAGATTTACAGGGCAAAAAGGCCGAGCGATTCTTCTCTTGCAGCATTACGCAGCTGATCTTAGTTCAGATGCTCCGGTTAATCCAAAAGAAACGACCGCAAAAAAAGTAGCCACTATCTTGGGCGAGGGAAAAGGTGTTGGTGGGTTCAGAAAAACCGGCAAAGCAACGCTTGAAGAAAAACAGATCATGGTGCGAGCGTTGGATTTGGCTTATCAATATTATCCCTTAGTGGATAATGATTTTTTTGCTGCGAGTTCTGTTGATCCAGAGATTAAAAAACATCAGGCCATTCTTTGGGGATTAAGCAAAACCATTAGCGTTAAAGCTGTGCAGAGAATGTATGAGCAAGAGCAAAGAACTAAGGTAGAATGTGATCTGCAATATGAAGTTCGTAAGGCACTTGAACCACTATCGAATCCCGCTTTGGAAAAAAAGTTCCGAGATGACCGTCAAGCGCTTAAATTGACAAATAAGCTTCTCCTGCAGCATTACGTAGATACTCATGCTTCTATAGATATAATTGAAGCCTTGCGTGGAAGTATTAAGCTTGGTGCTGATTGTGATGACATTACCTGTGTATTCCTAAACTATCAAACATTCAGAAGAAACGCATCAGCGCAAATGTGTGGAAGATTTGATGCAGCACAACTCCGTTATAGAGATCTAATTACTGATAAAGATCGCTTAAAAGCAACTGTCAGATCATTGGTAGCTGACGCAGGTCTCCGCGGATATGATTCGGCTTTGACGGTGTCAGAAGATCTTTTAGATTTAATGGATTCAAAAAGTTCATTTGTTAAAAGTGTTCTTGATACAACACAGAGTGCACTCACCTTTAATACCCAACGACACAGTATGTACAATGGCTCATTCTTTAAGGTTGTCAATGTTCATCAATATCATCCATTCACAGGGTCGACGTCTGTTGCTATCAGAAGACCCGGAGGTGAAGTAAGTAAACTTTCTGCTGCTGTTAAAGCAGCAATGGTCGGACTAAGTCACGTCGATTACGATATCGTTATTGGAACACCTTTCTTTAGAAATGACGCAGAGGAGTCAGGGCCTTATCTTCTGCGACCCCATTGTTGGACAGATCCCGGTGAAACGGGTGGAGCTTACAACGTAACACATAAAGTTAATGCTGGAATTTTTGAAAGTGCGGGGATAACGATTGCGGGGCAATCTGTTGACGTAATGGGTGCTCACGATGTTATAACGCATGGTGGCGTAGCTTCACCTGCAAATATAGCCTTAAATTTGACTTTAGGATCTCTAGCTCCAGAAGAACTTCATTCATTTATATCAGTCGTTAAAGAAGGCGGAAAAGGCGTTGTTACATTGCATGGAGTGGGTGGTGACTTCATCAGCCAGGACATCTTAAAGTTGGGAGGCCTGATGGGTGGAGCTATCACAGCTGGAGATCTCTTTTTGCTGATGCATTACAGTCCAGCACTATCTTCAAATCCGCGTTTCTTAAAGCTTTTGACTGAGTGGTTGGGATAGCAGCTCAATCCTCAAAAAATGGTATCTTCCCTGGCTGAAATGGTGTAATTTTAAGCGAAGTTCGCCTCCGAGTGAACATCATTTTGAAAATCAAGTTTCTGTTAATATATCCTCTGCTACTGTTATGCATATAGGGAAAAATCTGAGAGGGAATCGACTTTGAATAATACAACACGTAATCTCTTTTTGTGGGCAGCTATTGGCGCCATTTTATTTGTTATTTTCCAAATGTTTCCAGGATCCTCTACACGTCAAATGACGCCACCTGTTGCTTATTCACAATTTATGGGTGATGTGAGTGAGGGTAAGGTAGACGAGGTTACCATCAGTGGGCACAACATTCTGGGGCGCACAAAAGATGGGCGGACGTTTATTACCTATGCACCAGATAACCCAGCAACGGTTGCTAGGCTTTTAGAAAAAAATGTGTTGGTTCGCGCCATTCCACCAGAGCAAGATGTTTCCTTGTTTCATTTGCTTCTCCCATGGTTACCGATTTTGCTTTTAGCGGGGCTCACCTTTTATTCATTCCGTCAAATTCAATCAGGGGGTAACAAAGCCCTCGGTTTTGGAAAATCGCGTGCTCGTTTGATGAGCGAGAAAAGCACAAAAGTAACATTTGAAGACGTAGCAGGCATTGACGAAGCCAAACAAGAATTACAAGAGGTTGTCGATTTTCTAAAAGATCCCCAGAGATTTCAGCGTTTAGGCGGTAAAATCCCTCGTGGTGTTTTGTTAGTTGGACCTCCTGGTACCGGTAAAACATTACTCGCCAGAGCAATCGCTGGTGAAGCGGATGTTCCTTTTTTCAGCATCTCTGGTTCTGATTTCGTTGAAATGTTTGTGGGTGTGGGTGCAAGCCGTGTTCGCGATATGTTTGAACAAGCCAAGAAAAATGCCCCTTGTATTATCTTTATCGATGAAATAGATGCTGTTGGTCGTCATCGTGGTGCTGGTCTTGGTGGTGGTAACGACGAACGCGAACAAACGTTGAACCAGTTATTGGTTGAAATGGATGGATTCGAGGAAAACCAAGGCGTCATTTTGGTGGCAGCGACGAACCGTCCAGACATTTTGGATCCAGCCTTGCTTAGACCAGGTCGTTTTGACCGTCAGGTCGTGGTGCCAAATCCAGATGTCTTAGGCCGTGAAAAGATATTAAAAGTCCATATGAGAAAAGTGCCTTTGGCACCTAATGTTGATCCACGAACGATTGCTCGTGGTACACCTGGTTTTTCAGGTGCTGATCTTGCTAATCTTGTCAATGAGGCAGCCCTTATGGCCGCTCGTAGAGCCAAGCTTGTTGTTAGTATGCATGAATTTGAGCAGGCTAAAGACAAGGTCTTAATGGGCGCAGAGCGTCGTTCCATGGTGATGACGGATGATGAGAAAAAACTAACTGCCTATCATGAGGGTGGGCACGCTATTATTTCATATTATACGCCAGCATCTGACCCTATTCACAAAGCCACCATTATTCCAAGAGGCAGAGCCTTGGGTATGGTCATGCGTCTTCCCGAAGGCGATCGCATTTCCTTGTCACGTGTTAAATTGATAGGTGATCTTAAAGTCGCAATGGGCGGCCGTATCGCTGAAGAATTAATCTTTGGTGCTGATAAAGTAACAACAGGTGCGTCTTCAGATATTAAAATGGCAACTGATATTGCGCGTCGTATGATTACGGAATGGGGCATGAGCAATAAACTTGGTTTTCAGTCCTATGGTTCTCAACAAGAAGAAGTCTTTTTAGGCTATTCAATGGGACAATCAAAAGGGGTGTCTGAAGCCACCGCTAAACTCATTGACGAGGAAGTTAGAAAGATTCTGGACAACTGTTACGATGCTGCTGAAAAGCTTTTGAAAGAAAAACTTGATAAATTGCATATTCTGGCCAAGGCTTTGCTAGAGAGAGAAACTTTGTCAGGGGATGAGATTAAAGTCCTGTTAGAGGGAGGTCAGTTGCCTGAATTGCATATTGCTGGGGATGATGATGGACCGAGAATGAGTGTTCCAACAACCGGAGCGCCACCGAGTCCTTCTTTGAGCCCAATTTAACCAGGGTTATTGAATATGAGTATATTTGGAACCGATGGGGTGAGGGGTGAGGCAAATACAGCGCCTATGTCACCTGATCTCATTTTAAAGCTAGCGCAGGCTTCAGCATATCATTTTATGCAAAAAATGCCTCATGAATGGATTCACGGAGACCACCGTTTTACAATCGTTATCGGTAAAGACACGCGTTTGTCTGGCTATATGGTTGAAGCAGCGCTTATGGCGGGCTTTGTATCGATGGGGGTTGATGTTATTCTTTTAGGGCCACTCCCGACACCAGCCGTTGCTATGTTAACACGGTCTTTGCGTGCAAACTTAGGCGTGATGATTTCAGCGTCCCATAATCCATACCAAGACAATGGAATTAAATTTTTTGATGGCGATGGATGCAAAATCACACAGGCTGATGAAAAAAGAATAGAACAATTTGTTGTCTCGAATGAGGTCCCATTAGCACCTGCTGCAAGGGTTGGTAAGGCTAAACGTTTGGATGATGCGGCGGGCCGTTACATTGAATTTGCCAAAGCAACATTCCCACGCGGTGAGCGTTTAGATGGGTTAAAAATTGTTATTGATTGTGCCCATGGTGCGGCCTATAAAGTGGCACCAAAAGTTTTATGGGAACTAGGAGCAGACGTTATTTCAATTGGTGTTGAGCCGAATGGTTTGAACATTAATCTTGATAGCGGCGCAACATCTCTTGCTGCTTTGCAACAAAAGGTACTGGAAACGAAAGCTGATCTTGGAATTGCTTTGGATGGTGATGCTGATCGTTTGATGATGGTTGATGAAAATGGTGCCATTTTAGATGGTGATCAGTTGATGGCCTTAATTGCAACTGTTTGGCTTGCAAATGGATCTTTAAAAGGTGAGGGCGTTGTTTCAACAGTGATGTCGAATTTGGGATTTGAGCGTTACCTAGAAGACAAAGGTCTTGTTTTACATCGAGCGAATGTTGGCGACAGAGCTGTTCTTGAATTGATGAAAGAAAAAGGCTGCAATGTTGGTGGTGAACAATCGGGTCATATTATTTTAAGTGACTATGCAACAACAGGGGATGGCCTTATAGCAGCCCTTCAGATTTTAAGTCTGATTCAAAAAAGCAAAGTCAAAGCGAGTGAGATTTCCTCTACATTTACAGCAGTTCCTCAAATTCTAAAAAATATCCGCATAAGCCAAATGATTGATTTATCCTCTGAGCCCGTTCATCAAGCGATTATGAACGCAGAGCAAGAGCTGGGGAGTGCAGGTCGTTTATTGGTGAGAGCCTCCGGTACCGAGCCATTAATACGCATCATGGCGCAAGGCGATGACAAAACGTTGCTGTTAAAAGTTATTCACAATGTAGCCGAAGCGATCAGAGATCATGGGTGTCTAGCGGCTTGAGTTATAAAACCTCGACTTATTGCTCATAAAATGGGGTAATTCTGAGTAATATACAGAATGAACATAAAATGATCACACTCACCGTCATCACGAGCCCCGTAAGGGGCGTGGTGATCCAGTGTATTTCCTGGATGGCCACGCAACTTCGTTGCTCGCCATGACGGCAGATTCATGCTCATTTTATACTGAATTAGCTATAAATCACCATCTTACACACACACAATCTATTAACTTTATCAATGTCTCAAAAAAGGGAAGGAAATTATCCTTCCCTTTTTTGTTAGTACTCGATTTATTGCGAAGAAGCGCCTGCTGCAGGTTTCGGAGCAGCTGCCTCTAGCGTAGCTATCTTTGCTTTTAAGGCATCTTTTTCTTTTTTCACTGTTGCCAGACGAACAGTGTCAGCCTCTGTTGCGGATTCATCAGCCTCTTTTGCCAGCAGCCTCTGGCGCTCAACCTCTAACGTTTCCAATTGAGGTATTAATAAGGCAACATGAGCTAAACGCTTCTCCTCGACGACAGCGGCTACCGCCTGGGCTTTAACTGCCACTCGTTGTTTTTGTTCGTCACCTAAACGTGCACGCGTTTTATTTGCAGCAGCTATATGACTTCCATGAGCTTGATGCATTATTTCGTCAAATTCTGCAACTTCATTTCCTAAAGTGTCTTTTCTTGACGATCCTTCTTGCTCCGATGTTGCTGCAAGTCGTTTTTCTATTTCTGCGGTATATTTAGTAAGGTCAGTATCGTGAGCTTGAATCGCAGAAACAAATTGGGTAATCTCGTCTAGACTCATCTCTGAAACATCTTGTTTTATCAATTTAGTCATGAGTAATTTTAACTGCGTCGTAAACTCACCTCTCAACCATTCTTGAAATAGGCTAGGATAGTCTGCCTTATCATTCCCTAGGAAACCTAGCGTATCTCCACACCTGGCCGTCATAGCAGCTATAGAAACTATTGCTCTGGCACCTGTTATTGTTTTTTCACCCGTAAAGTTCCAGACTTTTAAGATGGCTGTTTTATAGGCCCATGCTCTTTCTTTAGTAGCATAATAATTTTCGTCTGTGCGTTCTGCGCTCCCCTCAGGGGCGCGGAGAATTAATTTTCCACGCTCGTTTTTTGCCAAACCGTAAAGTTTGCTTTCTTTATTAATGTCTGTAAATTCAAAGTGGGTAACTCCTTCCACCTCATTTATAATTTTTGAGTCAATTGAAGATGCAGCAAGCCTCAATAATTCTAACACTCTCTTTACCCCTGAAAGATCATCTGCAAGAATATCAACAATACCAGAGCCTTCTTGTTTTAATCGATGAACGAAAGTTGTTCCTTCAGAGAAATTACGAGTATTAGTCCTAGTTCCCTCTGCGCTAACTAGTTTGTTTATGATGCGTTGAGAAAACTCTTCAATAGAAGCGCCTTCCACATTATTCATGCACGCTGTACTTAACAACAGAACAGCCCCGCTGATCTTTATAAACTTATGCATTTGTATTTCCTTTGTAATTCGATTTATTAATATAGATTGGTACTAAAATAGTAATTATTTGATCTAATGTCTACTAAATTTAAAAACATTTGAAAAATATCCGCGTTAATCAGAAGGTTGATTTATCCTCTGAGCCCGTTCATCAAGCGATTATGAATGCAGAGCAAGAGCTGGGTAGTGCTGGTCGTTTGTTGGTGAGAGCCTCCGGTACCGAGCCATTAATACGCATCATGGCGCAAGGGGATGACAAAACGTTGCTGTTAAAAGTTATTCACAATGTAGCCGAAGCGATCAGAGATCATGGGTGTCTAGCGGCTTGAGTTATAAAACCTCGACTTATTGCTCATAAAATGGCACAATCGTGAGTAATAAACCATCAAGATATAACTCACCATGTGGAACTGGCAACAAAAAGACTGGCCAAAATTTTCTTATCAATCTGAAAAGTTGAAAGAATTTGAAGAAAAATTCACCTACAATTCCGGCCTTTTGAAGGGGATTTTAAAACATCTGGACGATGAAAATAGAGTGTCTTTGACTGTTGATTTAATCAGCGATGAAGCCCTTAAAACATCTGAAATTGAGGGTGATTATTTAAACAGAGACAGCATACAATCTTCAATCCGACGTAATTTTGGTCTTCAAACAGATAGCCGAAAAGTGTCACCAGCGGAACAAGGCATCTCTGAAATGCTTGTGGATTTGTATGTATCTTTTGCAAAACCACTCACCCATGAAAAGTTACACGAGTGGCACGCAATGCTTACTGATGGTCGTCGAGATTTAATGGATATTGGAGCGTACAGAACACACCCGGAACCGATGCAAGTCGTTTCAAGAGTGTACGATAAGCCGAAAATACACTTCGAAGCACCACCATCAGCGCGTGTTCTAGAAGAAATGGATTTATTTTTGACGTGGTTTTACGAGACTTCACCTATTGGAGCTAATCCATTACCACCATTAACACGGGCCGGTATGGCCCATCTTTATTTTATTTGCATTCATCCTTTTGAGGATGGAAATGGGCGTATTGGTCGCGCTATTTCTGAAAAGTCTTTGTCTCAAGACTTAGGAAAGCCAGCTCTTATTGCTTTGTCTTCTATTATTCAAAAAAGTAAAAAGGCCTATTATATGGCTTTAGAAAATAACAATAAGGTAAATGAAATTACGGATTGGCTTATTTATTTTTCTAAAACAGTTCTAGAAGCCCAATCTTACACACAAAGTCTGATTAACTTTATCATTGAGAAAACGAAATTATTTGATCGATTAAGAGATGAGTTAAATCCAAGACAAGAAAAAGCTATAACTCGTATGTTTAAAGAAGGCCCTGATGGGTTCAAGGGGGGCTTAAGTGCAGAAAATTACTCAGCATAACAGATACTTCGCGCGCTACGGCAACACGTGATTTACAGTCCTTAGTGGATAATGGGGCACTGATTAAAAAAGGGGAATTTAAAGGAACGCGTTACTTTTTGAATACAAGAAATAAATAGTTGCAATTTGAAACTATTATGCTACTTTTAAATTTATCTCAACAAAAAGGAGAGAGTGAATGACACACGCTGTAAAAATATCAGAAGAACTTTTTGCTAATGCAAAGCTTAATGCCAAAGTTTTTCATCGCTCAACTGCTGGTCAGATTGAGTATTGGTCAAAAATTGGGCAGCTTGTTGAACAAAACCCTGACCTGCCATTTTCATTTATTCAGAATATTCTTTTGGGAATTGAAAATATAAGTGAAGGGCGATTGGAAGAGTTTAAATTCACCCAATGATTATTTTCCAGACCCCATTATTTGGTAAGCAATTAAAGAAACTGACTCAGAAAAATAGACTCAATGTTGAAGAGGCTGTAAAAAATATTCTGAGAGATCCTTCGGTTGGAGAGCAGAAAAAAGGGGGTTTACGAGATATAAGAGTTTATAAATTTCGCTTGCAAGATTGTTTATATCTGCTAGCGTATACTGCAACTGAAGAAAAAATCTGTTTGGTGGCTCTTGGCAGTCATGAGAATTTCTATAAAGATTTGAAAAAAACTCTTTCTTAAGGAGGTTGTAAATGAACCTACCCATTGTCACTCTTGAAAATCAGACTAACAACGTTCTTTTGGAACTTGCGCAAGACGTTACATTTCCTCTGAGCACTGAAATGAATGCCATGATTGATCAGATGCGCAAAAAGTTAGAGGAACTTCAGGCAGCGGGTCTTGCGGCACCTCAGGTTGGGTATCCTTATAAAATTATTGTTTATCAGGTTTTAGAAATTGCTAAAGATTTTCGTTTAGATTGGTATGCGGCGCTTCCGCCAACTGTTCTGATCAATCCTTCTTTTGAGCCTATTATTGATGCAGGATTTACAGATGATTGGGAGTCATGTTTATCAGTTGAAACACAGATGGGGAAAATCAGACGTTACACATCGATTCGTTTTCAAGGCTTTGATATAGACGGCAACAAGGTTGAAGGGCAGGCGAATGGTTATCACGCTAGAATTCTCCAGCACGAAATTGATCATTTAAAGGGCTGTTTGATTCCACATTTATTCAGAGATGATTTACCTTTTGGTTCCATTGAAGAAATGAAAAAAATGCGTCAGGAAGAGATTGAGAAAAGGAAGGGCGCGAGCTAGAAGTGTTTCACGCTGAATGAGAGGAGCTTTGTTTCGTGGCAATCCAGGTTCTTGAAATATTAACGCGAGTTCGGGATTAGAAGTGAGTATTTGCAAAGGGTAGAGGGATGTTTTAGTTATAATTTTAGAGAAAAACAACAAAACAGATCCCTCTAATGAAAAAAGATATCACAGAATTGTTTACGTTTGTCGACGATTTTTTTAA
>CANJLN010000005.1 GCA_947475175.1 Alphaproteobacteria bacterium
ACTCGACATCATATGAGATCTTACTAGTTTCTTATAACGACGCTCTAATCTTGCCTCTAAAACCACACTAAACACCACCCTAATGAACAACACTAGAGAAATACTAAACCATCTTTTGCAGACTTGTGTAGATACCTATGGGTCAAGCCGGAGGAAAACTATGGTGGGTATATTTTTCTCTGCGTTAGGTTGATAGTTACGATTTTTTACATATTTTAAATTCTAAGCTATTTGAGAAACTGTGGCTATTTTTTAGTGTCTTCAGATTTTATCAATCAGAAAATTTACAAATAAACTTCTTTGATTGCATGTGGCTGGAGGTTTCCCAACTGAAAAGGCCCATAGGACATCCGAATCAAGCGGTTGACTCTAAGTCCAAAATACTCCATCACACGTCTGATTTCACGGTTCTTGCCTTCATGCAAAGTCACAAGCAACCATGTGTTTAGGGTCATGGATTTCTGGTCGGGAATCTCAACTTGGATAGGGCCATAGTTGATATCATCAATGGTAATACCTTTTTGAAGTCCCATTAAAGCTCTGGCATCAATGGTCCCATAAACGCGTACACGATAACAACGCGACCAACCTGTTGATGGCAGCTCTGCATACCGCGCGAACTCACCATCGTTGGTTAATAAAAGCAATCCTTCTGAACTCAGATCTAAGCGCCCAATGGAAATCACGCGACCAAGATTGTGTCTGGATAAATCTTCAAAAACGGTGGGACGTTGTTCGGGGTCTTTGTGTGTTGTCACGTATCCTGGTGGTTTATAGTACATCCAGATACGGGTGTTTTTCGGTTTGGTGATTGGTTTGCCATCAACTTCGATCAGGTCATCGAAAGTCACCAAGGTAGCAGGCGTTGTAAGCAGTTTCCCGTTTACTTTCACGCGTCCTTCTCCGATTAGCCTTTCAGCGTCACGACGTGAGCATACCCCAGACCTGGCCATAATTTTTGCGATGCGTTGTTGGTCTTTGGCTTCTGTCATTTTAAAAAAAGATTATTTTTATAGGTTGGCACATTCTAACCTTATAAAGCATTAAGAGCGAAGTCTTCAATGCTTTCTGAGAAATCAGACCTAAACTCTCCATCACTCTTTTTTTTCATCAAATCAGCTATCAAAATAAGTCTATCCTTACACTCTATGACAGGACGACCTGTCTTTCGATAACGCGTCTCCTCTAAAAGAATCCTCAAGACACCCTTTGCTTGTTCTAGGGTTATCGCGTCACTTGTTAACGAGTTATTAACCCGAGAAATAAAATCTAAAGGAGTAATGAGGGCGCTTTGCGCAAAGCTTAGATATAAGGCGTCATCACTCATCGCATCTTCGTCGTCGCCACCAATCACCACATATTCAGGAACATCTTCGTCGTCGTCGCCACCAATCGTCACATAATCAGGAAGCTCTTCTTCTTCCTCGTCGTCATCGTTTTGTTTGCTACTTGGTCTAGCCTCTGCCTCTTTAATCATTTCCTGCATGGCAACGATAGCAGATTTCATCTCACTTACCGGTGAATTTATGTCACATTCTGGTAACAAATCTTCTAAAAGCCCTATGTTCTCACAGAATTTTTCTTCTAACTCTTTTTTTACAGACGTGTAACTCTCTATTGTTTTGTATTTCTCGATCATTACTCTGATGACTTTTTTTGTTTCCTTATCTGTCGAATCTGGATGAAATCTTGCTGGTTTTTTCTTCGAAGGGTGAAGGCTCTGTAAACGTTCTAATTTATACTGTGCATTTATAAATCTGGCCAGTGTTTCTTGCGTAACTCCAGGGTTATGATCCATAACATAGCTAGCACTTCTCATATCTTCAGGGGTATAGGGCATTTCATCATCTGCATCTGCGCCCATTACCTGATAAAATGAAAAAACAAAGCATAGTATAACAGCACGATAGAAACGCATCTTTAAACGCTCATTTACATAAAAATTGAATAAAATTAGATAATTTATTGGTTGGCAAGAAATATCATTTCAATATTGCTAACGCAAAAATGATATTTTTTCAATAAAAAAGTCCAAACGTCAGATGAAAAAGTTAATAGAAAATTAAAGTTTATTAACGAATTATTAACGAATTGAATTTATCTTCTATACAGCAAGACAACCTAAGTAAAAAGGAGTTTCGTGATGCAGAATAAATACACGCTTTTTGCTGTTACCTTGTTCGTTAATTTTGGTTGCACCAATGTGATGGCGTCAGAATTGAATGATGGAGCAGAATTGGCACTTAAGCCTCCTGATGTGGCGGCAGTTCGCCTTGCTCATTATCAACCTCCTGTAGAGCAAAAAAAGGAATTTTTTGAGTGGGTGCCTTACAGTTGCAGTCGTGCTTTTGAGGTGGATAGGGAGAGACCATCGAAAAGTTTAAAGGAGTTGTTTTACAACAACGAGCAACCTTAGAGCATTTATTTTTTTGAAGGTTTTTGTTTCTTTTCTTCGGGGTCAAAAGATCGGGCTTCGTCAATCAGCATGATGGGGATTCCACTCCTGATGGGATAGGCAAGTCCGGCGACTTCACTTATGAGCTCTTGCGTTTTTTCATCATAAGTCAAACGTGTTTTTGTCAAAGGGCAGACCAGTATTTCTAATAAACGTGGATCAATGGTCGACATCAGTATCTTTCCTCAGTGGCATGAAATGGAATGGTCGGCTTTTCCCATAGCAGCCATTTCAATGAGTGTTATAAACATTTGCGATTGCTCTTTTAAAGTTGGCGTTTCCAAAAGAGCTTGTTTTTCTCTGGCTTCCAAAGGGCAGACCATTGCAAGCGCTGTTATTAATTTCTCGTTTGAGGTTTGTCCAATTTCTTGCCAGTTAGGTGTTATATCAACTGATTTAAAATAGGGCTTCAGTGCTTTTAAAAGTCGTGGACGATCAAAAGTAAAGTCAATTTCTTCAATCAAATCTTGTGTGTAACGATCATAACAGACTGTGGCTTTTCTCTGTCCATTTTTAACGGGCAATTCTTCAACAATGTCAAAACGGCAAAGTCCTGTTAACGTGACCAAAAGTCGCTCATCTTCAATTTCACTGATGTCTGATATTTTACCAGCGCAACCAGAGCGGAAGAGAGAAATATTTTCCTCAACATTCATATCTTTTAGTATGGGTTGCACAACCCCAATAATATGGTGTGATTTCAAGCTATCAGCAACCATAGAAAGGTAATCAACCTCAAAAATAGGAATTGGTAATTGAGCGCGAGGCAAAAGAACCGCTCCATGCAAAAGCAAGAGAGGTAAAAGAGTTGGTAAAGTATCTATTTTTATATCCACATTCTTTTTCATGAGAAAATTATCGTTGATAATTTGCGTCTGTTTTCAAGAGTTAAACGATGGCTATGTCCAAGAGCTGCAAAAACCTTAAGGAGCGTTGTCTTCGCGAGACCTTCTTGCCAATTTATATCGATTTGAACGAGAGCCAACAGCTCTTCAATCGTTTTTTGAGCATGATTCTCAAGGAACCCTTTTAAAGCATTCTGGTAAGAAATTTCAAGAGAATCCTTTTTGTCTTTTACGATATACCCCTCAGCTTCTTTTAAGAGGGACAAGTGATTGATCAAAGAATCAGCTTGGGTCGTTTTTTTCATGTCATCCGGAATTTGTTTTAATATATCCTCTGCTGGCTCAGGCGTTCCCGCCATAAGATAACAGTGGGCAAGGCCAGCCAGGGCATTCTCTTGGTTGGGCATCTGTTTTAAGATTGTAGCAAAAAACAGAGACGCATTTTCATAGTCTTCCTGATCAAAAGCTTCTTGAGCTTGTTTTAAGGTTGTTTCTAAGTTTAAGTCTTCTGGAATGTTCGTCATTGCAATTAAGCGACTGAGAAACGCCTGTAGCTTTTGTTCGGAAACAACACCCATAAAAGCGTCAACGGGTTGCCCCTTAAAAAAGGCATAGACGGCAGGTATGGACTGAACTTTTAGTTGTGCTGCAATCTCTTTGTTTTCGTCTACATTGATTTTAGCAAGGATGATTTTTCCATCTTGCTCAGCTACAGCACGTTCAAGAACCGGAGCAAGCTGTTTGCAAGGGCCGCACCAAGGTGCCCAAAAGTCCACAAGAACAATTTTATTTTGTGAAGCATCAAGAACATCTGTTGCAAAGTTTTGAGCTGTCACATCTTTTATAACAGAAGGGTTCTTCTGAGTAGCTGGAGGTTGACCATCAAAAAACAACATTATTAAATCTCTTTAAAAGGTTTTACACAGCGATCGATTGTTGATTGCTTTTTAATCTATAAGAAAGGTATTGATCGACATGTTGACATAATGCAGGAAGCTGATCTGCATAAAAATGATCCGCTTGATCAACGAGCTGATAATCAATCGAAATTCCTTTTTGATTGCGCAATTTTGTAACCAATGTTTCAACAGATGTATGAGGAACAACAGTATCTTCGCTGCCTTGGATAATTTGACCTGATACAGGACAAGGAGCTAAAAAGTTAAAATCGTACATGTTTGCAGGGGGGCTTACGGAAATAAAACCCTCTAGTTCTGGGCGTCGCATAAGCAACTGCATACTAATCCAAGCCCCAAAAGAAAAACCAGCAACCCAAAAGCGACTGACGTGAGGGTGTGTTGATTGCAACCAATCTAAGGCAGATGCTGCATCACTAAGCTCGCCTTCTCCATTATCATAACAACCTTCTGAACGTCCAACACCTCGAAAATTAAATCTTAAAGTCGAGAACCCTTGGTCAACAAAACAACGATACAATCCGTAAACAATTTTATTGTTCATGGTGCCGCCATGCTTTGGATGGGGGTGAAGTATCAGAGCAATAGGAGCATCTTTTTCTCGTCCTGCGTAATAGCGACCTTCAATTCTTCCGGCTGAACCGTTAAAAATGACTTCTGGCATATCTTCATTCTTCCTTTCAAGTCCCATTTTCAGAGCAAATTATTATAAACTAAATGACAACTGTTAATCACCTTTAGCTACGATTTTCCGACGAAATACTTGACTTGTTTGGTCGGGTTCTTATATTTCTATAGTTAGTGTAGCGTAAAACGGATAACCAAAATCAACTAAAAACAGCCGAACAACTAAAAAGAGTCAAGCAACTAAAAAACAGATGAACACTAAAAACAGCCGAACACCAAAGCCGAACGCTAAAATAGCTGAACGATGTGCGAGTCTAGCATGCTTATAAATGAAGTGCTACGAAATTACGCAAATAGAGAACACTGGAGATTTTGTTGAAAATAAGTACAAGAGCACGATACGCAGTAATGGCGATGGTAGATCTAGCTAAATACAATGGAGAGTTCACCGCTTCTTCTTTGACAGCTATATCGGAACGTCAAGGATTGTCTTTGGCGTATCTGGAACAGATTTTTTTGAAACTGAGACGTGCGGGACTTGTTGTCAGTGTCAGAGGGCCAGGCGGTGGGTATATGCTTTTTAAGAAGTCACATGAAACATATATCTATGACATTATTAAAGCTGTAGAAGTGCCTATAAAAGCGACGCAGTGTCGCGGTGCTCATGCTGGCTGTCAAGCTTCAGGAACGTTGTGTCAAACGCATGGTTTGTGGGCAGGATTGGAAGAGGTTGTTGAAAAATTTCTTCAAAAAACAAGCCTGGATGATGTATTGTATCGGACTGTTTCTGCCCATGAACCTTTAAATTTAGAAAAAACACCAAGCGTCTATTCTTCTGTAGGAGTGAGGATATATTGATTTGTTATTTTGATTATAATGCAACAGCCCCTTTATGTGTTTCAGCGCAAAAAGCGATGTGTGATGTTATGGATATTGTGGGCAATCCGTCCTCGGTTCATAGTTTTGGCAGAAATATTAGAAAAGAAGTTGAGAAAGCTAGAAAAACAATAGCGAGCATTCTTGGCGTTGAATCAACACGCATCATCTTTACAAGTGGTGCCACAGAAGCCAACAACCTTGCGTTAAAACATTTTCCTGGCCAAGTGTTTGTATCTGCGATTGAGCATGATTGCGTTTATAATGTTCGAGAAGATGCGAAAATCATACCTGTTACTGAGAATGGGATTGTTTGCCTAATAAAATTAAAAGAGCTATTGGAAGAACATAAGGATAAAGGGCCTCTTTTAATATCTGTCATGGCAGCCAATAATGAAACGGGCGTTATTCAACCCTTGGCAGAAGTGGTCGCTCTTGCTAAAGAGTATGGCGCCTATGTTCATTCTGATATCGTGCAAGCTGTTGGGCGGATAGAATTTCCTTGGCATACATTGGATATGGCATCAATTTCAGCACATAAAATTGGCGGACCAACAGGGGTTGGCTGTTTGGTTGTGAGTCCAAATTTGCCAATTAAGCCTCTGTTTGTAGGTGGTGGGCAGGAACGATTCCATAGACCTGGGACAGAAAACACCATGGGTATCGTTGGGATGGCGGCAGCTCTTAAAGAGAGTGTAATACAAGATTGGCGTAATACAGAGCGACTAAGAGACCTTTTGGAAGACAGTATTTCTTCATTTTGTTCAGATGTGTGTATCGCTAAAACAAGCCCTCGTTTGCCAAATACGACAATGCTTTGGATGTCAGGCGTTAAAAGTGAAACGCAAATAATGAGTTTCGATCTGGCTGGATTTTCCGTCAGTGCTGGTTCGGCTTGTTCTTCTGGAAAGATTAGACCGTCTAGAGTTTTGCAAAGTATGGGCTTGTCACTCGAGAAAAGCCAGCAAACCATTCGTGTGAGTTTGGGGGCTGATGTGACTCTTGAGGCTGTGCAAGCCTTTAGCCAAGTATGGCAAGCGATTTATAAAAAATGTCTAGAAAAAGAGAGTAACTATGAATTACGCAGTGCCTAGTTTATTTCCATCTTCATTGATGCCTGCTGATCAGATTTATTTGGACTACCAGGCGACAACGCCTTGTGATCCCCGTGTTTTGGAAAAAATGATCCCTTATTTTACCGGGGTCTTTGGCAATCCTCATTCTCGCAATCACCCTCATGGCTGGTTGGCTGAAGATGCCATTGAAACAGCTCGTCAACAAGTCGCGGATATTATTGGTGCTGACGAGAGAGAAATCATTTTCACAAGCGGTGCGACCGAGTCCAATAACATGGCGATTAAAGGAATAGCTAAGTTTTACGGAGATAAAAAAAATCACATTATTACGTGCGTAACAGAGCACAAATGTGTCTTGGAGAGTTGCCGTTCTCTTGAGCAAGAAGGATTTGAGATCACTTATCTTCCAGTCAATCCCAATGGCTTGATTGATTTGAATAAACTGAAAGAAGCGATCAAAGAGAATACGCTGTTGGTTTCTATTATGGCCGTTAATAATGAAATAGGGGTGATTCAACCTCTTTTAGAAATTGGAAAAATGTGTCGTGAAAATGGCGTGTTTTTTCACACTGACGCAGCCCAAGCTGTTGGCAAGATAGAGATTGATGTAAATGCAATGAACATTGATTTGCTAAGTATTTCTGGTCATAAAATTTATGGGCCAAAGGGTATAGGGGCTTTATTTGTTCGAAGAAAACCCAGGGTTAGAATGCAGGCGTTAATTAGTGGTGGTGGGCAAGAACGCGGTATGAGATCCGG
Organism: Alphaproteobacteria bacterium; assembly: GCA_947475175.1. Taxonomy (GTDB): domain Bacteria; phylum Pseudomonadota; class Alphaproteobacteria; order Paracaedibacterales; family CAIULA01; genus CANJLN01. Next base: position 7,556 of record CANJLN010000005.1, read on the forward strand.
TACTTTGCCAACACCATTATGTGTAGGATTAGGGGAGGCTTGCGCTATTGCTGGTCGTGAAATGCAGGAAGAAGTATCACGAATAAAGACCTTAAGTAAACGTATGCTTGATGGTATGAATCAACATTTGTCAGAAGTTTATTTAAATGGAGATCAAGAAAAACGAGTGCCTGGAAACCTAAATCTCAGTTTTGCCTTCGTTGAAGGGGAGGGATTGATGATGGGAATTAAGGAATTATCTGTTTCGTCTGGATCCGCTTGCACATCGTCGTCTCTAGAACCGTCTTATGTTTTAAGAGCGTTGGGTGTTGAAGAAGAATTGGCTCATACCTCTATTCGTTTTGGAATAGGTCGTTTTACGACAGAACAAGAAGTTGACGCTGCGATTGACACTGTTGTTAGAGCTGTTGAACGTTTGCGTGTGATGAGCCCTCTTTGGGAAATGGCACAAGAAGGTATTGATTTGAAGTCTATCCAATGGGCGGCGCACTAAAAGAAATTTGAAACCCATCCTTGTCATCCTCGCATTTATTGCGAGGATCTTAAGATCCTCGGAACAAGTCCGAGGATGACAGCTGGTGGTGGTGGATGACAGCTGGTGGTGGTGGGACAGTTTGTGAGAAGAGAATGACACTGAGATGAGTTTAAAAAAGGAGTAAGAAATTATGTCATACAGTCATCAAGTTATTGATCATTATGAGAACCCACGAAATGTGGGAACGTTGGATAAAAACGATACCAGTGTTGGTACAGGTCTGGTGGGCGCACCTGCTTGTGGAGATGTCATGAAGCTTCAGATAAAGGTTAGTGCTGAAGGCGTTATAGAAGACGCAAAATTTAAAACCTTTGGTTGCGGATCAGCTATTGCTTCCTCTTCGTTGGTGACAGAATGGATAAAAGGAAAAACAGTGGATGAGGCTGGATCGATCAAAAACACGACGATTGCACAACACTTGGCTTTGCCACCGGTGAAAATACACTGCTCAATTTTGGCTGAAGATGCGATAAAAGCAGCTATTGCTGATTATAAAGCAAAGCAAGGTAGCTCTAATACGCAGGCGGCATGAGGTTGTGATGAGCAGATGTAATGATAAATTTTCTTATGTTGTCATTCTCGCATTTATTGCGAGAATCTTAAGATCCTCGGAACAAGTCCGAGGATGACGAAGGGGAGCTTGAGGATGACAGATATGATGAATTATGTGAGGTCTTGATTATGCGCGCTCCAATCACAGTAACAGAAGCAGCTTTGGACAGAGTGAAACACCTTTTAGAAGCTAGGGGTAAACCTTCTGTTGGAATCAGAATTGGTCTTAAAACCAAAGGTTGTTCAGGTTTGTCTTATAGCCTTGAGTACGCTGATGAACGTCAACCATTGGATGAGATTGTTGAAAAAGAAGGGATAACCATACTGATTGACCCAAAGGCAACTTTATTTATTTTGGGAACAGAAATGGACTTTGTTGAAGAAAAAATGCAATCCGGTTTTGTGTTCCGAAATCCGAATGAAAAGGGACGTTGTGGTTGCGGAAAGTCGTTTCACGTATGATGTACTATCCCTTACTCGAATCTGGTGAGCTTGATATAGAAGACATCCGACCGCAAGCAACGCCGTTTGCATTTCTTGGAATCCCGCCGGATTTTGATATTGATGAGGCTTTGCTTGAAAGACACTACATTATCATGCAGACCGAGTTGCACCCGGATCGCTTTGTTGGAAAACCATATGTTGAGATGAATGGTGTTCGGATGATGTCGGCCTGGGTGAATAGAGCTTACAAAAAATTAAAGGATCCAGTCCTTCGGGCAAAAGCGCTTCTTAGAATTGCCAGAGTGAAAATCCCAGGGGAAGGCGATCAGACAGTTGCTAATCCAACGGTTTTAGAGAGTGCCATGGAGTGGAGAGAAGAGCTTGGAACATTAAAATCCCCCCAGGAATTTGATCAGTATCAAGCAAAAATCAACCATGTTTTTAATAACTATAAACAGCAATTTTCGATGGCTTGGAATAATCAGGATAGAGATCAGATGCAACAGGCGTACTTGAATATGAGTTATGCTTCTAAAGCTTTGGAAGATGCAAAAGAAAAGAAATTGTTTTTGGCTGGAATTTTTTATAAATGATTGAGATGTCATCTAATGAAAGTAACTGTACATTTGCCAATCCTATTCGGTACCGTCATTCTCGCATTTATTGCGAGAATCTCTAGATCCTCGGAACAAGTCCGAGGATGACGAAGGGGAGAGTCCGAGGATGACAATTGTAAACCTAAATACGGGGTTTTGTATTATAAATAAAATGAGAGATTTTTAAGTCGTGTTATTGCAATTAGTAGAACCAGGAATGACGCCGGCTCTTCACTCAGAGGAGGAGACGATTGCTGTTGGAATTGATCTTGGGACAACCCATTCTGTCATTGCTCTTTCAATTGAGGGACACGCAACGGCGATTCGTATTGATGGGAATGTGCTTGTGCCATCGGCAGTTGCTTTTAAAGATGGTGCGCCTCTTGTTGGGACAGCGTCTTTAAATCACAGTCCAGTATTATCATTTAAACGTCATATGAATGAACCCGCTATCAAATTAGCAGAGGAAAAATCACCCGTTGAGTATTCTGCAGAAGTTTTAAGATATTTAAAGCAACAAGCAGAAATGATTGTTGGACATTCAATTGAAAAAGCGGTCATTACTGTTCCGGCTTATTTTGATGACACGGCGCGTCAAGCCACAAAAGATGCCGCGACACTTGCGGGTCTTAAGGTTTTAAGATTAATTAATGAACCAACTGCAGCGGCTTTGTCTTATGGATTAGATAACGACATCGAAGGCGTTTATGCCATTTATGATTTTGGGGGCGGTACATTTGATGTCTCTCTTTTGAAAATGTCCATGGGCGTTTTTCAAGTACTGAGCACAGGTGGCGATTTGCAGTTAGGCGGTGATGATATTGATCAAGCCATTGTAAATTATTGGCATCAAGATGCTGATCAAGAAATCATTTCACTGGCGCGTCAAGCCAAAGAATTCCTGTCTGAAAATTTAGAGTGGGTTGGAAAGATTAAAGATCAAACGTTGGCTCTTAACCAATCTGTGCTGAACAATTTAGCAAAGCCTTTTGTTGCGAAAACCCTGCTCATTTGTGAGCGCGTTTTGTCTGATGCCAATTTAAAAGTAGCCGACATAAAGGGTGTTGTTCTTGTTGGTGGTTCAACACGCTTAAAAGCAGTTCAAAAAGAAGTTGAGATGTTCTTTGAAAAAGAGCCTTTGATTGATGTGGATCCTGATCAAGTTGTGGCCTTAGGCGCAGCCTTGCAAGCAGAGGCTTTAACACAAGGGTCTAACATGTTGCTTTTGGATGTAATCCCATTATCGCTTGGCATTGAAACGATGGGTGGGTTGGTTGAAAAAATTATCCCGCGAAATACGCCGATTCCATCAGCGATGGCTCAAGAATTTACAACGTATCAAGACGGTCAAACAGCGATTAAAATACATGTTGTTCAAGGTGAGAGGGAGCTTGTCGAGGATTGTCGGTCGCTTGGAGATTTTGTTTTATCTGGAATTCCACCGATGACAGCAGGGGCGGCTCGAATTCAAGTGACATTTACAGTGGATGCCGATGGATTGCTAACCGTATCAGCTGAAGAAAAATTGACCAAAACAATTCAAACAATTAGCGTTAAACCAAGTTACGGTTTAGAATCAAAAGACTTTGAACGGATGCTTTTAGAAGGATTGAAAAAAGGTACAAAAGATCTGGAAGATCGCTTGCTCATAGAATCACGCATGGAAGCAAAGCAGATCATTAGTTATTTGCAAAATGCTTTGGATCAAGATCGCGACCTTTTGGAAGCAAATGAAGAGCAAGAATTAAAAAATGGAATTGAGACTTTACGAGAAGTTATAGAATCCACCGACAGAGAGAAGATTAGAACAGAGACAAAGCTTTTGTCTGCACAGAGCCAATCCTTTGCTGAAAAACGCATCGGCCGTTCTATACAAAAGCGTCTTTTAGGGCAAACTATTTTACAAGAAGGTTAAGAAAGAGAGCAATAATGCCAAAAATTAAGTTCATCCAAAACGATAATCAAGTCATCGAAATTGATGCCCCTGTTGGTTTATCGGTTTTAGAAATTGCGCATCGCAACAATATTGATTTAGAGGGCGCTTGCGAAGGGTCGCTGGCTTGTTCTACTTGTCATGTGATTGTTGATAATGAGTGGTATGATTTGCTGTCACCCGCAACAGAGGATGAAGAAGATATGCTTGATCTTGCTTTTGCTTTAACGCACACCTCAAGGTTGGGTTGTCAGATCATTATGACGGATGAGCTTGATGGTTTAACGGTTAGATTGCCAACCGGCACGCGTAATATGATGGTTTCTTGATTTATATCAGATCCCATAAATAACTGAACACCCAGTAAACTTTTTTGGTACCGTCATTCTCGCATTTATTGCGAGAATCTTAGATCCTCGGAACAAGTCCGAGGATGACAGTGAGAGGGGTGTTAACATAAATGTAGGATTTAGTATTTCATGTCTAAAAAACTAAAATGGACAGATGTCTATGACATTGCAATTTCTTTAGAAGAAACGTACCCCGATGTTGAAATCTTAGGGGTGCGTTTTACTGATCTATGGCAGTGGGTTCAGAAATTGCCCGACTTTGAAGATGATCCGCAAAAATCTAATGAAAAAATTTTAGAAGCGATTCAAATGGCCTGGCTGGACGAGAGAGATTAGACAAATCTAACTCTCTTTTAAGGCCTTGATCACTTCTTCACAGACTTTTTTTGCATCACCCAATACCATCAAGGTGTTATCGCGATAGAACAGTTCGTTATCAACACCGGCATAGCCAGAGGCTAGAGAACGTTTAACAAACAAAACCGTGCGCGCTTTTTCAACATCCAAGATGGGCATGCCATAAATGGGGGAAGAGGTGTCGGTGCGGGCGGCTGGGTTGGTGATGTCATTCGCGCCGATGACAAAGGCGACATCGGTTGAGGCAAAGTCATGGTTGATGTCATCTAGTTCTAAAACCTCGTCATAAGGGACGTTGGCTTCGGCCAAAAGAACATTCATGTGACCTGGCATACGGCCTGCGACGGGGTGAATGGCGTAGCGGACAGTCACGCCCTTTTTCTTTAAGGACTCAACCATTTCGCGCAAGGCATGTTGAGCTTGAGCGACGGCCATGCCATATCCTGGAACGATAATAACAGAGCGAGAATTGCCCATGATAAAGGCTGCATCTTCGCCACTGCTTACTTTCACAGGTTTATCGCTGGCACCTGCTGGGCCTGCGCTGGCTGCAGAGGGGTCTGTTCCAAAACCACCGAGGATGACATTGAAAATGGAACGGTTCATGCCTTTGCACATGATGTAGCTGAGGATTGCACCGGATGCACCTACAAGTGCGCCGGTGATAATCAAAAGATTGTTGTGCATGGTAAAACCAATACCGGCCGCTGCCCATCCTGAATAGGAGTTCAGCATGGAAATCACAACAGGCATGTCAGCGCCGCCGATGGGCAGGATGAGTAAAAAGCCAAGAGCGAGAGATGCAAAGGTGAGCAACCAAAACAATAAGATGGATTCTGTTGCCATAAAGCTGATCAACAAAACAACAATGGATAAGGCAATGAGGGCATTGAGTTGATGTTGTCTTGCAAACATTAATGGCTTACCACCAATGAGGCCCTGTAATTTGCCAAAAGCGATGATGGAACCGGTAAAGGTGATCGCGCCAACAGCAGCACCCAAGCCCATTTCGAAAAGGCTCATGGCTTTGATTTGGCCAGGTCCACCCAAATGAAATGTGTCTGGTGAATAGAGAGCGGCGGCGGCCACAAAGACGGCGGCCAAGCCAACCAGGCTATGAAAGGCTGCGACCAGTTGGGGGAGGGCTGTCATTTGAATGCGACGTGCAATCACGGTTCCGATGCTACCACCGATGATAATGGCGAAAAGGATCCAGGTGTATCTAGAAATGGAAGCGCTTAAAAGAGTGGTTAAGATGGCGATAACCATTCCGAAAATTCCGTACAAATTTCCGGTGCGAGATGTTGCCGCAGATGACAGGCCACGCAAAGCCAGAATAAAGCAGGTTGCTGAGATTAAGTAGAGAAAGGCTGAGAGGCTAGCGGACACGTGGGGCTCCTTTTATTTGCTTTTCGCGAACATTTGTAGCATGCGTTGAGTGACGATAAAACCGCCAAAGATGTTAATGGAAGCCAAAACGACGGCTATGAATCCAAAGATTGTTGAGATATTTGAGATGGCAGGACCGGCAGCAATCAATGCGCCAACAATGATCACGCTGGAAACAGCGTTAGTGACAGACATTAAAGGGGAGTGAAGGGCAGGGGTTACTTTCCAAACAACATAATAACCAACAAAACAAGCCAAGATAAAGACTGTCAGGCCAATAACGAATGGATCAATAGGAGCAGCTCCTGATTGTTGGACAAGTTGCTTTGCCATTCCCTCCATTTGTTTCGCTTCTTCGGTCAATTCCTTAGCAGCGAGGAATATTTTTGTGGCTTGATCAGTAAGGGTGTGAATATCCATGTGTTTCTCCTAGTTCTGCTCTTTGAAATTTGCATGAACGATTGCTCCATCGTGCGTTAAGCATGTGGCCAGCACGATTTCATCTTGCCAATTGATATCCAAATTTGTGCCTTCTTTATTCATTAGGTTTTTAAGAAAGCTTAGAATATTTTTTGCATAAAGCTGGCTTGCATCCGTTGCAATTCGGCTGGGCATATTGGCTGGCCCAACGATTTTAACGCCATGTTTGACTTGGGTTTTCCCATGTTCTGTCGACGCACAGTTACCGCCGCTTTCCGATGCTAGGTCAATAATGACCGAACCCACTTTCATGGTTTTGACCATCGCTTCTGTGATCAGAACGGGAGCTGGTTTGCCTGGAATTTGTGCGGTTGTGATCACGATATCTTGTGATTTTAAAACTTCTTTCAATTTATCTTCTTGAGCTTTTTTATAAGCGTCACTCATCTCTTTGGCATAACCACCGGTGCCTTCACCTGCTTCAACCATTTCAACAGAAACAAAAGTGGCGCCTAAGCTCTCCACTTGTTCTTTCGCAGCTGCTCTTACGTCATAGGCCGAAACAATTGCTCCCAAACGACGGGCTGTAGCAATGGCTTGAAGGCCAGCCACGCCTGCACCTAATATCAAAATACGAGCCGCCGGAATAGTACCTGCCGCTGTCATCATTAATGGCAATGCTCTGCCAAACTCATAAGCGCCATCAATGACTGCTTTATATCCAGCCAAGTTACTTTGAGATGACAAGACATCCATGGACTGAGCGCGCGTGATGCGTGGAGTGAGTTCTAAACTAAAGCTAGTGACTTTATGTTTGGCTAATTTCTTCAACAAAGAAGCGTTTTGGTGAGGCTTTAGCATGCCAATCATGTGGCTGTTTTTTGAAAGTTTAGCCACGTCCTCTTCGGGGAGTGAGTTGACAGTTAAAAGAAAATCGATTTTCTTCAAAAGAGCTTCTTTGTCTTTCTCAACAGAGCAGCCAACTTTTTCATACATCCCGTTTGGATATCCAGACTCTTTACCCGCATCGGATTCAATGCTGACCTGGTGTCCAAACTCTATTAATTTTTTTGCGACATCGGGTGTTAAAGCAACTCTTTTTTCATGAGGCGCCGTTTCTTTGAGAGCAGCAAAAAGCATAGCCAACTTTTTCCAAGGATTCTTGTGAGTGAGTTTCACGTATTATAGAGCTTTTTTAACAGCAGGAAAGTGTAAATCTGCGGTTGAGAGAGAAAAAACTCTGTAGCAATCACCTCCGCCTCTAAATTGTATTGGGATGTATAACCAAAACTTCTCCAACAACAATAATTTCAGCTTCTGGTTCACTAAGCTGATTACAAGTGCTGCCTCCTAACATCTCTAAAGGGTAAGAGTCAGCGTTATATAGGAACCCTCTCATTGTCACAATTTTCCCCTTTGGAAACCCAACAATGCCACAATAGTCTTTCTTTTTACCTCTTATTTTGACAGGAGTCGGAACATCTGCTCTGACAAATTCCAGAGTTTGTGAGGCTGTCCTTATCAATATAGGCCTGTCTTTCTTATAGTACTTTTTTAGCAGGCTATAATTACCCAATTCGTGATCCATACGACCTCCATGAGCATTTAGGATATCAATAGAAGTTGCACCATTTTTATCGCAGTACAGAATAGCTTTTTCAAGATCTGTTAAATCTTGATTTTTAGCAGGAACGATAATGACCCCATGTTTTCCCATATAAGGTAAACTATTATCATCAATAGCGGAAAAAGTAGCATTGATACCCCACATAGAGGGCATTTCAACAGAATCAAAATCTCCTAAAACGACGTCAGGGTTTTTTCCTGACCTCATAAATAAATTTGCCGCTCCGTCTAAAGCTATAATTTTATGCGTTTCTCTTTTTTCGTCTATAAACTTCCATTCAATGTCGCTCCCTTCAGCAATTGGGGCATTGGCGACAATTATAAACTTTGTACTTTCACGATGACTTGTTACAGCTGTTGCATCGGCTGATAGCTGAATCATATTAATAAAAACAATTAAACGGACTAATTTTTTAATCATGATTGAAACACTGAAAAAAATCGCGAAGCTTTTTTTGAATGGGTCTATCCAGTTTGTCGAATTGCTTTTCAGCCTCTTCCGAAAAACGAAAGCCCCAGCTAATCATTCTCTAACCCATGTTTTTTCATGACGTCTTCAAAAGATGAGCTTTTCTTTCCAGACCTTAAATAGACTTCATAAGCTTCTATGGCAACCTGGTATTCTTCTTCTTCTTCTAAAAACTTTTCCAAAGCTTTCTTTACAAAGAAACTTTTGCTGCGCTGCGTCCGTTCAGAAAGAGCGCTTAACCGGGTTTCCAGATTTTTTGATAAACGAATGGACATCATAATTTGAGTCTCCTTTGTATCTCTATGTAATACATGATATTACATGTAGCGCAAAATAGTCAAGAAAATTTGGCTTACGTTAAATGGAGAGTTTGTTTCTTGTTGTCTGAATAACAATCAATCTCCGTCTTTTTTCATTCTCTGTAATTGAGTAATTTTAATAAAAAATTAAGTATATTTATATAGGATATAAATAGGATCTTTATATAAACTACCTGTTCTAAAAAATGGAGGTAGCCATGCGAGATATAGAATTTGCGTTGGCAGATTATCGGTTAACAACAGCAGAGATTATCTACCATCTGCCTGATCACCCGTTGTTATTGCAGACGTATCTTTGGCAAGAGTTTGATTTGCCCCCGTCTTTCCCACGCCTGAAAGAATTTCTTGATTTTTGGCTGATTTCAATTGAGGGTAAACTTCATTCTGTTCACCTTGCTCATGCTGGGCCGTTGGTGTTCAATAAGATTACGACCCCTCTTTTTGCCTGCACACTTCACTAACAATTAACGATACAGCATATGAGCAAAGAACTTGGTGTGTGTGCTGGTTGGTTCAGACGCATCAAAAATTGATTGTGGAGGTGTGGCTGACTTCTCGTCATTCCTTTGTTTCTTTACTTCGGCAAGTGCAGTGTCAGTCTGTTTTTTCTCAGGGATCATCTGTTGTAAATCCCGGCTCACCTGAGCCAGGCCGCCACCGCCCAAAAGACCATCAAAAGCATAAACAATAGGAATGCTAAGGCTTGCTATTAGAATTGAACAAAGCATTGATTTAAATGTGTTTTTTAGCATTTCCATATCGTTCTCCTTTTTAGCTGGTAATGATTAGAGTAAGCGCCATTTATTAACAAAAGGTTAATAAATGAACTGTTTTTCATTTTACTCTCCCCTGTAATGACATTGAAGACATCTTGCCCGGATCATAAAAAACCAGTATCACTATAGTCAGGAAAAAATTCTGATAAAGGCTGTCTATGCGCATTTTGCAGTTGTTAATACTGGTTATTTTTAACGCTTCTTTGGTTTTGGCATCGGGGCCTCAAGCGGCAGTGCAACCTAAAACACCTTCTCCAGAAAATGTATCAACCACCACCACTGCTCCTGTTCCGATCGTTCCTGCTGTTTCAGCCGGTTCTTATGGTTTTTCGACTTTTGGTCAGCTTAAATACAAACCAGATTTTACCTGCTATGACTATGTTAACCCTGATGCACCAAAAGGGGGGCAGATCAAAATTGCTGCTCTTGGGACATTTGACAGCCTTAATCCTTTTATAATCAAAGGAACGCCAGCTCAGGGGATGACGCGTTGTTTTGCAACGCTTTTAGAGTCTTCAGGTGATGAGCCTGCAAGTCATTATGGTTATGTTGCGATAAGCATTGAGGTTGCCCCTGATCTTTCTTGGGTGATTTTTAATTTAAATCCCAAAGCTAAATTTAATAATGAGGAAATGATTACGGCGGATGATGTTATTTTCAGCTTTAATACATTAAAGGAAAAAGGAAGTCCTTTATTCCGCACTTATTATCAGGCTGTTACACTCGTTGAAAAATTATCCGATCATCGGATTAAATTTTATTGTGTCGGAAATAAAAGTCACGAAATTCCAGCCATTCTTGGTCAACTGCCCATTCTCTCAAAAGCGTATTATGAGCATCATATCTTTGAAGAAACAACTTTAATAGCCCCTGTGTGCAGTGGTCCTTATGAGGTTTTGTCTGTCGATCCGGGACGTTTTATCTCTTATAAACGGGTTCAAAATTGGTGGGGAGAAAATCTTCCTTCTCAAAAGGGACATCACAATTTTGATGAAATGAAGATCGATTATTATCGCGATTCAAATGCGATGTTTGAAGCCTTTAAAAATGGTCAAGTTGATGTGAGATTTGAAAACAGCTCAAAACTTTGGGCAACGGGATATAATTTTCCAGCCGTTGATCAAGGACATGTCAAAAAACAGCTGATCAAACATTCTCTTTGTATTCCTGGTGGACAAGGATTTTTCTTTAACACACGTCGTGAAATATTTTCCGATCGCCGCGTGAGGCAAGCGATTGCTGAAATGTTTGATTTTACATGGGCAAACAAAAATCTTTTTTATGATAGATACCAACGTACACTCAGCTATTTTCCCAACACGCCGTTTGAAGCTGCAAGCTTGCCTGAAAGAGAAGAGGTGAGTTACTTAAAAGGATACGAGGGGGCATTACAACCTGAGGTTTTATCAAAATCATTTTCTCTGCCAGAACATAGGAATGAGCAAGATATTCGAAATTCTAAAGACAAAGCTCTTAAATTATTAAATGAAGCTGGGTGGGAGATTAAAGGTCAAAAGCTTGTTAACAAAAAAACAGGAAACCCGTTTGTTTTTGAAGCTCTGATCGCAGATCAAACTATGGAGAAAATTTTCCTTCATTTCCAAGGATATTTGAATCTGATTGGCATAGAGATGAAGATTCGTCTTGTTGATGTGTCCTCTTATCAACAACGCATGGATCAGTATGACTTTGATATGGTGATGTCAGTTAATCCACAAAGCCCATCACCTGGTAATGAGCAACGTAATATGTGGAGCAGCACAGCTGCTGATACACCGGGCACAAGAAATATTGCTGGCATTAAAGATAAAGTGGTAGATGAGTTGATTGAAAAATTAATTGCATCACAAGACTACAGAACCTTAATTTTAAGAACACGCGCATTAGATCGTGTTTTGCTGTGGGGGTATTACATGGTGCCTGCTTGGTATAGTGGAAGCTTACCTATAGTCTATTGGGATCGTTTTGGACGTCCTGAAATGACACCTCCTTATCAGCCGTTTAGTATTGAGACTTGGTGGTTTGATCCCGATAGCGAAGGGAAATTACCCGCTCATGCACAAAGAACTGAATGGAAAAAATGGCCTAAAAAGTTGACAAAGGGAGCAATTGAGCCAGATTTGCCTTGGTGGAAAAAAGTGTGGACTCAGGTCACGGGATTGTTTGGAAGTGAAAAGGTGGTTGATGTACAAAAGTAATTCTATTGTTAATGAAAAAAGGTCATTAAAGCATGTGTAAGAAAACGATTGTTGCGTTTTTGGGGGTAATCATTGTTGCTCCTTTTCTTTATCTAAAAATCCCTGCGTATTTATTAAAAAGCGTTGGTATCAACCAGGAGACTCACCCCTATAGTATGAGAGTGGTGAATGAGTATTTTGAACCTCTTGATAGAACGTTTCGTAAACGAGGCCCCAGTTTTCTAGCGCTCTTTTTCCTTTTGGAACAAAAAGCCGCAAAAGGGCAAAAAGAATTTTTAATCGTAGAGACAGGTTCTTTAAGAGCCGAGCCTATCAATATGCCAGAAGACGGTGCTTCGACTGTTTTATTTGATAATTTTTTGCGATCTTACAAGGGTGAGCTGCACACTGTTGATTTAGATCCAAAATGCAAAGATATCATCGAAAAGCATTGCTCATATAGCACCATTGTTCACACAGGTGACTCTGTAGAGTTTCTAGAAAACTTTAAAAGAGCTGAATACATTGATATTCTTTATTTAGATTCTTATGATCTGAATTGGGATAATCCAGAGCCAAGTGCTGAACATCATTTAAAAGAAATAAAAGCTGTTTTCCATAAATTGAAGCCAGGAGCCATTATCATTGTTGATGATAATTTTGAGCATAATGGTAAATTAATTGGCAAAGGATATTTGGTCGAAAAATTCCTAAAAGAAAAAGGGATCCCCTTGATTTATGATGGCTATCAAAAGGTTTTCCAAATTGTTCCGCAGCCTGAGGATCTAGAAAAAATTGATCAAATTCTTCATCTTGTTTCCTCTAGGACAATGAAGTTCTTTTTCAAAATTAAAAAATATGTGAACAAAATATGTGCATTAGTTTAATCGAGGATCACTTCATCTCATGACAGGCTACATTCTTCGACGTCTTCTTTTAATGATTCCAACGCTCTTTGGAATTATGTTGATTAATTTTGCGATCATTCAAGCTGCTCCAGGGGGGCCTATCCAACAGATTGTTGCAAAACTGCGGGGGCAAGCATCTGATGTTGATAGTCGTTTGGGTGGTATGGGATCTGATGTGGGCTCTATCAGTGGTGACGCTTTGCATGAAAGTACTTATCGAGGCGCGCAGGGTATTGATCCCGCATTGATTAAAGAACTTGAAAAACAATTCGGCTTTGATAAACCACCTTATGAACGTTTTATCAAAATGATTGGAAATTATCTCACCTTTGACTTTGGAAAAAGTTATTTTCGGGATCAAAGCGTTGTTTCTCTTGTGGCTTCCAAACTGCCTGTTTCCATATCGCTTGGGTTGTGGACAACATTTTTAGTCTACCTAATTTCAATTCCCATAGGTGTTTCTAAAGCTGTTCGTGATGGTTCTGCTTTCGATATTTGCACAAGTGCTGTTGTTGTTGTTGCGTATGCAATTCCCAGTTTTTTGTTTGCCCTATTTTTGATTGTTGTTTTTGCTGGGGGCAGTTTTTGGAATATTTTTCCGCTTCGAGGATTGACCTCTGATAACTGGCATATGCTTGGATTTTTTGGAAAAATGACCGATTACTTTTGGCATTTAACCTTGCCAATCATTGCTATGGTGATGGGTGGGTTTGCTAAATTAACTCTTTTAACTAAAAACTCATTTTTAGAGGAAATTCACAAGCAATACGTCACCACAGCCAGAGCCAAGGGTTTGACAGAAAATCGTATTTTGTATGGGCATGTATTTCGAAACGCTATGTTGATTGTGATTGCTGGTTTTCCAACAGCTTTTATTCATATTCTGTTCACTTCATCCTTGTTGATAGAAGTTCTTTTCTCTCTGGATGGGTTGGGGCTTTTGGGGTTTGAAGCTGCGATGAGTCGCGACTATCCGGTTATGTTTGGGGCGCTTTATATGTTTACGTTGTTGGGGATGGCTCTACACTTAATCGGAGATTTAATGTATATGATTGTTGATCGTCGTATTGATCTCAGTGCCAGTCGAGGGTAGTATTTTATGAAGTTATCACCTGTTACTCAAAGACGCTTGCAGCAATTTAAGGCAAATAAACGGGGCTATTATTCGTTCTGGATTTTTTTGGTTCTATTTTTTGTGACTTGTTTGGCCGAGTTTATCGCCAATGATAGACCTCTGGTTGTGTCTTATAAAAATGAGTTGTACTTTCCTGTTTTGAAAAATTATCCAGAAACGACTTTTGGGGGGACTTTTGAAACCACTACAAATTATCGTGATTCTGTTGTTAAGGAATTGATTCATAAAGATGGATGGATGCTTTTTCCACCGATTGCTTTTGGTATTCAAACCGTTAACTATAATCTGCCGGTTCCAGCACCCGCTCCTCCCTCCAAAGTGAACTTCTTGGGGACGGATGATCAGGGCCGAGATGTTTTGGCGCGTCTGATTTATGGTTTTCGCGTATCCATTCTTTTTGGTATCGTTTTGACGTGTTTTTCAGCTTTTATTGGAATTGTAGCTGGCTCCATTCAAGGTTATTTCGGTGGCCGCATTGATCTTATTTTTCAAAGATTTATCGAGATTTGGAGTGGTTTGCCGATTCTTTATCTTTTGATTATTCTCTCCAGTATGATCGAGCCTAATTTTTGGTGGCTCTTGGGTATTATGCTTTTGTTTAGCTGGATGACTTTGGTGGGCGTGGTCAGAGCGGAATTCTTTCGAGCGCGCACTCTTGAATATGTCAGAGCTGCAGAAGCATTGGGGGTTCCTACATTTCGTATTATTTTACGACACATGCTGCCCAATGCCATGATTGCTACGCTGACCTATATACCTTTTATTCTCAATGGTTCTATCACGATGTTAACGTCTTTAGACTTCTTGGGATTTGGGCTTCCTCCTGGATCAGCATCATTGGGTGAGTTATTGACTCAAGGCAAAAATAATATTCAATCTCCTTGGCTTGGGCTTACTGGATTCTTTTCAATTGCCTTTGTTTTAAGCTTATTGATTTTTATTGGTGAAGCCGTTAGAGACGCTTTTGATCCTCGGCAAAATAGGTTTTTAAGGTAATCAACGATGAAACGTGCAATTGAGATTAGAAAGAATTTAGCAGTTGCTTACCGCATTCTTGCTCGCATGGGGATGGACAACTTAACCTACACACATCTTTCTGCGCGTGTTCCTGGACAAGATAGTTTTTACATTTACCCTTTTGGTTATCTTTATTCAGAGGTAACGCCAGCTTCTCTATTGCATGTCACTTTTGAGGGGGATGTTTTAGAAGGCTCTCAAGAGCATTACAACCCAACAGGTTATGCTTTACACAGTGCCATTTACCGCGCTCGTCCTGAATTAAATGCTATTTTTCACCTTCACACAACAGCGGGGGTTGCTGTTTCAACAATGAAATCCGGGCTTCTTCCTATCAGTCAATTTGCACTTCATTTTTACAATCGCATTTCCTATCACGATTATGATTGCTTAGTTTTGGATACCTATAAAGCAGAAGACGCTATGAAGAAAATTATAGGCGACAATAAAACGATTATTTTGCGTAATCATGGAACGATCACCTGTGGTACCACAATTCCAGAAGCTTTTTTCTATACGCACCATCTTGAAGAAGCATGCAAGGTACAATGCCTGGCTATGGCCTGTAGAAATGAATTAATCATCCCTGACGAGGCTGTTTGTGAAGCAGCATGTCAGGAGCTTTTGAGCTTTGAAAAAGAACTGGGAGAACGTGATTGGCAAGCTGTTTTAAGGCAATTTAAGATTGAAGAGAGTTTTGCAAACCTTGACGTTTCTTTGAAAACAACATTTTAGGATCAAACGTACCATATGACTTTACTCAAGATTGATAACCTTAGTGTCGCTTTTAAACAAGCCAACGGAGATAATGTACTTGCAGCTCACGGAGTATCTTTTGAACTGAATCAAGGTGAAACCCTTGCTCTTGTTGGCGAAAGCGGTTCCGGAAAATCTGTCACGGCTTTATCTATTTTAGGATTGCTCCCATACCCGCAAGCGAGCCATCCAAGAGGGTCTATTCAATTCCGAGGGCAAGAATTACTTCATGAATCAGAAAGTGTGCTCAGAAAACTGAGAGGATCAGAAATTGGGTTTATTTTTCAAGAACCCATGACAGCTCTCAATCCGCTTCACACAATCGAAAAACAAATTGCTGAACCGTTAGAGGTTCACTTAGGTCTCACAAAAACACAAGCCAAAGAACGTGTTATTGATCTTTTGAAATTGGTTGGCTTTGAAGATGGCATTGAACGGTTAAATGCATTTCCACACCAGTTATCAGGAGGTCAACGTCAACGTGTGATGATCGCGATGGCTCTTGCATGTGAGCCGAAACTCTTGATCGCAGATGAACCAACAACGGCTGTTGATGTGACAATCCAAGCCAGCATTTTAGAATTGATTCAATCTCTCCAATCTCGTTTTCAGATGGGACTTTTGCTGATTAGCCATGATCTTGGCATGGTCGCCAAAATGGCAGAGGGAATTGCGGTTATGAGGTCAGGCGAAATTGTTGAAACGGGTGATACGGCGGAAGTATTAAAAAACCCAAAACATCCTTATACAAAGCATTTAATTGATTCGGAACCTTCAGGAACGCCTACTCCTTTGTCTCCTCGGGCAGAGACAGTTTTAAAGGCAAGCGATATTTGTGTGAGTTTTAAAAAGCAGCGTCCTTGGTTTTCAAAAGGGCCTGAAAAGTTTATAAATGCAGTTGATAAGGTTAGCCTTGAGCTAAAGCGCGGAGAAACTCTAGGCATTGTTGGCGAAAGCGGATCTGGTAAAAGTACTCTTGCTTATACTTTGTTGCGTCTTCAGGAAAGCCAGGCAGGTAAAATTGTCTTTAATGGTGTTAATTTGCATGCCTTGACGATGAAGCAGCTGCGCCCTTTAAGGCAATCTATGCAAATTATTTTTCAAGATCCTTTTGGCTCTTTGAACCCACGTCTTTCTGTTGCGCAAATTATTGCCGAGGGGCTCGTTGTTCATAATGCAAAGCTAACACCTGAGCAAATTGATCATCGAGTTGCTGATAGTATGCATGAGGTTGGTCTTGAGCCTGATTGGAGACATCGTTATCCTCATGAGTTTTCAGGAGGTCAACGTCAACGTGTTGCAATTGCTCGTGCTCTTATTTTGCAGCCAAAATTGGTTGTGTTGGACGAACCCACATCGGCTTTAGATCGATCGATTCAAGCGGAAATCATTGCTCTTTTAAGAGGGCTTCAAGAAAAGCATCTACTTAGTTATTTATTTATTAGTCATGATCTAAAAGTTGTTCGCGCCATGAGCCATCGGATTATTGTCATGAAAGATGGGCACATAGTGGAGGAGGGCGACATTGATCGGATTTTCAATCACCCAACAACCGCTTATACACAAGCATTGATCAAAGCAGCGTTTGATATTTTGCCGGGATAATATCATTGCCAATTAAACGAACGCCTGTTAATTCTCTTGATTGCTCTAAAGCCGCTCTTATGCTCAAATAGAAGCTACAGAGTAGGAGTTAGAGAGAGTTATGAAGCGTAAAGTAGCCCTGATATGTGTGGGGAATGGGTGCGGCGCCCCTGATATGCGGACAGCAAATGGTGCTGCAAAAGCTGCAGAAGTTTTACCAACCTTATTAAAAAATGAGCAACCAGAGGTTTTCTACATGGATTTTCATCCATCAGGATCGCTTGAGGTTGTTGATCGAATTCCAAAAGATGAACGAGCGCAGCGATTTATTCAGACAACACAGGCGGTCAAAAGTCTGAGTGTGCTTGTGACTGATGTTCTGAAGAGAGGATTGTTTCCTATTGTCATTGGCGGTGATCATTCCATTGCTATTGGCACGTGGAGCGGTGTTAAGTTGGCCAATCTGGACAGGGACTTTGGCTTGTTATGGTTTGATGCGCACATGGATGCGCACACAACAGAGACAAGCGAATCGTATTCCCCGCATGGGATGCCTCTCAGCGCTTTGATGGGATATGGATATCCAGAATGGGTAAAATTAGGTGGCGTTACACCAAAATTACACCCTTACAATCTAGCTCAGATTGGGATTCGAAGCTTCGAAACGGGAGAGGCTAATTTCTTAAAAGAACAAAACGTCAAAATCTTTTTTCAAAAGGATGTCGATAACAGAGATTTACCCAGCGTGTATGAAGAAGCATTCGATCGCATAACAAAACATACGCCTTATTTTGGAATCAGCATTGATATTGACGCTTTTGATCCCTCTATTGCGCCTGGCACCGGAACCACAGAGGCGGGTGGTTTGCAACTGGAAGCTTTATTACCTTTAATAAAAGGGTTAAGGTCGGATCCAAATTGTCTTTGTTTAGAAATAGCTGAGTTCAATCCAGATAAAGATGAAGGTGATAAAACCCTTAACTTATTAACAAAATTAGTAGAAACCGTGGTTAACGATGACTGAAAAAACTGACTTTTTTATGGAGAAAGAGGACCGCTTTGGTGCTCACAACTATCACCCTTTACCCGTTGTCCTGACAAAAGGGCAGGGCGCTTGGGTATGGGATGTCGAGGGCAACAAGTATTTGGACATGATGTCCGCTTATTCAGCAATTAGTCATGGTCACTGCCATCCACGTATTTTGGAAACTCTGGTTGAGCAAGCGGGACGTCTGACGATGTGCTCTCGTGCTTATTACAACGATAAGTTGGGTGAGTTTTTAGAGACCTTGTGCAAGCTTGTTGATATGGATATGGCTCTTGTGATGAACTCAGGGGCTGAAGCTGTTGAAACGGCAATCAAGGCTGTGCGTCGGTGGGGTTATCAACACAAAAAAATCCCAGATAACCAAGCTGAAATTATTGTAACCTCAAGCAATTTTCATGGACGAACCGTTGGAATTATTAGTTTTTCAAGTGACGAATCCTATCGTGTTGGTTTTGGACCATTTTTACCTGGGTTTAAGATTGTCCCTTTTGGGGATGCAAAAGCATTGGCGGATGCAATTACACCCAATACATGCGCTGTGATTACAGAGCCAATTCAAGGGGAAGCTGGAATTGTGATTCCACCCCAAGGGTGGCTCAAAGAAGTTAAAGAGATTTGTCAGAAAAATAATGTTCTTTTAGTTCTAGATGAAATTCAATCTGGCTTGGGTCGAACCGGTAAAATCTTGGCTTGTGAACATGAAGGTGTTAAACCGGATGCGGTTGTTTTGGGTAAAGCACTGGGAGGTGGGTTTTTACCGGTCTCGGCATTGGTTGGACGAAGAGATCTGTTAGAGGTATTCACGCCCGGCAGTCATGGCTCTACTTTTGGTGGCAATCCTTTAGCAGCTAGTGTTGGGTTGATGGCTTTGAAAGTGATGCAAGATGAACAGTTGATTGAACGGAGCGCCGAGTTTGGCACGTATTTTTTAAACGCTCTTAAACAAATATCGTCGCCATTTATAAAAGACGTCAGAGGGCGTGGTTTATGGATTGGTGTTGATATCGACCCCGCGCAAAAATCCGCCAGAAGTATCTGTGAAGAATTAATGCGTCAGGGAATTTTGTCCAAAGAAACGCATGAGACAGTTGTTCGATTTGCGCCCCCACTAGTTATTAAACGAGAAGATTTAGATTGGGCGATTGAAAAGATTAGAGGGGTGTTGATGGGAGAGTAAAGTATACCTTTCTCATTTACTTGTTGCTATTGTTGCATAAAAGGCGCACTAGTGATCTAGCGGTTAGTTCCCCAATCCCGATCATCAAAGGACGTTAGCATGAGCTTTTTAGCTCCCATTCCCTTCTATTTCTTAAGACATGGTCATACAGATTGGAATGTGCAACATCGATGCATGGGACAAATTAATGTTGTTTTGAACCAACTGGGAATAAAACAGGCCTATCAATCGGCTGCTTATCTTAAAAAATTAGGTATTAAGACGATTTGCTACAGTCCTTTATTAAGAGCGATCAGAACGGCCAATATTATTAATGAATCTTTGAACGTTAAAATGATAGAGGTTAGTGGCTTGAAAGAAGCCAATTTGGGCACCTTGCAAGGCAACCAGGACGAAGATTTGCTAAAAGGCTGGAAACAGGGGATTTGTCCAAAAAGGGCTGAACCCTATGATGACTTTGTCAGTCGAGTTAAAAAAGCGTTAGATGTTTGTTTGAGTCATGCTGGTCCCGTTCTTGTTGTGTCACACGGCGGCGTCTATAGTGCGATTCAAAGCTTGCTTCAGTTAGATATGGTTTATGGTTTAGAAAATTGTGAACCGATTAGTTACACCCCACCTGCGTCAATTGATGGGCTCTGGAGTCAGTCTTCGGTTGGGATGTAAATTCAAACCAACGGCCTTGGATCTCTTATATAATCCTTGATCAATCGTTGTTCACAGCATCATGCAGTCGGCTCTATTTTGGTGGCGAGTACTTGCATTAGACCATGGTTTAGGTGAATAGATTTGCCCAACAGATTATCCCCATCTAAATTATAAATATTTTTTTCAGTTTCAGGAGTAGCATCATGACCGTGGACAAAATTAAGGTTATATTGCTTATGCACGAAAGGTCGATCTAAATCCTCATAATCTCGATTCCAGATAAGATGTTCAAATGGATTTGTTTCTGGATTAATTTTGTAACCGCAATATCCAGCCTCTAAGATTGCTGGATCAAATAAAGTATGCACTTTGTTCTGACGCACATAATTCTCAAAGAAAACCTTATTTATTTGGTTGATGGTTTGCATGAGAAGATGGGGCGAATCATCCAGGTAAGGGACGTTCAATTTTTTAGCCAAAGACATTACGGTCTTTAACCCAATAGGAGCGTGACTAAAAATAAAAACTTGATTTTCCGTATAAGAGCAAGAGATGAGCTTGAGGCATTTTTTGTAATATTCGTTAATGAGCTTGTGTATATATCTAGAGGAAACAATATTTCTATCAATTAGATTTCTGAGATTTTGAAGAGAAAGGGCATGATTGCCTTTTAATATTAAAGACGTAAATGAATTTTTCTCATAGCCTTGTACAAATTCGTAACCATGGTTTGAAATCAGAATTTCACAAGAAATACCTTGCTGCACCATGTGTGCCAAAATTTCTAAGGTATAATAATCATTCATCCCCCTATCTCCAAATTCATCACCAATCAATAGGAGTTTATTGGGTTTTTTATTTTGGACTTGCAGACTACGAATAAGATGTTTGAATTGAGACAGAGTTTCCTTTGTGACTTTCTTTTGGTTTGAGAAATAGATAGATTGAATTTTCTGATATTGTCTGGGAGAGGCTTTAAGAAAATTGAGCATTATAGCTGTATGCAATAACTTTAAACCGTTTCCGTGCAGATCAGGAACCGTGTATTGATACGGCTCTTTGCTAATAATTTTTTCTTGTTCCGGGGGGATTTTTAAAAAAACAAATTCTTTAATGATAAAAAAATCATTATTTGCGGCTAAATGAGGCACATTTTGCAAAAGAAACATGCAGATTTGGAACAAGAAAATAAAGAATTTCACTTTGACATATCCAATCGATTGTTCATTTATATTGATTGTGAAAGTCTGTACCTATCTGTTCATATATAGTCTTGCGTTTTAATTTTTCAAGAAGATTATTTTGCTAAACCAACGGCCTTGGATCTCTTATATAATCTCTTGTGGATATGCTTCTGTTCTACATTTTTAAGACAGGGTATACCAAGAGCCACGCCCACCACCATGCATGGTGAGATGTCTTTTTTCAAGTAACTGACGGAAATGCTCTTTAAATGTATTGCGGCTGACGCCAGTAAGTCTAACCATAGTACCAATAGTCACGCGACCGTGTTCCCGGGTATATTCAAGAATTTGAACAGAAAGCTCTGGCAATGTGGACAAAACAATCTTCTCTCGTTCAATTTTTTTCATCAAACGTTTCATTTGTTGCTGCAACGCCCGTAGAAAAAAAAGCCCCCAGGGTTGCCAGTTTGGTGCATTGGTTCGAATTGTTCCCTGTGTTTGGCGTAGAGCTAAATAATAACCCTCTTTGCTTTGCTCGATAACGCTTTCAAGAGAGCTGTAAGGTACATAGACATAACCAACACGTAAGAGTAAAAGTGTGGTGAGAATGCGGCTCAAGCGACCATTACCATCTTGAAAAGGGTGAATTTCAAGAAAGACCACAACAAAGATAGTAACAATCAGCAAAGGATGAAGTTTTTTTGTTTCAAGAGCATCATTCACAAAAGTAACAAGCTCTTCCATCAAGCGAGGCGTATCAAACGGAGTCGCTGTTTCAAAAACGATACCAATTTGTTTACCATTTTCATCAAAAGCTGCCACGCTATTACTGGTCGTTTTGTATTGACCACGATGATGTTCATCTTTGAGGCTGTGTTTCAGCAAGTCACGATGAAGCTGTTTGATGTGATTTTCATTGAAAGTTATATCTTCCCAGGACTGGAATATAAGCTCCATGGCTTCGGCATAACCAGCAACTTCTTGTTCATCTCGAGTTTCAAAAGATTTTATCTCGAGATTTGTCAGCAGTCGTTCAATATCATGGTCCGATAGTTTGCTACCCTCAATACGAGTTGAAGAGCCTATGCTCTCGATAGTAGCCACTTGTCGCAGAGCAGAAAGACGTTCCGGCGCAAGCGTGCCTAAAGCGCGCCAAGCTCCTTTGAATTCGTCAATTTCAGCTATCAGGCGCAGAATATCTTGAGTGATTTGTAATGTTTCTATTTTGATCATACACCCGATAATACACCCATTTGCACCCATTTACACTTAATATTTCACCTTGTACGGCAATTGCTCATTCAAACCAACGGCCTTGGATCTTGCATATAATCCTTGATCAATCGTTGATCTGCAGCATCCGGTTTTGCAGCCTCTTCTAAGATTTTGGCGCGTAATAAAATGACTAATTCAACAACTTGGTCACCCTCGGTGTAGGAGCTGAGAAACTCTTTCAAAATGGGCATATCGCCCAAAACAGGAAGCTTTGAGCTATCTTGAATCGATCTGATTTCCATTAACCCGCCCAAAATAGCAATTTCTTCGTTTTTAATTCTAAGGATTGAATCAATCTCTCGAACCTCAACAACAGGAATCAGGGATGGTGTGATTTGCGCTGGTGTTCTACTGTTTTCACTCGCATTAGCGTTATAGGCAATATCAATGGCTGGGTCTTTTACTGATTGGCAAAGACGGGAAATAGTTGGCCTTAAAAACAAGATGATCTCGCCTGTCGACAGATCAATAGATGGTTGCACAGACATCACCAGACCAATGGGCACGGTTTGGATATCGCTAGAGACCGCAATACTTTCTCTTTGAACAGAGGTGTTATATTGCTTGTCGTAGTTTAGGCGAAAATAAACCTGGTTTCTGGCCACTTTTAATATGGCTGTTTGGTTGTTCATAACCGTCAGTCTTGGACTGGAAAGGGTGCGAGAGGCGCCGAATTCCTGTAAAGCTTGCAGGATTGCTGAAAAGGTTTTGCCGCCGGCACCCATGCTGATCATGTCTGTTTGAGCAGAATTGGGGTCTAGAAAATGGCTGTTTCTTGAAAAATCGCCAAATTTACCGTTGAATTGCCAATCACTGTGGTTCCCAACTTTTTGCCAATTAATACCGCTTCTGAATTCATCCTTTAAATTGACCTCAATAATTTTGGCCTCAATCAAAACTTGGCTACAGGCTGCTTTTCGGAGCATCTCCAAATACGCATTAACGGCTTTGTGGTGTTTAGATGTTCCAAGGATTGAGACAACACCCGCTTGCCGATGGAGGGAATAATTGGCAAGGGGTGTTGCTGCCCCTTGAGTTGGCGGAGACGAGCCATACTCCAAGATGATCTTTAAATTATTTTCCAATTCATTCCAAAAGTCATTGGCGCCCGTAACGCTAACGGAACTGTTGGATCCGTTGTCAATCGGCGCTTTTGCAGCATTTGTATTACTGACGTTGGAAAAAACATCTGTGGCGATGGAAATACGATTTTGACTGGTGCGGGAAAGATTCAAAAATTGAACGTTGTAATTTGCTGTATACGGCGAATCAATCTCAATGCGCAACGCCTGATTATTGATTTTATAGCGCAAACCAGCCAAATCACACATGCTTTCAATGACGTGGATAAAAGGTTTATTTTTAGCTGTGAACACAATCTTGTTATTAATGGCGGGATCCAATTGCAGATCAATACCGGTCTGTCTTGCAAGCTCGATAAAAACCGGTTTTAAAGATTGAGATTCTGAAATACTGATGGAAACGAGTTGAAGAAGTGCCGGAGGTAAGGTTGACACTGCTTCTTGGCTTTTTTTTATTTTTTCAGAAGGTATAGCTGGTGTGACAGGTGTTGTTAACGTTTTCATGTTCTGTGGCGTTAGAGGAGATGTGAGCGATTCCTTTGTTGCCATCTGTTGGCAGCCAGTCAAAGACAACAAAAAGTATATGATTGCGATGGATTTCAATATAATTCTGACGATTAAACATACTATAATTACATGATGTAATCTTTAAATTACGCACGCAAGTGTTTTTTTGTTATGCGTTAAGCGCCACGCTTTAAAACAGCCACAAAGAAACCATCTGTTTGATGGCTTGCTGGTGTCAGTTGCAACATGCTATCAGTAGTTGGGCAGGGGCAGTCTATGATGCTGTTTTGCCAAACTTCTTGGATGGGAACCAAACTGAATATTGGTTTCTGCTCGATAAATTGGTTAATTTGTTGGTGGTTTTCTTCACGCAAAAGGGAACAGGTTGCGTAAATAAGGAATCCACCAGGCCTTACAAACTTAGAAGCTGCATTTAAAATTTCTTGTTGTTTGACGATCAGTTCTTTCAGATCTTTTTCTTTAAAGCGAATTTTCATATCTGGATTGCGTCTCCAGGTCCCTGTGCCGGAACAAGGGGCATCGACCAAAACGCAGTCAAATCGGTTTTCTTGCCCTTTGAACCAATCTCTTTCATCTTCTATGTGACGGACTTCGTGGTTATGAATGCCGGCGCGCTTTAATCTTTCTTTCGCCCGCTTTAGACGCCAACCATGTATATCGCTTAAAACAAGACGACCTTTGTTTTTCATGGTTTCTGCAAGGACCAATGACTTGCCACCAGCACCAGCGCAATAATCTAAAATGGCCATTCCTGGTTTTGCGTTACATAATAAAGCAATCAGTTGCGACCCTTCGTCTTGAACCTCTAAGGTTCCGTCTTGCCACAAAGGGTGTGTGGGGAAAAGGATTCTCTTTGAGAATCTGATTCCAAGCGGACTTAAGGTTGTTGGTTTCGGGTCTAATCCCTCTGCTGTGAGTTGTTTTAAAACAACATCTCTTGTGCTTTTGAGGGTATTAACACGCAAATCCAAAGGAGCTTGTTCATTCAGTGCGCTAAGCTCTTTATGTGAATAATCTCCAAACAATCTTTCAAAATAAGGAAAAATCCATTCTGGGACACATAACTCGACCCATGGTGGTAATTTCAGAGTATGAGTGAGGCTTGCCAAATATTTTTGCTCTCCCTCCGTTAAAGGATCAGGGCAAAATTTTTCACCTGTAAAAAGCGCCGCTATCTGAGTTGGAGTTTCTTTGGCGTTAATTCGAAGATAAGTTAAGATAGCTTTTCTACCCGTTAAATTTGGCCAAAACCACTGTAGTTTTGGATAGTGCCTGATGATCTGATAGGTGAATTCAGTAATAAATCGGCGATCACCTCCACCAATGAATCGTCTGTTTTTAAAATAAGTACTAATGAGACTGTCGGCGGGCACAGAGGGTGTTGATAGAATTTCATTGATTAATTCGATGGTGCTTTGAATGCGAGCTTCTGTTTTCATGTGATGGGTACTTTAACTGACTGGATCTTGGTGAATGATGACTTCTGCTTTTGGGAAGAATTTGTTGATTTTAAAAGCGACCTCGTCGGCGATTTCGTGAGCTGTTTGAAGGGTTAGATTTTGATCCAAATCGAGGTGCATTTGGATAAATTCATTTTGACCTGAACTGCGTGTTCTAAGGTCATGGATTCCTTTGACGTGAGCGTGACTTTTGGCAATTTCTATTATTTTTTCCAAGACATCTTTTGGGAGTTCTCTATCCATTAAAATATCAAAGCCCTTTTTAGCAATCTTCCATGAGCTATGGAGGATGTAAACCGCAATCAGAGCGCCAACAGCTGTGTCAAAATACCCAACTGAAAGATAAGAGGATAAAGAGAAGCTAATCAATACAGCTATGTTCGTGAATAGATCTGTTTGATAATGAAGTGAGTCTGCTTCGACCGCCAAAGAACCGGTTAGACGGACGACATATCGCTGACCGATGACAAGCAGAAGCGTTAAGATAATTGCGCCAATCATAACACCGACGGCAAACAAGCTAAAAGTAACGGGTTGTGGTGTTTGGATTCTCTCAAACACTTCTTTTAAAAGCCATCCTGCTGAAAATGCTATGAAAATGGCCTGTCCAAGACTTGCTAAGGCTTCAGCTTTTCCGTGCCCAAACTTATGTTCTGCGTCTGCTGGCCTGAGAGCATGGTAAATGGCAATGAAATTGATCAATGAAGCGCAAGCGTCAAGAAGCGAGTCGACCAGAGAGGCTTTGATGCTTAAAGAACCGGTGATATACCAAACAAAGCCTTTACCGATGACCAGCAGGGTAGCAACTGTTAAAGCACCGCAGGTTATTAACTTAATCATGCTCTGATTGGAGCGCGTTGACATCAGAATTTTATAGTCACAAAGTTAAAGCTTGAGACATCCTACAACTTTAGGGTGAGTGGGGATAGAGGAATTATTGAGGGCTATCTAAGCTCAAGATCCCATCGAGAGGTGCTTTCTTGCCACCCGTCATGATGTCCAGCATAAAAAACAACAGCATCTTTTGCTGCGTTCAAACCGACTATCATTCGATAGGCATTGTTTAAACGAACTTCGAAAAGACTTGATACTCCTGCTACTTTGCGATCTGTTAGCCGCATCAGGTCAGGAACGTACTGAAGTTGTTTCAAAAGATAGTCTACTTTATGCGACAGTCTATATCCGGCATCACTTGCTTGAAACTTGGTAACTCCTTTTCTCACCTCAACATTTCTTACAGGGGTGAGATCGGGGGGTAAATCGAGAGGCTTTGTTTTAAGAGTAGTAATAGTGGGTTGATTCGTAATGGTAGGAGCAGGTGCTGCTTGCTCCAAAACGGCTTGTTCAGGTTTAGGAACTGATTTTTCAGAAAGTTCAACTGGTTTTGGTTCTTCTACTTTTTGCTGTAGCTCCGTTTCAGGAATGGGCAACTCTTTTCGGATTGCATCGTTTTCTTCTTGTAAGACGGACACTATCCTGGGGTTTGCTCCTATACCAACAGCACGTGTTAGATGATCAGTCGCAAATGTTAAGAATTGACTTTTTAGTGGAGATAATAGATCTTCTTTTTGAGTTTTCTGCAAATAGTGACGCGTCAAATAAAGTTCGGAACTAGATGTTCCGCTTTGATTTAGAAATTTGACAGCCTGTTTTTCTCTTTCCTTTGGACTTTCAAACTCCCCGTATCCTTCTAAAATCAATTTTCCTCTGTAAAAGAGAGCTGTGTCGGTGTTGACTTTAGAAGCCATCGCATAAGCCTCTTGTGGAGGCTTTTCGAGCATAACCTTTGAAATAATGCCGTCTCCATTACGCTTGTAAAGATAATCAGTTTCATCTCGACAAAGCATTTCAATAAGAATAGTTTGTGCTTTTTGATAGTTGTCGTCTTCTTCTGGAATCTCGCTTAAAAGAGAGGAAATCTTATCATAAACTTGTTCTGGAGAAGTCATTGTTCCTGTTAATACACCATCCTGATATTGATCTAGACACAAAAAACGTCCATAGATTTCTGCTATACAAACCAATGTTTCATAATATGTAGATTCTGCTTTTGGCGTGACTTTGCTAAAGTGTTCCAAGGCTTTTGTCATTTTCTGATGATGGTCTTTAACTCTGCCAATAACTTTACCAGTATGATCGTAGGTTTTTTCTAGTTTTCCAGAGGCGTAAAGTTTTCCTAAAGTGTTTTGTGCTAGAAAATAGCTAGTCATGTCTGCGCCTTTTACAAACATACTCGGTGTAAGTTGTGCCAAATAAGGTGCTATAAAATCAATTTTCTCTTTCTCGTTTCTTAAAGGAATTTTTCCGTAAGACGGCATTTTTGCAATTGTTGCAGAGGAATTGTTCAATAACAATATTGCCAAGTTGCTAGAAGAAACTGGAAGATTTTTTATATACATCTCAACTGCTGCATCTAATAATTGGTTTTGTGTTGGTTCCTTTACTTTTATGTCTCCATTTTGATAAATGTGGGTGGCTCTTCCCATTTCATATAATTGCCCCATAACCGTATAGATAGCTCCTATTCCGCATGGTCCAGAAGAAACAGGCCCTTTGGATGATATTTTGTGAATAAGACTGAAGTGTTGAACGATGAAATTACTTCGTTCCTGTTCTGAAGAAAAGGGAGCAAAAACGCCCCTCTGATAGGTTCCTGTAAAATAGCTAGAGTGTGTCAGAATTCCAAGCATAAATTTTGGGTAAGAATCTCTGGAACTCCATCCAAGTTGCCAAACATGTTTTTTGACTTCATCTGGTGTGCCTGGTCTTCGATGTCCCTTTTCATAAATGAAACCGTGATTAATGCCAAGCTTATATTTTTCCATGAAATGAGCAACATCTTCTTGTGTCATCAATAAGCTATGTCCATACATTTTTAAGTCATCAAATTGTTCTAAAGAATCTATTTTGTTTAAGAAAAAGGAAAAGTTTTGTAAAAGTGGTTTTTTATCAGTTTCTTTTGCTCCTGCAAATCTAAAAGTATGACGCATTACCCGAAACGCTAAACGACCAAGATCATCGAGTGAGAAAATATCCAGATTACTTGGAATAGCTAAATCTGACTGAAACGGCCTTGTGAATGCGTTGAACAAATCAAATGTTTGTTCCGAAAAATGGGATCTCATGCCTTTAAAAGTAGATTGAATGAATTTTTTGTATTTACCAAATTGGAGAAAAGACAGGAGTTTGTCTCTTGGAATGTCTGTATAAAAACTTTTAGTAAATTCTTCATCTATTGGTGTGTCGGCCATCCATGCGTGAAGACAATAAACAACCAACGTGTTGCTTGCTTCTTTTAAACGTCCGGCAGTTTTAAGCTCAGAAGATAATAATTTTACAGCTGTTACGTCGCCAAGTTTGGTTTGTTCTTCAAGATAAGAAATTCTTTCATCAGTAGTTCCTAGTGTTCCCATATGGCTTAAATGAGAAGCTTCTGGGTTGCAGGTAAATCTATCTGGATATTCAAGATACCTTAAAAGCGGATCTGCCGTTGCTGATAGAGCCGGCGTATAAAGAATGAGAGATAATATGAAAAGAATAAAATACATAAGGTATAGTCATGTTTATCTAATTTAGAGATTGTATTTTATATACTCATTAAAAAAGGAATATTCAATATATAAATAATCATGGCGATTATGACTGACTTTGAGCTTTAGACAGCTCCAACAAATTCTGCTAAGATTGTCGCAACAACTCTTTTAATACTGAAACGTTTATGAATTTAAGGCAGTGTTTAGACAATTTATCTATCCGTGCAGATTGGGTGGGTATTCGTGAAATCTCAGAGAAAATATCCAATCGTTCGGCCAGAAATGGAAGAATAGACAGAAACAGTGCCTCGCTTGATCATGGTTTTATGGTTGAGGTGTTGGTGGACGGTCAGTTTGCTTATGCGTGTACCAGTACGCACACCGAAGAAGCTATTCATGAAGCTGCGGTGCGCGCATCAAAACTAGCGTGCAAAGCAAAAGCGTATCAGTTGCACTCTTTCAAACAGTCCGTTCGTCCAAAGGCCGAGGGGCATTTCTCAAGTTCCCCTCGAAATAAAACAACGGACCTTTCTTTAAAAGATCTAACAGATGTTTTGCTCAAGAATTCTGAAGTTTTGAAAGCGTCCGATAAAATCGTAAACACAGTTGCAAGCGGTATGATTATTGAACGCTCAAGTCGCATGGTGAGCAGTAATGGTAGCGATTCTTGCCAAGATATCACTTCTATTCAAGTCATGCTTTCAGCAACAGCGCAAGATGGTGCAGAAACACAGACGCGCTCGAATGGGTCGCCTTATCGTCAATTGGGTATGGAAGTTTTTAATGCACATGCTCTTGAGGAGATTTCAAGGCATGTAGGCAGAGAAGCGCTTGAACTTTTAAGCGCAGAGGAATGTCCAACCGGGCATTATGATGTGGTGATCACACCGGATCAATTATACCTTCAGGTTCATGAATCGATAGGGCATCCCTTGGAGCTTGATCGAATCTTGGGGGATGAGCGCAACTATGCGGGTTGGAGTTTTGTAAAACCGAGTGATTTTGGAACCCTTCGTTATGGTTCAAAACTTTTGAATGTGACATTTGATCCTTGTGTTCAAACAGAAGCAGCAAGTTATAACTTCGATGATGTGGGTAACAAGGCAACGCGTGAGTATTTGATTAAGGATGGCGTTCTTTTGCGAGGTCTTGGGAGTTTAGAGAGTCAGGAAAGATTGGGAATTCCGGGCGTTGCTAATTCTCGAGTATCCTCTTGGAATCGCCCCCCAATTGATCGCATGGCCAACATTAATATTGAACCAGGTGACACCTCTTTTGATCAGATGATCGGTCAAATTGAGAACGGAATTTTGATGAAAACAAACCGCTCATGGTCGATTGATGATTACCGTAATAAATTTCAATTTGGGTGTGAATATGCAAGACGTATTCAAAATGGCCAGCTGACAACGGTTCTTAAAAATCCCAATTACCGTGGAATTTCAGTCCCCTTTTGGACCAACTTAAAAGCAGTTGGAGATCAGAGTACTTTCGAGATCACCGGAAGCCCTTATTGCGGTAAGGGGGAACCCAATCAAATCATTCGAGTGGGACATGCTGTTCCAACATGCTGGTTTGGGGATGTGGAAGTGTTTGGAGGAGGGGCGTAATGCAAGAGCTTTTTAATCAATTCGCAAAAGACCTCTTTTGTAGTTTACAGGGGAGCGAACAGGTTTCTCTTTCTTTGATGGCTGAAAGTACATTCTTTAATCGGATAACGCAGTCAAAAATTAGGCAAACTACACAGGTAGAGCAAGGTAGTGTTAATTTTTCTTATGTCAAAAACAAAAGAACGGTTGACTATTCAATACCCTTTGGTCAAGACCATGAAACCAATTTTAAAAAAGGACTGGCGGCTTTAGAGCAGTGTCGGTCTGACACAGCACAGTTGCCAGAGGATCCTTTTTGCGCTGAGTTTAAAAACGAAGGCAACAGCAACGAGGCTCACAAAGGATCTTTTCCTGATAAAGAAGAATGGTTTGATGAATATTTGCCAATGCTGCAAGGCGTTGATAGCGCTGGTTTATTAACAGCAGGATCTATCATGCGCGGGAGCATTAACTCTCTTGGACAGAATCATTGGTATCAAGGGGAGAGTTTTAATCTTGATCTCTCTTTCTACACACCATCTCAAAAAGCTGTGAAGCTGATTCATGCGGATAAGAAATGGTCAAAAAGTGCTTTTCAAAAGAAGGTTGAATTTGCCAAAGAACAATTAATCAGCTTGGACAAACCCTCTAAAACAATTGCGCCGGGTCGTTATAGAACTTATTTTGCTCCAGAAGCTGTTGCGGATCTGGTTAACATACTCAGCTGGTCTGGAGTGAGTGCATCTGCTTATCATCAAGGCCGCTCTGTGCTTAAGTTGTTGGCTGACATGGAAACGGAATTGTCAAAACTGTTTACATTGAAAGAAGACTTTTCCTTAGGGTTAGGACCTCGTTTCAACAGCTTAGGTGAGCTCTCTGAAACGGAGGTACCGCTGATTGAAAATGGTAAGCTTCGGAATTTGTTGACCAGTACGCGCACAGCGAAAGAGTATAAATTGACCAGTAACCAAGCCGAAGAGAGTGAAGGTCTGCGATCACCTTGCGTCAACCCAGGCACTCTGACGGACTCACGAATTTTAAGTGAGCTTGGCACTGGTCTTTATATTAGTAACGTTCATTATTTAAACTGGAGCGACCTTAACAAGGGTCGCATTACTGGCATGACGCGTTATGCTTGTTTTTGGATTGAGGATGGTTCTATTGTTTCTCCCATCAAGGATATGCGTTTTGATGAGACCTTGTATCATTTCTTTGGTCAAGGCTTACTGTCTTTGACAGATACAGTTTCTATTATTCCTGATAATATGACCTATGTGCTTCGCGGAGTGGGAGGTTGTTCTGTTCCAGGAATGCTTGTTGATAATTTTACATACACATTGTAGATGAAAAATATTTTATTCATAACCTGTAGTCGCATTGGTGATGCTGTTTTAACAACAGGTATTTTGGCTGAGATTGAACGTCGTTATCCAAGTGCCAAGGTTACAATTGCTGTTGATCCGTTGCCAGCGCCCTTGTTCGAGGATTATCCTTTATTAGATGGCTTTATTGTTTTTGCCAAAGAACGTCATAGCAAGCATTGGTTGACTTTGTGGAAACAAGTTTTTAAAAAGCGCTGGGATTGGGTGATTGATTTGCGAGGGTCTGCCATTTCTTATGGCTTATGGGCAAAGAAACGATCCGTGTGGAAAAGTAAACCAGGGGATCCAAGGCATAAGGTAGAACAAGTTTCAGCGCTGGTTGGTTTTGAAACATCAAATCCGACCTTGTGGTTTTCTAAGGAACGTCTTTCTCGTTTATCTTCCTCTAACCCTACACTGTCATCCTCGGACTCACCTTTGTCATCCTCGGACTTGTTCCGAGGATCTAAAGATTCTTGCAATAAATGTGAGAATGACGAAGAGATGCCGTCCTATCTAGCCGTGGCTCCTGCTGCTAATTGGATTGGCAAGCAATGGCCCATTGAATCATTCACTGAATTATTAAAACGCTTTATGGAAAAATACCTGGATGCAAAAGTTGCTGTCTTTGCAGCCCCTCATGAGAAAAATATAGTTGAACCCATGCTAAAAGAGCTGCCTGCCGATCGCGTTTTATCTTTAATTGATTCAGGTCTGAGTTTGGCTGATACAGCAGCGTGTATAAAACAATGCAAAGCCTTTATCGGCAATGATTCAGGGTTGATGCATATTGCTGCCGCTGTTGGGACGCCAACCATTGGTCTGTTTGGGCCATCCAGAGAGAAAAACTATGGGCCCTGGCAGACATCTGGTGAGACCCGCAACATTGTTGTTCGAATTCCCCTGACCTATGATGAACTGAAAGAAACGCCTGGATTTTCGCATCAATCACGGGATTGTTATATGAGAGATCTAACGGTGAATAAGGTTTGGTTGACGTTAGATCAACTATGGAAAGATATTTAGGTTTCATACCCCACAACCCTCTGCTCAATAGCGCCAAAGATCAATTGACCATTTTCATCCAGCATTTCAATTCGAACGATATCGTCGTTACACAAAAATGGGGTTGTTGTGTGGCCTTTTTCGATGACCTCGATCATTCTTTTTTCGACAAGACAGGATGATCCTGCGCTTTTATCTTTGTTGGATACAGTGCCTGATCCGATAACGCTTCCAGCCGATAAAAAGCGTGTTTTGGCAGCATGGGTAACAAGCTGAGCAAAGCTAAAGGTCATGTCAACGCCGGCATTGGGGCGACCAAATTCTTTATTATTCACATAAGTGTAGAGAGGGAGATGAACTTTGAAATCTTGCCATGATTCGCCAAGTTCATCGGGGGTGATGGCAACGGGTGAAAAACTTGTGGCTGGTTTTGCATGAATAAATCCAAACCCTTTGCTCAGTTCATTAAGGGCAAGATTACGTAAAGACACATCATTGACAAGCATGATGAGCTTAATATGCGATCCTGCTTTTTCTAAACTGACGCCCATGGGTACGTCATCAGTAATTACAGCGACTTCGCCTTCAAAATCAATGCCCCAGGTTTCATCAGCAATCACAATAGGGTCTCTGGGGCCGACAAATGAATCTGAGGCACCCTGATACATTAAAGGATCTGTCCAAAAACTCTCAGGCATAGCGACACCACGAGACTTTCTAACCAGCTCAACATGATTGACATAGGCACTGCCATCAAGCCATTGATACGCCCGTGGAAGAGGAGAGTGTGCTTGCGCAGGATCAAAAGTACTGCCCATCGTTTGATCCAGGTTTAAAAGATTGTAGATACTCTCAAGCTTTGAAGAAACCGTATCCCAATTTTCGATGGCATATTGCATCGTTGGAACGTTATTCGTAGTCGTTTGTCTTTTCAAATCTCGGCTGACAACAACAAGCGCGCCATCGCGTGTGCCATTTTTAAAGCTCGCTAGTTTCATGGGTTGGTTATTCCTTTCCAAG
The DNA here is from genome assembly GCA_947475175.1 of Alphaproteobacteria bacterium. Classification (GTDB taxonomy): domain Bacteria; phylum Pseudomonadota; class Alphaproteobacteria; order Paracaedibacterales; family CAIULA01; genus CANJLN01. The sequence goes on from CANJLN010000005.1 coordinate 41,807, forward strand.
AGTGCAGGTATTCAGTCCATTCAATTTCTTTTAGATCGTCAGCAACATGCAAAGGATCACGCGTATCAACCATGACCGCGACTTCATCCGTTTCCGTACGCGCGGATTTGGCACCAATTGAAAAGGCACCTGGATGAGGGCCATGCGTAAAACCACAAGGGTGCAAAGTCGTCATGCCCGAGTGAATGTTATCACGGCTGAAAAATTGCCCTTGGTGATAGAAAATGAATTCATCAAAATCATCATTGTTGTGATAAAAGGGAACTTTTAAAGCCCCTGGATCGCTTTCAATTGGGCGCGGGCAAAAGGTGCAGACAACAAATCGATTGGCCACAAAAGTTGTATGAGCCGAGGGTGGTAAATGATACCGATGACTCATAAGCGGTCTGATATCTCGCCAATTAATCCGAACAGGCATCAACATTCCATGCCATCCAAGAGCATCTAGTGGATTAAAAGGAAAGGTCACTGTTGTGAGCGCATTTTGTCGTTTGATCACAACGCGCCATTCGTGGTTTTTATTCTTTTGCTGTTCTTTGAAGGGTTCGTTAATTTTGGGGGAGTCCAGCATCGCTGGATCAAATATGACGTGCGGACCAACTAACCCTTTGTCTGGTAGCTGGAATGAGCTGTCTGTTGCTTCAATCATCAGGATTTTAAGAGGAACATTTGTTTCTAATCGCCACATCGTGCCTCTTGGTAGCATCAAATAGTCACCCTCTGTTAACGACAGATGACCATAGTCGCAAAAGAGTTCGGCATTTCCTTGGTGAATAAATAGGAGCAAGTCCCCATCGCCATTGCGTACCAGTTCGGTCATTGATTGATCCAATGACCACCAGCGGATGTCTGTGTGTTTATTGGATAAAAAGGGTTGCGTCAACCATGGGACAGTGTGAGATCCTGGCAGTTTTTTTAAATCAAAAGCCCGTGGTCGTAAAGGACCATCCCAATCTGTCCAAGCCGTTGGAGCGTGTTGATGAATCATATGGGTACAAGGGCCAAAGAACCCGTCCTTGCCAAGTTCTCTCTCATAAGTAGGCTTGTCATTTCCATCTTTTGGAAAATCAGCATGGGCCTGTCTTGAGCACAAACCCTCTATTTTAGAGACTGGGATCCATTGTTTCATAAAGTGTAAAGCCCGCCACTTAGGCATCTTGTAACATTGGTTACAAGACTAGCCTAATTTTGTGCAAACGAAAACTTTTATTAAAATTCTTATTCTAGACACCAGGTCAGACTCTCGATATTATCATGGAATGTACGTTGTTTTTTTAGGAGTTTATACATGTCAATAAAACTAATTTCAGCTGGGCTATTTTTCGCCTTAGCGCTACTTGCCTCTTCAGTTATAGCTGCACCTTCCTCACCTGCAGATGAATTAGCAACCGCAGATGAAGCTCTTTCACCTGAAACAGCAGGTGGTGATGATTTAGAAGAAGGCGAAGAAGACTAACGATAACAAGAAAATGGCCCTTCAATGGGTCATTTTCCTTTATTGAGTGAACGCTATTGATATCAAATAAAGTTATTCATTCTGAAACACCTTTAAGCAGACGAAAGCCTGTTACGGTTGTGGTTTTAACTCAAAACCCTGAACTTGCTATACCGTCGACTTTTTATGAACACTATGATTTAATTTTTCATTCCAATTATCAAACGCTGTCGCATCTTTGCAGATTTAAATCAATTGATGCTTTCTTTTTAGATTTAAATTCTCTTAAAGATGAAGGACGGACTTTTCTTTTGCAAAGAAGCTATCATCCAACTTTTGCAACCATTCCTTTGTTTGTGACGGCGGATCATCCCGAAGAACTCGAAGAAGTCCTTCAGTTTTCCATAGATGATTTTTTTGCAGGTGACTTTAATAGCCAACTTTTTACTTTTCGTCTGCAAAAATTTTTAAAATACGCTGAAACAAATGCTCAAGGCTCACGAGAGGAAAGAAACACCTTTGTTGAGCTTGCTTTTATGGCTTATTACGATGGATTGACAGGTCTTCCTAATCGTCAACTTTTCGAAGAACGCGCTCATGAAAAAATGCTTGCTTCATCACCAAGAGATTCAAAATTTGCTATTCTCTATCTGGATTTAGATGGATTTAAAGATATTAACGATACTCATAATCACAAAACAGGTGATTGGCTTTTAAGTCAGGTTGGGGGCAGGCTTCGCGATTGCATTAAAAAGACAGACACAGTTGCCCGCATTGGTGGTGACGAGTTTGGTATCCTTTTGAATGACATAGAAAATCGCCAGATTGTTGAGAAAATTTCTTATCGTGTTCTTTATCATTTAGGCAGTCCTTATTACAACAGAGGGCAACACCTCCGAATTAATGCCAGCATTGGCATTTCTCTTTTTCCTGAGCATGGTGACTCTTATGAAAAACTTATTCATTCAGCTGACCAAGCTATGTACTCTGCCAAGAAAAAGGGTAAAGGGCAGTTCTGTTTTGCTTGAAATGGTCAAGAAGCTTCATAATTAGACACTCTTTTCAAAATATGGTATCAACTCTTAATAACAAACCAACACCCAAGAGTCTCCATGCTGATCAACAAACAACCCGTCAAATCGGTTCTTATTTTTAGTAACGGCGAATTGATTGGTGACGGGATGATGAAATTACCGTTTATACGCGCTTTACCAGAGGCGTTCCCTGGCGCAAAGATCACCTGGCTTGCGGGACGTCATGCCACTATTTTTAAAACAGCATTATCCCCTGTGGTTTCTCCTTATATTCATCATGTTATTGATCAAACAGGTTTTGGGGACCATTGGACGCACATTTGGAAAAATCCTTGGAAAAATCTCCTTCCTAAAGGAGGATTTGATGTCATTATTGATACTGAGAAAAAAGCCATTCCGCCTTTTATGCTAAAACGCATTCCTCATAAACTCTATGTATCTGCTGCCTTTAGATGGTTTTTTTCGGATCTAAAGCCAAATCAACCCTATCAGAAACCATTGTTACTGGTTGATCGCCTCATGGATCTTTTGAACGTGGCAACAGCTCAACACATAACACCTATCTATGGGGTTGACGTTCCAACTGAATGGACAGAACACGCAGCGCATCTTTTAAAAGATTATCTGGGGCATAAAAAAATTGTGCTGCTGGCACCAGGTGCTGGCGGACGATTTAAATGTTGGCCCTTAGAAAATTTTATTGGTATTGCCCAGAAACTAAAGGAACAAGACATCCAGCCTATGTTTATCCTTGGTCCAGGTGAGCCTGAATGGAGAGCAGACATTGAGAAACAAATGCCAGATGCTATTTTCCCTTTGCAAAACACAGACAAAAAATCAGCCTATCTAACAATTGCCCTTGCTCAATTGGCTGATGTGAATGTTGCTAATGACGGCGGTGTTGGTCATATTTTAGCATCATCCAATCAGCCAACACTATCCATGTGGGGGCCAACAGATCCTCTTAAATCAACACCAAATGGCGAGCAAGTTATTGTGATAAAGTCACAAGACTTTGGTGGAGATAAGATGGCTGATATTCCTCTTCAAGCAATTTATGAGCGTGTTATAGGTCTTTTATAAACTCTAGAACCTCGTCAACCGTATTCAAGACAGTTATTAGTTTTTCGTGTTCCGGACGAGCAAACTTGTGCTGAATAACTTGCTTTATCAAAGAAACCAAAGGATCCCAGTATCCATTAATATTTAAAATAATAATGGGTTTTTGATGAAGATTTAATTGACGCCATGTGATGATTTCAAAGAGTTCATCCAGTGTGCCAAAGCCACCGGGCAGTATAACAAACACATCGCCTGATTCAGACATTTTCAGTTTCCGTGTGTGCATGCTGTCAACGATGTGCAACTCCGTTAAGCCTGAATGAGCGCCTTCTCTTTCGTCAAGATGTTCCGTTGTAAAGCCAATGACCTCTCCGCCATTTTCGAGCACGGCCGAGGCAACAATGCCCATTAACCCTAGTCGACCCCCACCATAGACCAAACCCAAACTGTTTTTGCCTATTAAACGTCCCAATTCAATAGCGGCATTTTTGTAAACTTCATCCAATTGTTCAGAAGCACCACAGTATACACAAACATTTTTGCCCATATGGCACCTTTCTAAAATTATTTATCTTCTTAACTCTAAGTGTCGCAGAAAATTTAGCTTTCATCAATCAATCTACAATTTTATGACTCGACATCTTCTGAATAACATCTCAGAATAATCCTAATTTAGTTAAAAATGTATTAAAATTTACTCATGGATCCCATTCTTTCTCAAGAAAACCTTAAACTAACCGTTAAGACGCCCTTAGAAGATGATTATGTTATTCTGGATAGGTTCGTTGGAACCGAGGGGCTTTCTCAACCTTTTGAATTTACTCTGCAACTTCATTCTGCTCAAGCAGATTTAGATTTTGGCCAACTTCTTAGTCAAGAAGTAACGGTTACCTTGGATCTAGGAGACACAAAAAGATATTTTTCCGGAATTGTTGGAAAAATTGAACAACACCAAACAATCACAGATGAAAGTGGCAATATTCGTGCTTATTATGGAGCCACTTTATATCCCAAGTTTTGGCTTTTAAAATTCAGCCGGGATCACCGTATTTTTCAGAACATGTCGGCTTTAGATATTATCACGAGCATACTAGAAGAAAATGATGTAACAAACGTAGACAACCAAGTAACGCATGCCGGTCAAGACCCTAGAGAATATTGTGTTCAATATGGGGAAAGCAATTTTGATTTTGCGTCACGTTTAATGGAAGAAGAAGGGATATTCTATTTTTTCACTTATGATGAAGATGGACATACTTTAGTTCTGGCTGATAATAATCAATCTGCGACTGCGATTGAAACAGAAATTGGTTTAAGTCTATTGCAAACAGCGCAACCGCTCTTAAATAGAATCACTCATTTTAGTTATCAAATGCAAGTCGTTCCAGGGCAGTTTATGGCCGCGGATTACAATTACTCAACACCATCCACACAGCTTTCTCCAAGCAGCCCGGGAGAGGGGCTCGGAGGGATTGTTTATGAATATCCAGGACTGTTTGATAGTATAGATGGTGGTGAAACAATAACCAATCACCGTATCCAAGAACTTGAGTGGCCGCAAACACTTGTAAATGGTAAGGGAACTGCGCTTGAACTCGGTTCTGGCAGAACTTTCACTCTTCAAGATCATCCTCGTGATGATTTTAATCAAGAGTACATGTTGTATGGTGTAAAGCATATTATCCATCAAAAAACATCCTTGTCACAAAATGACGGAAATTTTTCATACGACAATCAAAGCAAACCTAATTTAGCAAAAGTTTATGAAAATGAGTTTTCAGCTTTCCCTGCGGTAACACCATTCAGAGCTCCCAGAATCACAAAAAAAAGAAGAATTTATAGTAATCAAACGGCTGTTGTTACGGGGCCAGAAGGTGAAGAAATTTTTTGCGATGAAGATGGACGCATAAAAGTTCATTTTCATTGGGACCTTCAAAATGATCTTGACGAAAACAGCTCCTGTTGGGTGCGGGTTGCGCAAAGTAGTGCTGGAAGTGGCTGGGGAACACTTGTTATCCCTCGCATTGGCATGGAGGTTATAGTCACCTTTGTTGAAGGTGACCCTGACCGACCACTTGTTATGGGTTGTGTTTACAATGGGGATAACAAGCCTGCTGATTATCCAGCAGAAAGCCCAACAAAAACCTCTTTCAAATCTTGCTCCTCTCCTGCAAGCGCTGGAGGTGGCGATGATGATGATGGTGATGGTGATGATGACTCCAGCAGTAACGCAACTGATTCTGCCACCTCTTCTAATAATGCGCCCTCTGCTGCTCAAGGAAAGATACAAGCTAAAATCACTGGAAAATTAGGTAAAATGACAGATGTTGCTGACCAATTAACGAGTCAGGACGAAGAAGATGAGGAAGAAGAAGGTGAGGAAGAAGAAGGTGAGGAAGAAGAAGGTGAGGAAGAAGAAGGTGAGGAAGAAGAAGGTGAGGAAGAAGAGGGCTCTGATGATGACTCCGAAACGCTCTCAACCGCCAATGGTATCTCTGGAAGAGGGGCTGGCACACTTGGAGGTACTGGAAACCAACTCAAGTCCATATTAGGATACAGAGGCGCCAAAGCAATCAAAGGATTTAATGAACTTCGCTTTGAAGACCTTACGGGAAGCGAAGAATTCTACATGCATGCTCAAAAAGATATGCTGGTTGAGATTGAGAACTCACGAACAGAAACGATTATAGCCGGGGATGATGACCTTACAGTCAAGGTAGGTAGTAAAACCTTAACCATTGAAGGCCCTGATGCCGGTTACACAATTACAATCGCTAATGGAGACTTGACAGTGACAGTCGACGGCAACATCAGTTTTGAATGTACCGGAGACATGAGTTTTACTGCAGGTGCAAGTATTACAATGGAAGCTGCCGAAGGCATTTCAGTCACTGCAGGTGATGGTATTGCTGTAGAGGCCGGTGATGATATCACTGTACACACAGATGCGGAGATAAGCGTAGAGGCGGAGGCTGGTATTTCAGTCACTGCAGGCGAAGGTCTTACAATTGAAACCACTGATGATATAGCAGTAACCTCAGGTGCTGGTATAACTGTGGATACTACTGACGATATTGCAGTTACCGTAGGCGGTGGTGTCACCGTAGATGCCAGTGATGACATCGAAATAAACGTAACAGCAGGAGGTCTTACAATTGAAACCAGTGATGACATCGAAATAAAATCAGGCGGTGATATGTCCATAGACGCTGGTGACATAGACTTAAGTGGTTCAAGTATTTCTATAGATGCTTCAATGGACGCGGACGTGTCGGCTGGATTGGCTTGCTCATTATCGTCAGGATTGTCAACTGATGTTGCTGCAGGATTAATGGCAGCTTTTGATGGAGGTTTGATGGCGGAAATTGGGAGCGGATTACTGGTAACAGCTTCAGGTGGTCTGATGTGTAAAATCGGAGCCGCCATGACGAAAATTGGAGCTTAAAAACTTGAGTGTAACAAAATGGTAGATAATAAAAAATTTTCTTCGACACCCTCATTAAAAAATGCAGCTCCAAAAGCTGATGAAAAGAAAGTACACCATAATCTTATAAGTGCTGATGATTCAAGAACAGAACAAAGCAGATCTGGGTACACAGAAAAACAAAGAATACATCATAATCTTGTAAGAGCCGATGATTCAAGAACAGAACAAAACAGATCTAAATATACAAGAAAAAAAAGAAGGCATCATAATCTTATAAGAGATGATGATTCAAGATCAGACAGCTTGGAAACAGAACAATCCAAAACTAAAAAAGAAAAACCAACGCAATTTACAGAAGAACAAAGAGAAAGAAGAAGAAAGGAAAGAAAAAGAGAAAGAGAAAGAGAAGCAAGAATAAAAGATAGAGAAGAAGATAGAAAGGAAATAGAGAGAAAAAGACAAGAAAAAAAGGAAAATAGAAAAAATGAAAAAGAAAAAAATGAAAAGGAAACGGAAGATCAAAGCGGTACTTACATGACGCAGAATGGTGTGAAGATCAAAGGGAAGCCTCAAAATGGCGTCTATGAACTTCATCGTAAAGAAAAACGAGTCATCCTTACCTATAGAAATGGCAAGAAAAACGGACCTACTTCCGTGTACAAAGAAGAAATACTCATTGCCCAAGTCAACTATATCGATGATATATTGCACGGTCCAGCAACTCAGTATCATTCAAATGGTGAGAAAGAAATTATTTTTAACTATAAAGACAATTTAAAAGAGGGTCACTTAAGTACTCATTCCCCCAATGGCATCAAGATGTTTGAAACCATCTATATTAAAAATCTTATCGAAGGTAAATTTACAGCATACGATATGTTTGGAGATATCTGTCAGGTTTCTTATTATCGAAATGGTGTCAAACATGGTCCTTGTACAACATACTTTCCGAAAAGCCAGGGAGGGCAACCGTGTCAAATTTCTCATTATGAAAATGGATTGCAATCTAATAACGAGCAAGTATTTTACACAACAGGGGAACCTTTGCAATCAACTGTATATGATAAAGGAAGAGCTTTAACATACCCCGTCAGCTACCATAAATCAGGAAAAGTTCTAGTAGACCCTGCTGCGAACAAAAATAGAAACTCTGAGGATTAAAAATATGGCACTACAAGTTACCGGGTTAGCAGTGACACAATGTATGTGGGGGATCGCCCCTTCTGTCTTGATGGTACTCCCAATTCATATGGAAATTACTTTCATCATGCCCGCGGCAACAATAACTGACACGATTCCTTTTTTAAATATGATGCCGTTCATTATGTGCCAAAGTAAAGTCAACCCCATGGTCATTGCCATTATGGTTGCCTCTCTTGGATCAGTACAAGTTGCCCCTTGCATACCAATGACTCTTATCCCCTGGACTCCGCCAATTGCGAATGTGCTCATTGGCGGTCTACCAACAATCGACAACACGGCAATGGCTATGTGTCTTTGGGCAGGAAAAATCAGCATTACGGTTCCAGGTCAAGTGACAACGATTGTGCTTTAGGGTTTTCCCATCTGTCATCCTCGGAATTCACCACTCTGTCATCCTCAAAACCCCACCACCGTCATCCTCGGACTTGTTCCGAGGATCTAAAAAGCACAGCCAAAACCACCGCTATACATATTTGATGGGCTTTTTCAAAATTTGCTTTTTAGCAAAATTTATGTTAAATTTAACAATGAAAGTGATGGATCAGAAGCGATGTGTAAAAGAAAAAAGATCAGTCCCGTGGCCGCAGGATTTTTCCGGACTCGACACACAAA
>CANJLN010000006.1 GCA_947475175.1 Alphaproteobacteria bacterium
CCTAAAGTCAGATTCGTTAACAACCATCCTTTGGACTGCGTCCGCTGGGTCAAAGGAAACCGACCGGTTATAAAGAAAAGGATCTGATGCCAGATAAACGGCAAGGATGTTGCGAGCCGCAGAGCAACCAGCCGCAAGGGGTATGAGCCGTGATAACCCCTCCTTTAAGAGAAACTTCCGGGTTCGGAGTCTTAAAGTGTATCAGATCCCAAAAAACAGCGGACAAATTTTTCTCCTCTGTCATTCCCGAAGCTCCGTTGTCATTCTCGGGCTTGACCCGAGAATCCATGGACTTCAAGATCCTCGGAACAAGTCCGAGGATGACAGTATTGGTTCAAGAGGATAACAGTGTTGATTTAAAACGAAACAAAAGGAACAGAGAAATGATTTAGGTCTAAATGTTAAAAGCACTGCATCCTCGAGCCCGATGTTGTCATCCTCGGACACCACATTTGTCATCCTCGGACTTGTTCCGAGGATCTCAGGCAACAACCGGTGCTTTTATACTCACGACATTTCAAGGCACCTCGATTGCCACGTCGGGACTCCGTCCCTCCTCGCAAAGACGGAGCCGGTTATCCTCGGACTTGCTTGCCCGCCGAAGCCATGGCGAAGGGGAGTTCCGAGGATCCAAAAGCAAATTTCTCACTTTAATCTTTTATAAACTTAATACGTTGTATTATAAATAGAAGGCTATTCTAAAAAGTGAGTGATAATTAAGTGATATACCCTATTCTAATTTCTATGTTTCTTCTTTTCTGTCCCAGCCTTAGCCAGGCTGCTAGTGAAGCAAAAGAAAAAAGCTTTGCAACGCACGTCACACGTCCTTTTGTTATGGACCCTTCTCAAGATACAACATTTCTTTCTGATCCCAAGACGTCTCGCTCACAGTGGAATGCTCAGTACAAAGCTTGGAGCGGACAATCAACGAATATCAATGCTTTAGGTATTTTAGAAACCATAGGAACTTCAAGACGTAGCCTCATCCTCGATCCAAAATATCAAAGAATCACGGATGCTGAAACAAAAGGAATGAGTGGCATTATTCGGGGAGACTTAGGCTTTCGGAAACGTGCCGCAACAGATGCAGAAAAAGAGTCTATGGCACGAGAGTTATTAAACCTGGGCAGCTCATTAACGGAAGCTCAATTGCGAGAACAGATCGACACACTAAAAACCTCCTATCTGGCGGCGCGAACAGATGCCATAAAACGACATCTACAAATCTCCGCATTACTCATGCTAAGAGGAAAAAGAGCAAAAGCAGATAGCGCAGAATGGTATCTCAGCAGCATTACCGATGCCAAAAGTCTTTCTCAGAGAATAGAAGGCTATGCGGATCGGTTCTTAAAACATTCAACAGCTGATTTTACTCAATATCCTGAAGTGGTCATGTTCGACGACTCGATGCAAAGAGTATGGTCTAACCTGCAGGAAGTAGAAAATAAATTAAAAAGCAAAGGCTTACCAACAGTATATAAAGGTGGATATCGCAATGGCGGATGGGATGAAAGCGTAGAACATTCGGTTGAAAGTGTTAGAGCTGACATTCAAAAGTGGGTTCAAGAAAATAAACAAGAACAAGCCACTATGGCAAAAAAACTCGAAACATTTATTCAACACCACAAGGGGCGAAAGGTCGCCTTGTTTATTGGACATGGCGTAAATGAACCCACAGAAGATACTTTGTTTTATGCAGAAAATAATGCGACGAGCACTATCTTTCGCCCTCTAACTGAAATGTCTAAAGACAACATTGCATTTGTGGATCCTGCGGAGCTTTCCCCAACATATCAAGATAGAAACAAACCCAACTCTATCATTGGTTATTGGCCTCTCTCTTGTGATTTGAGAAACTCGTTTGACTTTATTGCATTTGATGTTTATGTAACAGAATGGATAGGAAGAAGGGCAGACGGAGTATATAACCCCCTTAACGACTTACGTAATGCTATAAGGGCGAGTAAAATCGATGATTCTATAAGGAGTGAGCTTGAAGGTCTGTTGGCACGAACTTCTGAGTCATTTGAACTAAACAGATACAACGTATTGATTGAAGCTATCAAACGTGCCTATACAGCACTCAAACCGGCAGGGACCCTCATTATACCAAAGAATGAATGGTACACTGACGAAATAGAAAGAGCACATTTTAGAGATGCAGGTATTCCAGAAACTCAGGTTCACGAAGGTGCTTTCAAAGCTGGAGAAGAATGCTATGGTGTGCGCGGCGGCTGGTTCGAAATCACCAAACCCGCTGCGTAATAACTACTCCCTCACCGCGCGGGCATAGGGTATCTACACATCTTGAATTAATTTAACTAAACTAAATGCCGTCATGGCGAGCAACGAAGTTGCGTGGCCATCCAGTGTATTTCCTGGATTGCCACGTCGCTCTGCTCCTCGCAATGACGGAGGGAAATAGAGGGTGCTCGTTCGGGGGGACAGTGTTTTTAAAAATCCCTACGTCACCGGTGCTGCAGGCGGAACATTTGCTGGATGCTCAGGTGCAGTCGGTTGCTTTGGCGCTCCTTTTTGGTCACCAGGAACCGCCCCTGCCGCTGCGCCACCATTTGCTTCAGGCTGTTTATGCGCCTCTGGTGCAAGTGATGGTAGTGCTGGCGTAGCAGAATCAGGTTTTGCTGCTCCTGCTTGAGCTCCTCCCTGAGGTGCTGCTGGCACATCTTTATCTTCTTCTGTTTTCAAAGATACAAAACGCGGCTCGCCGTTGCGATTAACCAAAAGCAAAATATGTTTCCTATTTGCTTTTTTAGCCGCTTCAACAGCATTTACAAAGTCTTTCGGCGTTTGTATTTCCTTTTGATTGGCTTCAACGATAATATCGCCGCGCATCATTCCTGTATCAACCGTTGAGCTATTAGGATCGATTCTTGAAATAAAGACACCTTTCATGTCTTTTTGTCCCAGTTTCGTTTTCATGTCCTCTGGAATTGGAGTCAGTTGTATTCCTAGGATTTCTGTCGATTCTATCAATGGTATAGAGCTTTTCTTGTCACCGCTGTCAATCTTACCCTTTTGAATAGCATCTTCAAATTCACCAACGGTAACATCCAGGGTCATTTCTTTCCCTTTTCTCCAAACCTTTATTTTGCAAGATTTATTAATAGGTGTTTCACCAACTAATCTCGCAAGGCGATTGGTTTCATTAATAACTTTGCCATCAAATTCTAATATGACGTCACCGCTCAAAATTCCAGCTTTATGGGCAGGACCATCAGACGTAACACTACCAACAATAGCACCTCTAGACTTAATACCAAGACTTTCAGCCATGTCTTCTGTTAAATGTTGTATGCGCACACCGAGCCAACCGCGTTTTGTACGGCCAAATTCAATTAACTGATCGATCGTCGTTTTAGCAACACCCGATGGAATAGCAAAGCCAATACCAACGTTTCCACCGCTTGGTGAGAAAATAGCTGTATTGATACCAATAACTTTTCCATCCATATTTAATAGACAGCCGCCTGAATTCCCCATGTTTATCTGAGCACTGTGCTGGATAAAGTCATCTACATAGTCACTCACACGATTACGGGTTGGCGTTACAAGTTCACGACCTTTTGTTGAGATAATACCCGCTGTCACTGTGCTACCTAATCCAAAAGGATTACCAATAGCTAGAACCCATTCACCCACTTTGGAAATATCTGAATTCCCCCATTCAAGAGCGGGTAAATTGCGTTTTTCTGCCGGTAGACTTTCTGTACTAACCTTAAGAACAGCAAGATCTGTTCTTTCATCAACAGCATGAACAGTCGCTTCTAATTCAGTTTTATCATTTAAAAAGATGCTGATTTTTTTAGCATCAGCGATGACATGATTGTTCGTTACGATATAAGCAATGTTCTTTGATGCATCGAAACGAATAATAAAGCCTGAACCCAAGGATTGCACTTTTCGCGGACGTTCCATCTGGTCAAAAAACTCTTTGAAAAATTCTTCAAAGGGAGACCCTGGTGCAAATTTTGGTTGCTCTCCTCCTGGTCCTCCCACTCCTTTATCTTTTGCTTCAATTACTTGCGTCGTTGCCACATTAACAACTGCGGGAAGAGCGACCTCGGCCACATGAGTAAACCCTTTTGAAATGTCAAAATGACATGTAGGAGTCGCCTGATTCTCTACGGGAGCACCCGCTGGAGCAGCAGGTGTTACCACAGGAACAGTTTTGGCAGCCTCTGCCTGAGGTTTGCCCGCACTGGCTTGCGTCAGAGAAGATGCCAAGCATAAACACAGTAACGAAGAATTAAGAACTTTAGAAAAAAACATACAAAGAAAACTCCATCAATTGTTTATTTACTAGGTGATTTTAGTTGAGAAGAAAACATGTTAAACAAAGCGCTATCAGTTGAAAGAACCAAAGAAGTCTCTTCACCCAAAGATTCACGATACGTTTCCATCGTTTTGTAGAAATGATAAAATTCAGGATCTTTACTAAAAGCTTCTGTCGAGATTTTAATCGCTTGAGCATCGCCTTCACCGCGCGTGATTTGTGATTTCTTTTGTGCTTCAGCTAATAAAATTGTTCTTTCTTTTTCTGCCCTTGATTTTATCCCTTGAGCAATCTCTGCTCCCTTTGCACGGTTTTCTTTTGCAAACCGATCGAGCTCAGAATTCATACGAGCAAAAACAGCATTGCGGTTTTCAGCTGGTAACTCTGTTCGAATGATACGAACATCAACAATAGATAAGCCCAAAGGAGCAGACATAGCGCGAACTTCTTCTTCGATTTGACGCATAATCGCTGATCTGTCTGCGCTTAACATGTTCCTTAAGGGAATTTTACCTAAGACGTTTCTAACAGAACTACTGATCAACGCCTCAAAACGCATTTGAGCGCCCAATTCAGTTGCTGGTTTAACAGTCTGGAAAAACAACAAAGGATCTGTTATGCGATAGCGTGTATACGTATCAACAACGAGACGTTTTTGGTCGCCGGTTGTAATTTGGATGGGAGGTAAATCATAATCCAAAACGCGTTTGTCATAAAAGGTCACTTCCTCAATAAAAGGAAGTTTGAATTTAAGCCCAGGTGTTGTGTGTACTTTTTTAGACTCACCAAACAAAAGCACAATGGCTTGGTTAGTTTGATCCACAATGAAAACACTTGAGGTAAAAACACTAATAATAACGATGATAAAAAATGCAAAAGCAAATGAGAATTTAGAAGCCATTATTGAGCATCTCCTTTCTCTGGAGCTGCAGCTTGAGCCTGTGGTTTTTTATTATCACGCTGAAGATTAAAGTAAGGAACAATGCCACTGGCTGTTTTCCCGTCAACAATTGTTTTGTTGGCACGTTTTAGAACTTGTTGCATGGTATCGAAATAGGCCCTTTTCATAGTTACCTCAGGATGAAGTTTATACGAGGTTAACACAGCATTAAATCTTGATGCGTCACCTTCGGCTTGAGCAACAATCTGTTGTTGATAACCCTCAGCATCTTGAATAATTTTTTCAGCTTCACCGCGCGCTCTTGGAACAATATCATTTCGATAAGCTTCAGCTTCGTTACGCAACCGATCAGCATCAACCAGAGAAGCTTGCATATCATTAAAAGCTTGAATGACCTGCACAGGCGGTTCAACACGTTGCAACTGAACACTCACAATTTGCACACCCATCTTGTACATGTCTAAGATCTTTTGAAGAAGCTCTTGTGCATGGACACCAATTGTTTCACGTCCTTCTGTCAAAGCCAAACGTGCCGTTGTTTGTCCCAAAATTTCACGAATAGAGCTTTCTGCAGCCACTCGAATCGTTGATTCTGGATCTCGCGCTGTAAACAAAAATTCAGCAACATCTTTAATTTTCCACAAGACTGTGTAATTGGTGTGAACCATATTCTCATCACCAGTCAGAATGAGATTTTGTTCCATCGCATCTGAAGCGTTTCGGTTTGTATCTGCTCGGATACCGCCATCAATTTTGTTCAGAACAGCTACTTTTTTGACAATCTCTGTTTCGATTGGACTTGGAAGACGATACCGAAGACCAGGTGATGACGTTCTATTGATTTCACCAAACCTTAGAACAACAGCGACCTCACCTTCTTGAACACGAAAAAAACCAGTGCCAAACCAAATGACTAAAGCACCAACAGTAAATAGAGCAATCCCCATCTTAGGAGCAAAACTCGAAGGTGGAAATCCAGAAGGAGGACCACCATTGCCTCTGCTTTTAAAAGCAGATTGGATTTTTTCTATTAGATCATCTAAAGGATTTCCATCTCCGGACCTTCGATGCTGAAACACATTATCGTTTCTATCTCTTCCATTAGAAGAGCGTGATCGATTAAAAGGGGATGGATCTTTATCATCTGGTTTTTCAGGTTGAGATCCTTTGGAGGGAGGGGTAGGTTTATCCGACCAGGGATTTTCAGGGGTGTCATCATTGTTCAAAGACATTAGCTTTCGAAAACCTTGCGTAATTGTTTAAAATTAACTGTAATTCTTTTCACTATAGCTTACGCTAAGGGTTCACTCAATGGGCATAAGAGCCGCAATTAAAAAAAGAGCAATTTAACAAATTTAAATACCTTAAAAAATTGGGAACATGGGCGTCGCGTACATGACATATCAACCAAAGCTTATTTGTATGCAATCTCACGAAATGCAGAATTGGTGGAGAAAGCATTGTACTCCTGATAAGATGCTGTAAAATCACTCCATACCTCTTTATAAAGTTTGAGTCGCCAATTATGTCATTACAGCCTGTTCGTGGTACCCGAGATCTATTAGATGATGAATTGCAGTCACATCAACGCGTGATTAGAATCGCCGAGGCTATAGCGACAACCTATAATTATCGCCCTATTGAAACGCCGATATTTGAATACACCTCTGTTTTCCAAAGAACCTTGGGAGAAACTTCGGACGTTGTTGGTAAAGAGATGTACACCTTTTCAGATCGAGGCGGTGAATCAATCACTCTCAGACCTGAAGGAACAGCACCCGTTGTAAGGGCCATTATAAGCGAGGGTCTTACACAAACCCTGCCGCAAAAGCGCATTTATTCTGGCCCTATGTTTCGCTATGAACGTCCTCAAAAAGGACGTTATCGCCAGTTTTACCAATTGGGTGTTGAATGCATTGGTATGGCAAGCCCCTTTTATGATGTTGAATGTATTGCTTTGGCTGATCATATTTTAAAGTCCCTTGGCCTTTCAGACTATAAGCTTCATCTAAATACGTTGGGTGACACAGAAAGCAGAAATAAATACCGTCAAGCTTTGGTTGCGTATTTTAGTCAATATCAAAATGAACTTTCAGAGGATAGCAAAACACGCCTTGAGCAGAATCCTTTGCGTATTTTGGATTCAAAAAATGAAGGTGATCAGAAAATATGCGCAGACGCTCCAAAATTTGGAACCTATTTAGGTGCTGAACCCAAAGCCTTTTTTGACACAGTCCTTAAAGGCTTAGATGCTTTAAAGATTGATTACACCCTAGATCCTCATTTGGTAAGAGGACTTGATTATTATTGTCACACGGCCTTTGAATTTAAGACAACCACCCTTGGTGCTCAAGGCGCCATATTAGCTGGAGGTCGTTATGATGGATTGATGGAACAAATGGGTGGCCCCTCTGTTCCTGGCATTGGATGGGCAATGGGCATTGACCGGATCGCTTTGATGTTACCAACAAAAGGCAACAAGAAAGGCCTTAGGATTGCGGTTATTCCAATTGGCGAAGAGTTGGAAACAGAAGCTTTAAAACTAACGCAAAATTTACGTCAACATGACTTTACCGCTGAATTATTTATTGCTGGCAATTTGGGTAAACGCTTCAAGCAAGCTGATAAAACAGAGTGCCAAATAGCCATTATTTTTGGCAGCGATGAATTCTCTCAAAACCAAGTCAAAGTTCGAAGCTTGCAAATGGATGAAGGATCATCTAACAAAGAAGCAACCATTGAATCAAGTCAACTTTTCTCTTATTTATCTGCTTTGAGTATTTAAAATGTCATTTGCTATCAAATTAAACCGTCTTATCGAACGCCATGAAGACCTAAGCAATTCCTTGGCAACTCACACTATGGCTGATACGAATGATTTTGCCAAATTATCAAAAGAGTATTCGGACTTAACAGATGTTGTGGAAGCTATAAAAACGCTGAGACGTGCTGAGATTGATTTAAAAGACGCACAAAGCTTAATGGCTGATAGCAGTTTAGACTCAGAGATGAGAGAGTTGGCTGAGGTGGAATGGCTTTCTTTAAAAGAACAGATTCCACTTATGGAGCATGAAATTCAAGTTCTATTGCTTCCAAAAGATGCAGACGATGATAGAAATGCCATCTTAGAAGTCAGAGCTGGCACAGGCGGAGAAGAAGCAGGGCTTTTTGCAGCTAATTTATTGCGTATGTATCAACGATACGCAGCTATTAAAGGTTGGAAATTTGAGCTTTTAAACAGTACCGATACAGGCCTTGGAGCCATCAAAGAAGCGAGTGCTTCGATCTGTGGCAAAGGTGTATTTGCGCGTCTAAAATTTGAATCAGGCGTACACCGAGTGCAACGCGTTCCAGAAACAGAATCTAGCGGCCGTATTCATACATCCGCTGCAACAGTTGCTGTTCTTCCCGAAGTTGAGGAAGTTGATATCCACATTGATGAAAAAGACTTAGAGATTGATGTTTACAGAGCGTCAGGTGCCGGCGGACAGCATGTGAACACGACAGACAGTGCTGTTAGAATCACGCACGTTCCAACAGGCGTTGTTGTTACCCAGCAAGATGAACGATCTCAACATAAAAACAAAGCCAAAGCCATGAAGATCTTGCGAGCGCGTCTGTATGAGGCTGAGCGCAATAGACAAGATGCAGAACGTGCGGCGAGTCGTAAAAATCAAGTGGGATCAGGTGATCGGTCTGAGCGAATTCGAACCTATAATTATCCTCAAGGTCGTGTCAGTGATCACCGCATCAATTTAACTCTTTATAAAATTGACCAAATCATGGAAGGTGCCGCTTTGGATGAGTTAATCGATCCGTTAATTTCTGATTATCAAGCAGCAAAAATGGCAGAGGCTGTTGAGTAGGGTTTCATCCCTTCCCCAACCTCGTACTATCTCCCAAATGCTTTTGATTACGAGACCCAGCAATCCTAATCTGCTTTTGACGCTCTCTGGCGCGGTGTTTCTTTTTCTCAGAAACACTGTGGTAACAATTCGAGCAAGAAACACCTTGTTCAAAGTAAGGTGAGTTTTTGTCAGCCTTGGTTATGGGCATTCGACAACCATGACACTGATCATAACTCCCTTGTTCTAACCCTTGCTTAACAGCGACGCGTTGATCAAAAACGAAACACTCCCCTTCCCACAGGCTTTTTTCGGCAGGTATGGTTTCAAGGTATTTTAAAATACCCCCCTTTAAGTGATAAACTTCATTAAAACCTTGCGAGAGCATATAAGAGGATGCTTTTTCGCACCGTATACCACCCGTGCAAAACATAGCGACTTTTTTGTGCTTTGTTTTATCAAGATGTTGACTCACATAGCTTGGAAATTCAGTGAAACAATCCGTTTTTGGATCAAGAGCTCCCTTGAAGGTACCAATTTTAACTTCATAATCATTTCTTGTATCAACCAACAAAACATCTGGATTACTAATCAGATTATTCCAATCTTGGGGATCAACATAAATACCAGCTCTTTCATTTGGATTGATGTCAGGCTGCCCCAAAGTTACGATTTCTTTTTTAAGGCGAACTTTCATTCTTAAAAATGGGTGATCGTCGGCAAAAGATTCCTTGTATTCAAGACCCTGCAAGGAAAGATCATTCCTTAGATAATGAACAAGATTGTCGATTCCTTCTCTTGTTCCAGAAACCGTTCCATTAATGCCTTCGGCTGCTAAGAGCAAAGTCCCTTTAATGCCATTAGTTTTACAAACATCCAATAATGGTTTTTGTGCTTCTTGGTAATTTTTTAAAGAAGCAAACTGATATAAGGCAGCAACAACAATCATTTTTATTCAAACAAATAAAGCATACAACTGCGGCCATAGTAGCTGAAGTAGAGGTAAAAATGCAACTCAGTGAGAAAAGTCAGGGCTTTTTCTAAAAGACCCTCATGAATAGAACAACAACTGCTACCACACCAACTGCTAATAACAGTCGTCTATATAATAATTCAGGCCAAGGACAGTCCGATAAATTTTGACCAGGCTGAGTATTTTTCTCCGAACGAAAGAACGAAGGCATGATGAAAAGGTAACGCTTGGAAGCATCTGAACAAAGGAAATTTTTAAAAATAGATTTGCTATACATAGACCGAAACACTCCCACTGAAAGCACCTCATTAATAGTTTTATCCGTAACATCTTTGTTGTGTACCACATATACGTAAAAAACACTTGATTAAAAATGAAGTTTTAATGATTTTGTAATGATACACGAATTCCAGTCTCCCTATCGCTTACCTCATGGGTGTTTCATTTTTCCCTTGGTTCCAACGAGTGAATTGTGCTTAAATTCATTAGATTGGGTTTTTAACTATGGGCCTTTTGATTTGCTAGATGTATTTACTTCACAGAATTGTCTGTTGTTTAAGCTTTTCCAAGCAAAGTTTGCGTCTGGTTTCGGCCATTTCCTAAATCTACACAGAAAACTAAAATTTATTAATTTGATGCGCCCTCACACTTGGGAAGGCAATATGAAACAACGAAATACCGCCTTTTCTCTCCAAGCATTTAGGGTGCTGACACTGGAGACATTTGCCACATGGCTAAAAAATTACTTATTGACGCTAACCACCCCGAAGAAATTCGCGTGGCGGTGGTTAATCATGGACAATTGGAAGAATTTGATTCCGAAACATCTACAAAAAAACAAATTAAAGGAAACATCTATCTAGCAAAAGTTGTTCGAGTCGAACCTTCTTTACAAGCTGCTTTTGTTGACTTCGGTGGCAATCGTCATGGGTTTTTGCCCTTTAGCGAAATACATCCAGACTATTATCGTATTCCAGTTGCTGATAAAGAAGCTGTCGCTCGAGCCATTCAATCGGCCGCATTAGAACACAGTCTCGAGACGGACTTGGAGGAAGACTCAACAGAAAGCTTTTCTGATGAAGATTCACCTTTGGAAGCTGACGATGACGAAACAACCAGCGCTGCCGCCAAAGGCAAACCTAAGAAAACTCCCGGATATCGCTATAAAATTCAAGAAGTCATTAAGCGCCGTCAAATCATGCTTATCCAAGTTGTCAAAGAAGAACGGGGTAATAAAGGAGCCGCTCTCACAACCTATTTAAGTCTTCCAGGCAGATATTGCGTTTTGATGCCAAATGCTGGCTATCGCGCCGGTGGCGTATCTCGAAAAATAAATGATGGCGAAGATAGAAAGCGCCTTCGTGATGTTGTTAGGGGACTTGATGTTCCTGATGGTATGGCTCTGATCGTTAGAACAGCAGGACAAGAACGTAACAAAGTTGAAATCAAGCGCGATTATGAGTATCTCCTAGGGCTTTGGAGTGAAATACGAGAACTAACGCTAAAATCAATATCTCCTTTCCTTGTATACGCTGAAGGAGATCTTGTTAAACGAGCGATTCGAGATATCTATGCACGTGATATTGATGAAATTTTGGTCGAAGGCGATGAAGCCTATAAAGCAGCCAAAAACTTTATGCGAGCTCTCATCCCAAGCCATGTTCGGAAAGTTCAACCTTACAAAGATGAAGGTATTCCTCTCTTTCATAAATTTAAGATTGAAGAACAAATCGCTCAAATTATGTACCCAGCCGTCAAGCTTATCTCAGGCGGATCAATCGTTGTTAATGCCACCGAAGCTTTAGTTGCCATTGATGTTAACTCAGGAAAAGCAACAAGAGAACGTCACATAGATGATACCGCTCTTAAAACGAACCTAGAAGCAGCAGATGAAATTACACGCCAAATGCGTCTTCGCGACCTAGCAGGACTTGTCGTCATAGACTTTATTGACATGAATGATCAAGGTCATATCCAGCAAGTTGAAAAGCGTTTTCGTGATGCAACAAAGCAAGACCGTGCTCGCATACAACTGGGCAAAATCAGTCAATTTGGTTTAATGGAATTGTCACGTCAACGTTTGCGTCCAAGCTTAATTGAAACGCACACAACAACCTGCACTCACTGTCACGGAACAGGTTTGGTACGCTCAACTGAATCCATGGCCCTCCATATATTAAGAGCTCTGGAAACTTTTGCTATCCAAGGTAAATCCAAAGAACTGCTCATAACGGTTCCAAATGAGATTGACTTATATCTCTTGAACAAGAAAAGAGAAGCTCTTTTATCAATAGAAAACCGTTACAGCATTGAAGTTGAAGTGACGAGAGATTCTTCTCTCAACTCTCCTGATTTCCGAATTGATATATTGGCTGAAAAAGAGGGTGACGAAATTGAAAAAGCTGCTATCAAACAATTTGCCGAAGCAGCACCTACTTCAATAATTGCTCCAACACCTAAAGTTCTAGAGGAGTCGGACGAAGCTGAATCAACCGAATCCAATCAAGAGCACAGAAGTAAACAAAGAAGAACACGTTTTCGCCGTGGGCCTCGTCCTACACCTTCTCATCAGCCAGAAACAACGCCAGTAGAAGCAGCAGAAGCTCATAAAGAAGAAAAACCTGTTGTTGCACCTACGCCCGTTGGTGAAAACGTCAGCCAGGAAGAAGGAGCACCAAACAATCCCAATCATCGAAGAAGAGAAAGGCGTCGCCAGTTTCGTCGCAGAAACCCACGCTATCAAAAACCTGAAGATGGAACAAAGGAATCACCAAATTCCAATGTAGTTCCTTTAGAAACAAGAGATGCTGTTTCAAAACCTGCAAAACGAGAAGACAATAAGACTCAAGAAAAAGCTGCATCTGGAGAAGAAAAGCAATCAAAAGGATGGCTTAGAAGGTTGTTAGACTAAGCAGTTAAAAGGAATAGACCTCTTGCTTTTCTCTATGTCATTTTCAGACTCTCCACTGTCATCCTCGGACTTGTTCCGAGGATCTAAGGATTCTCGCAATAAATGCGAGAATGACAAGACGGGGAAAATAGGTTGCGCAAAAGGTCTTTTGTTTTTACTACTCTTCCTTTTCCTCAAACCAACAGTCTCCTTTGGCACAGATATCCCTGTTGGAAATTTTATTGTTGATGATGAAATTGAATCAACGATTACTCAATGGTTACAAGATATATTTGATGTTGCTGGCATTAGAATAAAGCCACAAGTGCTCATTCTTGTTGATCCAAACGTCAATGCTGGCGCTACATTTGGCGGTCAAGTTATTGTTTTCACAGGACTCATTTTGAAATGTCAGAATGCCGCTCAAATCCTTGGCGTTCTGGCACATGAATCAGGACACATTGCCGGTGCCCATACAGCAAGAATTGATGCTGCTCAACAACAAGCTCTCGTCCCTGCTATTGCTTCTACTCTTCTAGGAGGAGCAGCCGCTCTTCTAACAGGAAACACAGCTCCTCTTCTCGCTGGCGCCGCTGGAGGATTACAGGTGTTTGAGCGCGGTCTTTTAAAGTATTCACGAACCCAAGAAGAAACTGCTGATAGTGCAGCCCTCAAATACCTAGAACTTCTTAATTGGCCATCAGAGGGGCTATATGAATTTTTAAATCTGCTCGGCAATAATTACAGTGGTCAAATTGACCCTTATACCTCAACGCACCCTTTGTCAGAAGACAGAAGATCAAAAATACATCTCTATATCACTCAACAAAAGTCTGCGAAAAATACCAAGGTCCCTGAAAAATACGAACTGCAGTTTCAAAGAATCAAAGCAAAAATCAAAGGATTCATGGAACAACCTCAAAAAACGCTACGTGACTTACCAGCAAAGGATACATCCATCGCAGCACGTTATGGACGATCCATTGCTCTGTATCGACTGGGTAAACTTCAAGAGGCTTTTGTTGTGTTGGATCAATTACTCAAAGAATTTCCCAATGACCCTTATTTTCTTGAATTAAAAGGGCAAATTTACTTTGAAACTGGAAAAATTAAAGACGCGGTTGTTTGCTACAGAGCATCCGTTAAACAACGCCCTGGGGCGCCCATTCTGAATTTAATTCTAGCGCACGCTTTAATTGAAGCATCTCCTCAAAGAAACGAACAAGAATTGAACGAAGCGATACAAGCTTTAAAGCTCACAACCGAAAAAAATGCTGAGAATATCTTTGCCTGGAGATTGCTAGCCAGTGCTTATGGGAAAAACCAACAACCGGAACATGCCGCCGGTTGTCTTGCTGAAGAAGCATGGTTAAAGGGAGACACCCATATGGCCAAAGCTCAGGCGCAGAAAGCCATCAAATGTTCGAATTCGGCCATTGCTAAACGAGCTCAAGACATTCTTAATGAAACGAAGAATGAAGCAGCAAGGTCGTAATGTCATTACACTTCTGATTTATATTTCCGTGCCTGAATTTCTCTTTCCATCTCGGCTTGCTTTTGGAAATAAATGCTACGAATAGTCGCGTACGGATCCAGAGAATTTTTTTCAATATCATTCAAGGCATCAATCAACTTAGAACGACGATTAATAATATCCACACCATAAAGAGCATACCAAAGATACATTTGCTGACGATGCTTGTTATGCATACGATGTTTGTTGTGCATAATCCAATAAAGTGGGTTCATCGCCCAATCAGCAAGCATCCCTGTTGCTCCTCTAAATGAAGACGGACCAATACAAGGAATCATCAAGTACGGACCTGTATTAACCCCCCAAGTAGCAAGAGTTTGGTTAAAAGTTGCATAATGCCTTTCGTTGCTGACTTCTTTGGTCACATCTATCAATCCAAATACACCAAAAACGGTGTTAACAGCAAACTTACATAGGGTTTCAACAGCTCTCTCCCCTTCTCCCTGCAAGCCGCTATTAAAGACACTGACAGGTGCAAAGGCATTATCAACAAAATTATTAACCCCTGTTTTAGCAGGGTCTGCCATCGTATTGTTGTACATAATGGCCAAGGGCTTTAAAAGGATTCCATCCAAAACTCTGTTAAAACTAAAAAAAGTACGATTCAAAGGTTCTAAGGGATCCGGCTCTGCTTTCTTTTCTTTTTCTTCATCAAAATTGTCGGCCCACCAAGCATGTGATTCATTTAAATCATGAGTAGCAATATTTTCAATGCCCGCTTCTGGTGAGGTGGGTGAAGGCAAATCAATGGCACCTACATTTGTGGCAAATAGAAAATAGATAGCAAACAAGAGGATTTTGAACATCTGACTCTTCACAATTAAATTCATTTATCTAAAGTTGTAGCAAAAATCGTGCCAAACTTCATGTGATTATTTTTTTCTTGCATACACAACCATGCCACCAATAACTTGCTCATTCAATTCCTTTAAAATATCCGCATACACTTTATAAAACTTGTTAATAGTTTCTTCAGAAAATTGCTTTAAAAAAGTTGTTTCACGAAGCTCTAATTTATTCAGTAAAGCCCAATACCACCTGATAAAATGTTGTGAAAGATCCATTTCTTCTAGTACTTCCCAACCTGCTTTATTAAGCCATTCATGAAGAGACCCAATAACAATGGGATGCATTGGGCTGCCTGTCAAATCTTTCAATCCGTGCAGTTGCTCTGGTTTAAGATGAGAGTAATCAAAAATAACTAAAATAGCCCCAGGCTCTGCAATTTTAGCCAAATCTTTTAAAGACTGCGCTTGATCGGAAAAAGCATAAAAAGTGTTGAACAAGTAAATCAGCGAGAAGCTATTTTTTTCAAATTTGTGAGCAACATCTTTAACGTCTTCTACTTTGAAATTAACATTGGGATGAGCATAAGAAGCATACTCAATCGCTTCTTTATCAACATCAAAACCCCAAATGTGATGGAATCCTTTTTCATAAAGATAATCAGCAGTCCCCCCGAAACCACAACCAACATCCAAAGTCTTGGTGTTTCTATATAAGTCTTTTGGAGGACTTTCAGCCTCTTGAAGTCCATTTTTTTGTCGAAGATAATGCGTCACCCTTGCCAAAACCAAGTCAATCGCTTCTTTATCGCCAGCGTGAGCATAATCACCCTCACGAATTTTTGTAAGAAGAACCCGCCCTGGATTTAATTGAGGGGGAGGTTTTTTGGAATACTTCCAATAAATAACAGCCGCTGCAAAAATAATGCTAAAAAGAAGAAAAAGATTTGGTTTTGATGACATTTTATTATCTCACCCTTCCTAATTTGCCTTCTTAAAAACGCCAACAACTTCTAAATGCGCAGCCCAAGCGAATTGATCAACAGGCGTAATATGCTCCATAACATAACCACTGTCTACAAGCTCTTTTGCATCTCGAGAAAAGCTTTCTGGCCCGCATGAAACATAAACAACAGTCCCAACAGACGATTTACCAACATGTTTAATCTGTTCCAAAGCACCTGCTCTTGGGGGATCAATAACAACAGCGTCATAAGCATTTAACTCATGAGTGGTCAACGGTTCATCGTATAGATTTCGGTGTATAGGTGTAATCTCACGACCACTTTTGGTGATCGCTTGCTCTAAAGCTGCTAGAGATGCTTTATCAAATTCATAAGCATCAACAGGGAATTTGCGACTTAAGGGGAAACTAAACGTACCACGACCGCAAAATAAATCAGCTATTCTTTTGGCATCAGCAGGAATTGCATCCATAACCAGTTCAGATAACACCTTATCTGCTTCTTTTGTTGCTTGTAAAAATCCATAGGCGTCTGTTGCAACCTCTACGCCATCAAATTCAATCACAGGTTCTGCCTCTTGATAGAGAGCATCTATTTTTTTGCCATGTTTAAAAATGAATCTGGCCAAATTCTGAGAACGTCCAAAACCTTTCAACATCTCTCTTTGAATTTCATTCAGCTGAAGAACCCCTTGAATTTCCAAGCTTAGATCAACACCAACTTTAGTTTCTGTTAAAAACATCTTGGCCTTTTGAAAGGGTTCCAAAAGTTCTGTTAAAATCACACGTAAGGGATCCAACAGGTTTCTCAAAGCAGGAGCCAGAGTATGACATTCCGTCAAATTAACAATCTGATGGCCACGCCAGCGATGAAACCCTAAAAAGACTGTGTCCCCTTTTTTGATTGCTTCTATGTTCGAGCGACGTCTCTGCCCAAACGGAAGAGTGATTATATCTTTAACACGATAAGGATCAAGCCCCTGTTCTTGTAAGGGAATTGTAATTAGAGATTTTTTATATTCCTGGTACAGAGAAGGTTCCATGTGTTGAAGCGTACACCCACCACAATGGGTGAAATGCTTGCAAACCGGTTCAACACGTTGACTGCTTGGTTGCAAAACTGATTGGAAAACATATCTCTTCCGACGTTTTGTACCAAACTCACTGAAACTGACTTGCTCCCCTGGAAGAGTAAAAGGAACTTTGATCGTCGCCCCCTCAAACTCCCCTATTCCCTCAGCTTCATGGCTTAAAGAATAGATTCTGCACGTACCCAAATTATCTTCCATAACCGCCTTTTTGCTGTCATTGCTTTATCTTTGATTAACCCCCTGTATACCCTGAATTTGAGACAAAAACACTTTAAAAAATACGTTAGACGAGGAATCATCACACACAAGAGCATTGACGCCTGAACCGCGCATTTGGCAAGATATGATGGTGTATAAATTCTTCTCGGTCATGTGATTGCTCTTATGCCTCAAACAAGTCAACCTCTATGGCTTCCTTCAAAAGATAAAATTGAAAAAAGCAAACTCAAAGAGTTTTGCAGAAAAAAACATTTTGAATCTTATGAGGACCTTTATAATTGGTCTGTCAATAACATCAGTGATTTTTGGAAAGAAGTATGGGATTTTTGCGGTGTCATTTCTTCAACCCAAGGATCCATCCTTCTAAAAAACGAGAACGATATCGTAAAGGCTGAGTTTTTCCCAGAGGCAAAACTGAACTATGCAGAAAATTTATTAAGGCTTCGCGATGATCAAATTGCCATTTATTCCTATAACGAAAACAGCACTGAACAACATCTCACCTACAAAGAACTATACGATCAGGTTAGCAAACTCTCATCTCAATTTCTAGAATGGGGCATAAAGCCAGGCGACTGTATTGCTGGATATTTGCCAAACATTTCTCAAACCGTTGTTGTAACTTTGGCTGCCGCTACCATTGGTGCAATCTGGTCCGTTTGCTCACCCGATTTTGGATTAAATGGTCTTGTTGATCGACTCGGGCAAATTCAACCCTCCGTTCTCGTCACAACAGACGGATATTTTTATAATGGAAAAATATTTGATTGCTTGGATAAAGTTCCAGACATTTTAAAATCCATTCCAAACATAAAGAACGTCCTCATTATTCCTTATGTAAACAAAGAAATTTCACATCCCTATCATTGCTTTGACAAAATTCTTCAAGAAAAAACCGCAAAAGATATTGAATTCATTCAACTGCCTTTCAATCATCCCTTATTTATTCTTTACTCATCAGGGACAACAGGCATTCCGAAATCAATTGTTCATGGTGCTGGCGGAACGCTTCTTCAACATCTAAAAGAACATCAGCTACACTCTGACATTCAGCCAAATGATAAAGTCTTTTACTACACAACTTGCGGTTGGATGATGTGGAATTGGCTTATAAGCGCTCTTGCCAGCGATGCTCAAATTGTTCTATATGATGGTTCCCCTAGCTACCCTAGCTTTGAACACTTATTTGAAATAGTTGAAAAAATTGGGATCACTTTTTTTGGAACATCAGCTAAATACTTAAGCGCCCTCCAAAAGAATAATTTTGTCTCCAAGCATGATCTATCTTCTCTTAAAACAATTGCTTCGACAGGGTCGCCTTTGGCATATGAAACATTCGAGTATGTTTACAATCATATAAAATCAGATGTTCATCTGGCGTCAATTTCGGGTGGTACTGACATTATTTCTTGTTTTATATTGGGAAATCCTATCTTGCCCGTTTTTGCAGGACAGCTTCAAACTGCTGGTTTGGGTATGAAAGTAGAAGTGTTTGATGAGAATGGTCAAGCACTTGAACACGGGCAAGGGGAGCTTGTTTGCACAAAGCCTTTTCCAAGCCGCCCCATCTGTTTTTGGAATGACCAAGACAACCTGAAATATACTCAAGCTTATTTCAACCGATACCCAAATATATGGCATCATGGAGATTTTCTTGAACGTACTGATCAAAATGGATTTATCATTCAAGGGCGTTCAGACTCTGTTCTAAACCCAGGCGGTATCCGAATTGGGACAGCTGAAATCTATAGACAAGTCGAGCAGGTTGATGAGGTCACCGAAAGCCTTGCCGTTGGACAGACCTATGAAGATGACGAACATATCATTTTGTTTGTTACCCTCCGCCCCAAAATTTCTTTAGATGATTCGCTGATTGAAAAAATCAAAAAACAAATTCGAAAAAACACAACCCCTAGGCACGTACCAGCAAAGATATTCGAAGTTAAAGAGCTTCCTCACACCAAAACGGGGAAACTTGCAGAATTAGCCGTTCGTCAAGTCCTGCACGGTAAAGAAGTTAAAAACGTCGAAGCTCTGGCAAATCCCAATTGTTTAGAACAATTTAAGGAATTTGCTCTTTTATAAATACCCAGGAACCGGGACAAGAGTTCCCTATACTTCTTGCTTTGAACTATCGATAACGTGAGATGGAAGACTGGAAAGATCAACGCTTAATTCCTCCTCCGCTTTTCTCAGTTCATAAGCAACTTGCATATTCATCCAAAATTTTGGGGTCGTTGTAAAATAGTGTGCTAACCTCAAAGCAGTCTCTGCGGTAATACCTCTTCTTTCCAAAATAACGTCATTAATCCGTGGAGCTGGAATTCCAAGTAAACTTGCAAGTCTACGAGAACTTAATCCCAAGGGTTTCATAAATTCTTCTCTTAAAATTTCACCGGGGTGGATATTCCATGCCATAACAAACCTCTCTAATGATAATCAATGATCTCAACTTCATAAACATGGCCATCTTGCCAAACAAAACATATACGCCACTGATTGTTGATCCTTATACTAAATTGCCCCTGACGATCATGTTTCAAGGGCTCTAATCGATTGTTTGGTGGAGCACTCAAATCTTTTAATTGTTCAGCCATATCCAATTGCCACAATTTTCTGAGAGCCGTCCTATGAAGAGTTGATGGTAATCTTTTACTCTTCCCCGTTATCCACAATTCCTGAGTATTTAAACATTTAAACGTAATAATCAAGAACTGATCACCCTCTTCATTTTCCAATATGCAATATATAACGATACTCGTTACATGTCAAGTTTATTCATAAACAAAACCCACAACTTCTCAGCATCTCTACCATATGTTCCGGAACAGGAGCCTCAATAAAAATTGGTTCTTTTTTGGGATAAAGAGGAATTCTAACCGAATACGCGTGCAAATGAAGAGGTTTAGAATATTTCGATGTTCCATAAACCTGATCCCCCAAAATCTCACATCCAATAGCAGCGCAATGAACACGAAGTTGATGCGTACGTCCTGTTAAAGGTTTAAGCTCCAACCACGTTATCCCCTCGCCTTTTCCCAAAACCTTATAAACCGTTTGTGATGATTTGCCGTTTGGATCAACTTTCATCCACCATTGATTTTTTTGGCTTGATTGTTTTCCCAACGGAAGATCAATAACACCTTCATCGGAAGGTGGTGCACCTCGTACAACAGCCCAATAAACTTTTTCAATTGTACCGTTTTCAAACATCTTCCCAAGTTTGATGAGTGCTTGCCGATGGCGTCCTAAAATCAAACAACCACTTGTAGCCGCATCCAATCGGTGCGCTAAGGCCGGCGGTTGAGGCAAACCAAAAGCTAAATCTTTAAAAAAAATCTCAAGATTACCCTTGTTTCCTGTTCCTGGATGCACGGCAACACCAGCTGGTTTATTGAGCGCTAAAACCATTGCATCTCGGTATATAATTCGTTCTTGGATTTCTTCAAGAGTCATGAGACTGAAACAACGCTAATACTTGTTGCCCAACCCGGTCTAATTCATTCAAAGACTGAAACCCTTCGCTTTTTAAATTTTCACCAAAAGGAGAGGCATGATGCCCCACATATAAATCACTAATGAACTGCTTAAACTTTTTGTTTTGAATTGGAACTTCTGCGATATAAGCAGGTTTTCCCATCAAACACGATTCAGACATCATACTAATTGAATCACCCGTAACAACAATGGCATCAGCAATCGCCAGATAATCCATATAAGGGTTATCCCCCTCACCTTTCCATAACTGATACGGTAAGCCTTCAAGCCCTTTTTCCAGTTCAGAAATAATTTCTGGACGTGTGCGTCTGGAGGGGGTTATCAAAAAACTTCCCCCTTTATATTTATCCGACTCGGTAATCATAGACCGTAGCTGCTTAGAAAAAGTTTTCACAAATTGATCTGTGTAGCGATAATATTTATTATCCCCACCCACAAGAACAGCGATTCTAGGGCCTTTTAAGCCGGCATAGATAGCTTCTCTCTCAAGCTTTAACCTTAACAGCTCCTCTGGTCTTATAGGATGAAGCGCGCCCAAGGTTGGGATAACATTCTTACCCTTTAAATTGTCGTGATAAGGAGGGATAACCAAATTGAAATAGTAAGGACTAATCTTTGGATGCTGCAAAACAATTGTAAAAGCATGCTTTCTAAAAACCATGGCCATGGTGACAGCTTGACGACCGGCGGCGATGATAAGATCTGGAGGTGGACAAAGATCATCCTGCATTGTGTAAGGCGTCTTTTTCCACCTTGCAAAATGCGGTGGCAAATACCGCCACAATAAATTCAAACGGATTGGCTTGTGGATAAATTGAAATCCATATTCTTTTTCAAACAAATTGGCTAAAGCCAGACACTGACGATACGTTCCTGTTTTTCCCTGATCACATAAGATCCAACCTGTTTTCATTCATCAGGCCCATAATTCTTACGAAGATCACGATTTAAACTTTCAATCACGTAATCTTCTATATTTGTGACGCTCGTTTCAGAGACGATCATGCCTTTTTTTGAAACACCGGCTTTATGAACAGCTTCTTTATCATTTGAAATCAGATGGTGCCAAGGATGCAGATCTTTTCCTTCATCAACCATTCGATAAGCGCATGTTTTTGGGAGCCAACCTAAAGTCGTAATTTTTTCTGGTGTTAAGGCAATACAATCTGGCACATTTTTATGACGATTGTCATAGTCTGAACAACGGCACGTTTTTAGGTCTAAATACTTGCAAGCAACATTTGTAGTGAGAATCTCTTTGGTGTCAATATTCTCCAATTTCACCATACAACATAAGCCGCACCCATCACACAAAGACTCCCATTCATCTTTGCTCATCTCTCTCAAGGTTTTTGTCTTCCAAAACGGTTGATTGTCCATGTTACACGCCAAATGAATCTATTCAATTATTGGTATCATATAGGAATTGGAAAAGTTTACAATCCTTGGGCGTGAATCACGAGTAGAGGTAGGGCTTTCTTGTCTCAATGTTCCACATCTATATAAGTCTTTAGATTTTCTACATCAAGAGGAAAAGATTCTAATAATCCAGCATTTTGCGGAATGGGGCGAGAAAGCTTTGCACTACCAAGGTAAATCTGAAGAGAAGCCGCTTCACCCGCTGTGAGCTGCAGACCAGGGCGACTTTCAATTCTATAATAAGTACCAGGACGCAACAAACGCGCAGCCACCAATTGGTTATCTCCTTCGGTAATTTTAATCCATGTTTCTTTTGTAGCAATAATCGTCACTAAAGAAGACTCCGTAATCGCTTGAGTATCAGCCTCTTGAGCTTGTGGTTGAGGCTCTTTGGTTATGCTTGTTTCTTCTTGCTTGCTGCTAGGAAGAGTTTCTTCTTTAACTTCACTCATCGGTACTGTATGCAAAGGAGTGCGCGGTGCATCTCTTTCATGAGTCAAATAAAAATAACCCAAGAATGACGTCACAAGAAAGATAGACAAAATAATAGACCAGCGCGTCAAAAGACTTTGTTGAGCAGGAATACGATAAGTCGAAAGAGGGGTTTCAGCTGGAGGTAGCTCTGTTAACTCTATTAACCCTGCCGAAATTTCTTCGAAGTTAACGTCTAAAAAGCGACTATACACTTTAACAAACCCGATTGTGTAAACTGAACCTGGAAGTTGATCAAGACGCCCTTTCTCAATTGATTCCAAAAAGAATTTTCGGATTTTTAAGATTTCACACACATCTTCTAAGGATAACTTTCTCTCTTCGCGTTTTGTTTTTAAAAGCTGTCCAACTTTAAATGCACCGTTTGGTTCATCTGTTGTCCTTAGGGTCATTTCTTTTTCAGTTGATTGAATCTGCACTGCAAAAACTTCTTTATAAAGAGTATTTATTTTACCATTAGAACAAATAACAGGTTCTTGATGCAATAAAGAAGTTTATTATGCTTGACTTTTTCTAACCGTCGTTTACTCATAGATAAAAGTTCAACGTAGTGGATCAAGTCATCATGCTCTCTGAACGTGCTCACCGACACATTCAAAAAAGAAAAAGCAGAAAAATTTTTGTAGGCAATGTTCCCGTCGGGGGCGATGCTCCCATCACGGTTCAATCAATGACGAATACGTTAACCAAGGATGTTAACGCAACAGTTGCTCAAATTAAACGTCTAGAAGACGTGGGCGCTGACATTGTTAGGGTTTCCTGTCCTGACGAAGAGTCAACAATTGCCCTTGCGCAAATCATCCCGCAAGTACGTGTCCCCATCGTTGCAGATATTCATTTTCATTATAAAAGAGCAATCGAAGCCGCCAAAGCTGGCGCTGCATGTTTGCGTATTAATCCTGGCAACATAGGATCGGCTGAACGTGTGCGAGAAGTTATTCAAGCAGCGAAAGATTACAATTGTTCCATGCGAATTGGCGTTAATGGAGGAAGCTTAGAAAAATATCTTCAAGAAAAATATGGGGAGCCTTGCCCGGAAGCGATGGTTGAAAGCGCCTTAAATCACGCTAAAATCCTAGAAGACAATGATTTCTTTAATTTTAAAATCAGCGTTAAAGCATCGGATGTGATGCTCGCCATTGCTGCTTATCAGGGATTGGCCGAGGTTTGTGACTACCCTCTTCATCTTGGAATAACAGAAGCAGGGGCTTTGCGCGCGGGGACAATCAAATCATCTATTGGAATCGGTGCGTTATTGATGCAGGGCATTGGCGATACCATAAGAATTTCTCTTTCAGCCGAACCTGAAGAAGAAATAAAAGTTGGATTTGATATTTTAAAATCGATTAATCTCCGTCATCGTGGCGTTAATCTTATTGCTTGCCCCTCGTGCGCACGTCAACAATTTGATGTCATTAGAACAGTTGAAGCTTTAGAAAAAAGAATCGAGCATATTACAACACCGATGACCGTATCGATTATTGGATGTGTTGTTAACGGTCCTGGTGAAGCAAAGTCGACTGATATTGGATTTACGGGCGGTGGGCACGGAACGCACCAGGTTTACACAGCTGGAATTCCTCATCATCGATTGCAAGATGGCAATATTGTGGATCACTTAGTTGAGATGATTGAGAAAAAAGCACAAGAAATAGAAGCAGAACGCTTGGTGTCTTGATAATTCTTTGTTAGCCTTGATAAATAGAGTTTATTATTCGAGGCTAGAATGCAACAACGAATCGCCCTTGTTACCGGTGGAACCCGCGGTATTGGAGCTGCCATCTCTTTGGCCTTAAAAGCCAAGGGTTATAAAGTGATTGCCAACTATCATCAAAATCACGAAACGGCAGAAAATTTTCAAAAACAACATTCAATTGACGTTTATTCGTGGGATGTTAGCAACTATGACGACTGTCAAAGTGCTATTCAAAAAATAACAAAAGAACATGGCGAAATCAGCACCCTAGTTCACAACGCCGGCATTACAAAAGATAGCTTTTTTCATAAAATGTCACCGGTTATGTGGAATGAAGTCATTCAAACTAATTTAAGTTCTTGCTTTAATATGGTCCATCCACTGATTGACTCGATGCGTCAAAAGGGGTTTGGCCGTATTATTATGCTTTCGTCTATTAATGCTTTAAAAGGACAAATGGGCCAAGTCAATTATTGTGCCGCTAAGGCTGGTATTATTGGTTTTTCAAAAGCTTTGGCATTAGAGACCGCAAGCAAAGGCATTACAGTGAATGTTATAGCACCTGGTTATACGGATACAGAAATGGTGAGATCAGTTCCTGAGAATGTTTTGGAAAAAATTATTGCGCAAATTCCAGTAGGTCGTTTAGGGCGCGCCGATGAAATTGCAGCATGTGTTGCTTTCTTAGCTGGAGATGATGCAGGATTTATCACTGGCGAAACACTTAATATCAATGGCGGACAATATTTGAGTTAGAGATGAAGCAAAATATTAAAGCTTCTTCAAATAATCATCTAAATTCGGCGCTGGTGGCTGTGGAACGTTTGCTACAGGTTTTGGTACGCCTGGTTTATTAACTTGAGTCCCTCTGAAAAAGGCGCCTGCGATTCGAGCTGGCATCCGACCACCCGTTGACGCCTTAGCCATAGGGCGGTTGTTATCGTTTCCTGTCCAAACACCTATAACCAAACCGCCAGGTCCATCTGTTTCTGGATCGCTTGTTGCATCCCTATACCCAAAGAACCAAGCATCTCTATCTCCATTACTGCCTGTTTTTCCACTCACCGTAGAATCAACATTCGCTGCTTTTCCGGTTCCAGAGGCAATAACTTCCCTTAGCATTTCTCTCATGCCTTGTAAAACAGTGGCACTGATAATAGGTTTTCCTGGGCTTTCTTGATGTTTATAAAGAATTCCGCCGTTTCTATCGCGAATTTCTAAAACACCATAAGACCACACAGCTTTTCCTTGGTTTGCAAAAGTCGAACAAGCTGTTGTCAGCTCAAGCAAGGTTGCCTCACATGTTCCAAGAGAAATGCTCAAGTCATTATTCATATCGCTTGTGATACCAAGACGTTTGGCAACTTCTGCAATTTTCTTTGGTCCCACTTGTTCTGTCAAACGAATGGATACACTGTTAACGGAGCGTGCTAAACCTGTTTTAAGATTAACCATTCCCTGGCTTTTCCATTTGAAATTGCTGGGGTGCCAATTTCCCTTTGAATAGGGAGAATCATCCATCATGGATTCTGGCGTTAGTCCTGATTCTAAGGCTGCCAAATAGATATATATTTTAAAGGATGACCCTGGTTGACGATGGGCTTGCGTGACATGATTGTATTGGCTGGATCCATAATCTTTACCACCAACCATTGCTTTAATAGCACCCTCAGGGGTCATGGCAACAAAAGCTATCTCAGAGGTTTTGAGTTCTTGTCCCATTTTTTCCAAATGATCAAGACACACGCTTTCGGCTTTGTGCTGCAGCTCCGTCTCAAGTGTTGTGATAACAATAATATCTTTATCAATCGGTCCTATAATACTTGGAAGAGTCTCATAAACCCAATCAGCAAAATACTTATATCCCTGGTTACGTTCTCTTGTATTGTCAGCTAATTCTTTAGTCCCTTGTTCCAAGTAAGATTCATAATCTCTCAAATACCCGGCTTCAACCATGAGTGACAGGACAATTTTAGCTCTTGCTTTTGCCCGTTTTGGATGTTGGGCTGGCGAATATTTAGAAGGAGCTTTTAAAAGACCTGCAATAACAGCTGCTTCAAAGACGCTTAAATTTCGAGCTGATTTGTTAAAATAACGCCTAGCCGCCGCATCGATTCCATAAGTTCCCGAACCAAAATAAACACGGTTAAGGTACATGGTCAAAATTTGATCTTTGGTGAATTTCCACTCTAACCAAACAGCTAACAAAACTTCTTGAATTTTTCGTTTATAAGAACGGTCATTGACGGAAAAACAACCTTGAGTGAATAAAATGTTTTTGGCCAACTGTTGAGTTAGAGTTGACCCACCTTGAACGACGCGTTGCGCTTTATAGTTTGTGTAAGCTGCTCGGACCAGACCAATAATATCAACGCCAAAGTGATGGTAAAAACGTCTATCCTCGACGGCCATAAGAGCTTGAGAAACATAAGGAGGAAGATCTTGAACCTTGACCATATCTTCGTACAGATCGCCGTAAGTGCCAAGAATCGTCCCATCGTAAGTTTGAATGGTGACGCTTGGTTTTCTGATATTAGCTTGCAGGTTTTTAAGGTCTGGTAGGTCATGGCTAAACCAAAGCACAACCAAACCAATAGCAATGATCCCCCAAATACCGAGCATCATGATTGCTCTAAAAATCGTTCCTAAGAAAGAAGAGCTTTTCTTTGAGCGTTTAGCTTTCTTTTCCTTCTTTTTCTTAGGTTCAGGCTTTGCTTTTCTTTTATCGGCGTAGAGTTTCATCGGAAAAATATTTCATTGCAAGAAAGAATTAAGCATCCAAATTGACAACTTTAAGAGCATTCGTTTGGATAAACTCCCGGCGCGGCTCAACAACATCTCCCATTAACGTTGAAAAAATCTCTTCCGCTTCTTCAATATGATTCAGCTTAACCTGCAAGAGTGTCCTCACTTGCGGATCCAATGTGGTCTGCCACAACTGATCTGGGTTCATTTCACCCAAACCTTTATATCGGTTTACAACGAGTCCTTTTTTGCCGTTTTCAAGGAGAATTTCCCCAAGTTGGGTCGGCCCCAAGATACGTGTTCGATTCTCATTCTTGCCTGATATTTCATAATGACAAGGAGAAGAAAAAGCCTCGGCTAATTGAGGTTTTAAAATGATCAGCGCTTTTACCTCAGGCAATAGAAGAAGATTTTCATCAATTACCCAACTTTCGGTAACACCAGACAAAAAATAGTCAATAGTGATCTTGTTGCCATCTATATGCACATGCCATTTGGCTTTTGTTTTCTCATTTTCTTGAAGTTTTTTCTGTATTGCTTCAGCAGGTATCATCGATGGGGTTTCAAAATACCCTGAAAACAAGAGCTGCTCTAAAACATACGGATTATTGACACGTCTGCTTAAGGCGAGAACGGCATTGCGAACTCTTAAAATCGTATCTGCAAAGTGCCTTAAATCAGCACCAACCATCACCGTTCCATTTTCAAAAACCAATCGCCCATCTGCCGTTGAGGCATCCATTAGATAGCCTTCTAGAGCTTTGTCATCTTTTAAATAAACTTCGGATTGACCTCGTTTAACACGATATAAAGGAGGTTGAGCAATATAAAGGTATCCGCGTTCAATGAGAGGGCGCATTTGGCGGTAAAAGAACGTAAGCAAGAGTGTTCGGATATGACTTCCATCAATGTCCGCGTCGGTCATAATAATGATTTTGTGGTATCGTACTTTATCGGCAGAAAATTCTTCAGGACCAATGCCCGTACCAAGCGCAGTGATCAGAGTTCCAATTTCAGCAGAAGCTAACATCTTGTCAAAACGAGCACGCTCAACGTTCAGTATCTTACCTTTAATAGGCAAGATTGCTTGAAAACGACGATTACGAGCTTGCTTTGCGGAACCACCAGCTGATTCTCCCTCAACAATAAAGATCTCACTCAAAGCGGGATCTCTTTCTTGACAATCGGCCAATTTCCCAGGAAGAGACGCTAAATCTAAAGCCCCTTTTCGTCTTGTCAATTCACGAGCACGTCTTGCGGCATCACGAGCAGCTGCAGCTTCTAATACTTTAGCTGAAATAATTCTGGCAAGAGCAGGATTTTCTTCAAACCATTGCGCTAAAGCTTGTGCAACCGCATTTTCAACAACAGGTCTTACTTCGGATGAAACCAGTTTATCTTTTGTTTGAGAAGAAAACTTAGGGTCTGGAACTTTAACAGATAAAACACAGCTTAAACCTTCTCGAGCATCATCACCTGTTAACGCTAATTTTCCATCTTTTTTCCCAAGATCTTTCTTTCCTTGGGCTGATTCTGCCACGTATGCACCAACAGTGCGCGTCAAAGCACCTCGGAATCCAGCTAAGTGCGTACCACCATCTCTTTGGGGGATGTTGTTAGTAAAACAAAGCATGGTTTCGTGATAACTATCGGTCCATTCCAAAGCCATTTCAATAGTCATGGAATCCACAACTGTTTTCATGGTAATTGGTTGGGGATGCAAAGCAGATTTTCCACGGTCTAAATATTTTACGAATTCAACCAAACCACCTTCATAGAAGAGCGATATTTCATAAATTGACTCTGGTCTTTCATCTTTTAAAAGAATGTGGACGCCAGAATTTAAAAAAGCCAATTCACGTAAACGATGCTCAATGGTCGCTCGATCGAATTCGACCATTGTAAAGGTTTCTTTAGAGGGTAGAAAACGAACGCGCGTTCCCTTTTTGTCTCCTGCCTCACCGACAACGGTTAAGGGCGCTACTGAGACACCATGGCTAAAGCTCATCTTATAGTGTTTACCACCACGCCAAATTTCAAGATCCAAGACTTCTGATAAGGCATTCACAACCGAAACACCCACACCGTGCAAACCACCAGAAACCTTATAAGAATTCTGGTCAAATTTACCGCCCGCATGAAGCTGTGTCATAATAACTTCAGCGGCTGAAACGCCTTCTTCGTGCATATCGACCGGAATACCGCGTCCATTATCGGTAACTGACACAGAACCATCAGCTTCTATTGTCACAGTAACCAAATCACAGTGCCCAGCCAAAGCTTCGTCGATTGCGTTATCGACGACTTCGTAGACCATGTGGTGCAAACCGCTGCCATCATCTGTGTCTCCGATGTACATTCCAGGACGTTTGCGAACCGCATCCAGTCCTTTTAAAACCTTAATCGAATCAGCAGTGTAATTTTGGGCAGAAGAAGTTGTCATAAATACTCAACCAAGTGTTAGTGTTGCATTGTCTACACAGAAGAATTGTCCTTGCCCCATAAGGGTTTCAAACAACAAAGGATCCGTCCCTGTCAACCAGGTGTGGACAGAACCTTTAAACTCTTCTTGATGTGTATTTTGTAAAGCACATATCTGATCGAACAGTACCACACGGTGATGAAAATCTAAATGGGCAATTACGTCATCGAGTAATAAAACAGTCAATCGATCATCATTTCGAACTTTGTGCTGAATAAAAGAAAATAAAGCCGCAATTAAGAGAATTTTTTGCTCGCCTGTTGAACAAAAAGAAGCCGTCATATTCTTGGTTTGGTGAATCATTTCCCAGTCGCTTCGATGAGGTCCGATTTTGGTTGTGCCGCTTTCTCTGTCTGTATTTCTATTTTTTGTGAGAGCTTCCATAAATCGAGCTTCCACATTCACAGCATAATCATTTTCAATCCAAGAATCGATCTCCCCTATCATTTGGCTTTGAAACCGAGGAAACAAGGGGTGTTGATATTCTTGACCTTGATTCAATTTTTTCATCAGCTGTTGACGGGCAACAGCAATGGCAACACCCTGAGAAGCGATTTGTTCCTCGAGTGAACTCAGCCACAAAGGATCTCCGCCTTGTCTGAGCACCATCAATCTTTCTCTTAAAGCATGATCATAACGATTGAGTCGTTCACTATGAAGTGGGTCTTCTCCATAAACAAAACGGTCAACAAACTTGCGTCTGTCAGAAGGAGACTCAAGGAAAAGACGATCTGTTTCAGGGGTTAACCAAAAAACAGTCAGCCATTCTGTAAATGGCCCCTGCCCTTTGACAGATTCATGTTGAATTTTGTGAATTCTTTTCTCACTACCCGTGAGCGGATTGTTTTCAAGGCCGGTTGAAAGCTGAATATCTTGGCTCAAAATGATTGAGCTTGCCCACAAAAGACCTTTTTCAAATTTTACTTTTTCCGCAGTGTCATTCTCGCATTTATTGCGAGAATCTATAGATCCTCGGAACAAGTCCGAGGATGACGAAGAAAGGTCAGATAATTTAGCGCCGCGTAACCCGCGTCCCGGAGAAAAAAGAGAAAGCGCTTCCAACACATTCGTCTTCCCAGCTCCGTTTGGACCAGTTAGCACAACAGGAGCTGAGCTCAGAGTTAGATCCAAAGAAGTATAATTTCTAAAATGATGCAGAGAAAGATGGGTAATCGCCTGCATCATTACAGCGAAACTAAACGCGCATGGGCATCAAGACAAATGTTGTTTGCGTTTCATTAACCGGTTTAATCAATACGGAAGAATCACCGTCAGCTAACAGTATTTCCATTTCTTCGGTATTAATTTGTGCTGCAATATCTGTTAAATAACGAACATTAAAACAAATTTCCAATTCCTCATTATAAGGAAAATCAACGTCCAATTCCTCAACAGCACTGCCAAAATCGCTGCTGACAGCAGACAAAATCGCCGCATTTTCAGAGAGCTTTAATTTAATGGCTCTGACTTTATCGTTTACAACAGTACCAACTCGATCCACTGCTTCCGCAAATGCTTTCGTTCCGACGATCATTATTTTATCATTCTCAATAGCCATGGCGGCCTGATAATCAGGAAATGTTCCATCAACAAGACGCGAACTTAAAACAGCTCTCGTGTTGTTTCCATCAATAGCAAAT
Organism: Alphaproteobacteria bacterium; assembly: GCA_947475175.1. GTDB lineage: Bacteria > Pseudomonadota > Alphaproteobacteria > Paracaedibacterales > CAIULA01 > CANJLN01. Next base: position 31,469 of record CANJLN010000006.1, read on the forward strand.
TCGATACGGTTAGAAGATAAGCCGATAGTGATAGGTTGATCAGCCTCGTCCAATAACTTTCGAACTTCAGTAATGGTTTTGCGTCCCACAATAATTTCAGGCATTCCAATTGCAGCATCAGGACTTTCACAGCCAACGCAAGCAAGACGATGCATATCTGTCGCAACCGCTCTCAAAATGGTAGGACCATCCGTTTCTATGGTGTGAAGATGGATGCCGTTTAAGTGATATCTTGTTTCTTCTGTAGACATTGCAAACCGCGATGCATCAATGAGATGCTTTAGAACTGGAGCTGGCAAGGTGAAATGGTGGCTTAATTCACTTTGAGTTAACTGAGGAAAATCTTCAGCTGGCAGACAAGAGAGGTCAAATTTTGAACGCCCTGATGTGATTGTAAGTTGAGAGGTATCTTCATTAAAACTGAGATTGACTTCGTTGTTTTCACTCAGTTTTCTAACAATCTCATGAAGCATATGTGCGGAAACACAAGCGGTCCCACTTTGCTCAACTTTCGCTGGAATCGTTTCTATAAGAGCAAGATCCATATCGGTTGATGTAAGCAAAAGCCCATTCTTTGTCGCCGTTAACAGAACATGGCTTAAAATTGGAACTGTTGTCCGTTTTTCCACAACGCTTTGTCCGTGAGAGAGAGCCTTTAGAAATGGACCTTTTTCCAGTGACAACTTCATATTAGAAAACCCTTTTTAAAATACCTTCGTTTTTTGAAAAATGCTGAAACCAATAGATACCACAAAGAAATCCGAAAGACGACATTTTTAAAAGCTTCAACATTTTAATATTTATTAGGTATAGTTTAGGGACGATAAAATTCACATTCAAGTTGCATGACCGAAATATCTTTCACTTCTTTACAACCCAAAGGTTTTTAATGGCATTTACATGAGAAAACAAAAGAGTTATATTGACCTTGTTTAAAATTTTAAATACATTTTTCACTCAAGATTGAGCACGCGTTGACGATAAACCCTCGAAATTCAAGGAGTCCCTGTCATGGCAACAGCACAACCAAAGATTAATATTCCAAAAAACATTAAAGAGACCACCAAAACTTCAGGCCGTGGCTTCGCTTCGATGTCTCGTGACAGAGTCGTCGCCATTGCCAAAAAGGGTGGTCAAGCACGAGCTGAACAGCTCGGTCACAACGGTTATGTAGAACTTGGTCAAAAAGGTGGACATATCAGAGCCGAACAGCTCGGTCACGATGGCTATGTCAGCATGGGTAGAAAAGGTGGGCAAGCGTCAGGGGAATCAAGAAAAAACAATTAGTATTTGTCTACTTTCCCAACAAAGAGTCCAACTTGTCTTCTTTGTCCAAAGCATAAGCATCATCGCAGCCGCCAATATGCTGACCATCGATAAAGATTTGCGGAACGCTGGTGCGCCCTCCTGCTTTTTCAGTCATGGATTTTCTAAGATCAGCGTCGTTGCTGACGTCAATTTCTTTGTAAGCAATGCCTTTCTGTACAAAAAGTTTTTTTGCCCTGACGCAATACGGACATGTTTGTGTTACATAAATTTCAACTGTTACCACGACTGCACACCTTTCAAGCTTAGTATCTGCCGCATCATAGAAGGAAGGCAGATGGCAATCAATATATTAACCACCATGCCTCATCAACCGAACAGACTTATTGTAACGCTCCAACTGCCTTAAAACCAACGAGAGGATACTATTTTGTTCGAAATGATAATAGGGATATTCACGCTCTGAAGGCATGCCATTTTGCAGCTTTAGCCCACATTTTTTTGACATTAGAATTTCCATAGCCTCATAAACAGAATCAACAGGCCATATAAAGAATTTCTGAGCACGAATATCGTCAACAATATTTTCACGCAGCGTCAAATGAATGATATTTGAGCGAGGAATAATGACCCCTTGAGTTCCCGTTAGCCCTTGCTCAACACAGACACGATGAAACCCTTCGACCTTTAAATGAACCCCACCTATGGATTGTGCCAAACCAAACTGATTCATCGATCCTGTAATAGCAATATCTTGACGAATAGAAAGGCCTGATAAGGATGAAATAATAGCAATCAATTCAGCCAATGATGCGCTATCACCTTCAACATCACCATAGTTCTGCTCAAAGGTTAAAGAACAAGAACAGGATAAGGGAAATTTCTGCGCAAAAAGAGCTTTTAGGTAACCTTCTAGAATGAGCATACCCTTTTGTTGAATAGGACCACTCATCTCTGTTAAACGTTCAATGTTCACAACACCTTGATCACCGGCATAAGTGCGCGCACTGATTCGGCAAGGCATTCCATAACTATGATCCCCCGTACTTAACACAGTTAAACCATTGACTTGACCAATGACGGAACCTTGAGTGTCAATCAATACTTGACCAGAAGATATGTCTTGGTGATTTCGATCCTCAGTTCTAGAGTTTCGGAGACGTCTTTGACGAATCACTTGTTCAATCACATCTTTTGTTATGGTTTCTTGACCTTCACTGATTACACCTGCTTCCGTTAGTATGTCCCCTACCAATTCGAAACGGGCACTGAGTTTTTCACGATGTCCAACCCAACGCGCACTGTATCCCATCAAATAGTCGATCGCATCTTCAGTAATCGAAAAGCCTGTCAAGCTCACACAATTTTGTTGAATCAATCGTCTGTAAACATAAACATTTTCTGGCGTTGCCGGAAGATCTGGATCAATATCTGCCTTTATTTTAAAATAGGATCTAAAATCGGGATCATTAAAAAAGAAGGTGTAGTACCAGCTCGGAGATGCAATTAGAAAGACCTGGACGTCTAAAGGGATTGATTTTGGTGCAGGCGCATCTAAAAGAGGTAAACTGTTTTCACGAGCCCGCTCTTCAATACGAATAACTTGGTCACGAAGAGCCGCTTTTAGGAATTCCCACAATTCAGGATCTTGCGCGATTGCCTCAGCGCGAAGCACAAGAATTCCCCCATTAGCCAAATGCAAAGCTCCTGGGCGAATCATTGTAAAGTTTGTCTCAACTGAACCTGACGTACTTGTTTGGTATTTAATGGACCCAAATAAACTTTCATACGTTGGATGGGCTTCTAGAAAAACCTTGGGATGCAATGACTCTTTGTTATCAACAAAAAGATTCACGCTATACCATTCATCTAAATCAAAGGGTGTTTTTCCTGTTGTCTCTTCAGGATGCATCATAAAATCATCAAGATGCTTTAAAATGTCTTCTTTAAGCTCTTCTATCCAATGACCAACATATGTTCCAAATTCTTCCTGAAATTTCTGCAATAAAGATGAAATGGCTTTTTGAGCCGTATTTTTCTTCAATTCATCCGCTTTTTTGTAAATCTTTTGACTTGCAAGATGAATAGATATGGAAATCTTATTTAGCTTTTCTTTGACTTCTTGGAGGTTCTGGGCGACATTTTTTTCCGGGTTAAGATCTGTTCCTTCTTTCAGATCCATGGTAAATCCATCAATCGTTTGTGCAACCTCGTACCCTCTTTGATGGGCATAGTCTTGGACTTCAGTAACTTGTTGATCAATTTGATATTGCAATGATGCACTCAACGTGTCGATTTGCCTTAGATAATTAGGGCTTGAAAGCATTTTATTCAAAAGAGCTTTAACGTTCTCAATCAGTTCTTTTGTCTTTTCTTGAAGAACTCTGCCGAAACCTGTCGGCAACGAATAAGGTTTTGTTCTATGTGGTTGTAAAAAATTATTCAAATAGACCCAGTCCGGAGGCGGTGGCATCTCCTTCACGTATTGCTTTAAATAAGCCAGCGTTGCTGTCATACGACCGCTTCTATCTTCACCGACAACAAACACATGAAACCCTTTGTTGCGCATTTTCAAGCCAAAGCTAATGGCCTCTCGTGCTCTGCTATGAGATGACAAATCGAAAAGAGTATTGGGATGATTGTCGTACACATCCACCCCTCTTTCAGACAAACGTGCCGGAGGTTTAAAATGTTCAATGTCGATTGCAACCTTGTCTAATTTTGAGAAGATCGGTAATCCAACATGTTCATATGAAAGAGTTTCTTTTTTCATAATTTAAGCTTGCCAGATTTATCTTAAAATTTAGTAAATTTACGATATTTAACGGATCGACACAGAAGAGTATCAACGATTAGAATAGCGAAACTTTCTGGATTGTCATCCTCGAGAGGCACGAAGTGCCGAGTCGGGGATCCAGAAAATTACTGGGTTCTCGCCTACGCGGAAACGACAATAGAGGGGATATTAATAAAATGAATACCAAAACACCCAAAAACATAGATTTCAGCTCAAACCTTTATTTTTACTGTCTAGAGAATTGGTCTAGAGAAAGCCCTGTACTAGATCAGCTGAGACAACAAACTGAACGTATGCCTGAAGCTCATATGCAGATTCTTCCTCTCCAGGGACAATTCATGGCTTTTCTTTTAAAGCTTATCAATGCTCGTAATGTTCTCGAAATTGGCACATACACAGGGTACAGCAGTCTTGTCATGGCACAAGCTCTGCCGGAGGATGGCAAAGTTATTGCGTGTGATATTAATCCCGAATGGACCAAGATTGCTAAAAAATACTGGGAAAAAGCCAATGTGGCTCATAAAATTGACTTGCGACTAGCGCCCGCATTGGAAACACTGAACCATTTGAAAAATGAGAAAAAACTTTTTGATTTTATTTTTATTGATGCGGACAAACTCAATTACTCGGTGTACTACGAAAACTGCCTAACTCTTTTAAAACAAAACGGCATCATTGCAATCGACAATGTTCTTTGGAAAGGAAAGGTCGCTGATGATTTGCACCAAGATCCAGAAACGCTTGAGATCAGAAAACTCAATCATCATATTCTTGCTGACAGTCGGGTCGATATTTCCTTGATCCCCATTGCTGATGGATTGACTCTTGTTAGAAAGAAGTAAGCTTGAATTTCAACCTGTAGCGTTCGCAGCTGCGTTCTGTTAGAATTAAGGTACAGTTTATATCAGGTTAATTTAGAATGCGCACACTTTACCATTATCCACTCTGTCCATACTCTAGAAAAATTCGCTTAATCCTGGCTGAAAAAAAGTTGGATTTCACCGCTGAAATCGAGCGTTTCTGGGAAAAACGCCCTGACTATATTAAACTGAACCCTTCAGGACAAGTCCCGACTCTCATTGATTTAAACGGTTCTGTGATTGCAGACAGTATGGCCATTGCAGAGTATTTAGAAGACGCCTATCCAGAGCGCCCTTTAATCGGCGAAGGATTAATTCAACGCGCCGAAGTGCGCCGCCTTGTGGGTTGGTTTGATGGGAAATTTGCCCAAGAAGTAAGCATCAATCTTTTGATGGAAAAAAATATAAAACGCCATCTTCCAAGTGAGGCTGGCGCTGGCCCTAATTCAGCCGCTATTCGAAGCGCCAAAACAATCATCCACCAACACCTTGACTATATTTCCTGGCTTGTTGACAGACGCAATTGGCTGGCTGGCGATGATTTCTCATTAGCTGATATTGCAGCTTCTGCTCATTTGTCCGTTGTTGATTATATGGGAGATGTCCTATGGGATAAACACCCCGTGGCCAAAGACTGGTATGCCCGAATCAAATCTCGCCCTAGTTTCAGAGCTTTCTTTCAAGACAGAATCCCGGGCTTAGCCCCTGCCCCACACTATGGTGATTTGGATTTTTGATCAGAATCGTCATTGCGAGGAGCTTCGCTGTGTGGCAATCCAGGAAAAGTAAAACTGGATCGCCACAGCTTTTCGAGCTTCGCGATGACGGACAGGACTTTCTATTCATCCTCGACCGGAGCGGCCTCAGATTCATCTTCACTAGGCTTAGCCGCACCATCTTCATCATCACCGGCGCCAACTGCATGTTTAGCTTTCTTCACATGCTCGCCAACCTCGTCACCAGCACTGTCTTCCATAGAAGCTCTGAGACCTTTACCAGAAAGAACCCCAGCACCAGCTCCCATTGCTATCTTAGCAGCTGATCCTGCAAGATGTTTTTTAGCTGCACCTTTTAAGCCACCTGAATCATCATCATCGCCACTTGGAGCCGAGTCATCAGCACTTGGCGCAGGAGAATCACCACCTTTATTTTTTTTCTTATCTTTTTTCCCTGCCTTTTTCTTCTTACCGCCGCTCTTCTTTTTCTTATTCTTTTTCTTACTCTTTTTCTTACTCTTTTTCTTACCGCCGCTCTTCTTTCCTTTTGCATGCGCTTCATCTACCAAAGAAAGCTCAGGTATTACAGAAGAAAGCAAAAACATGCCAAGAAAGCACATGGCTAATCTTTTTAAAAACATGGGAATAACTCCTCTCATCAACTCATTATGAATATCTTCACACATACTGAATTAATACAGAGTTAATTTTTTGAAAATAAATTTGAAGGAAGTAAGCAGAGTCCATACTATCGTCCTCGGAACAAGTCCGAGGACGATAGTGGATACGCTAAAATGAAGACGTCATCATAACCCTAAGCCATCGCCTTTGGGCTATCACCAATTGTTTCATCAAATTCAGATTGCGTGCATAGTCCCAATTGAATTGGGCTTCGCGGCTTTATGTTGTTACTGTTCCAATGAGTCCGACTTTTAACTGATTTAATCATCGGTTTCGTTGTTCCCAACAATCGACAAACTTTTGTCTCGCTTAAATCTGGATAATATTTCAAAAGCCAAGCAATAGCATCAGGGCGATCTTGTCTTTTGGATACAGGTGTATAACGACTTCCTTTTTTACCCAAAACCGTATCGGCATTCACAGCAGGGCGTATACTGAGCTTTGCTGTCAGATCTTGTTCACAACGATGAATCTCTTCAAGACTCAGCTGAGAGGAAGCAATAGGATCGAATCCAACCATACTTATGGATGTGTCACCATCAGCAATGGCTTGCACTTCTAAGGAATGGAGACCACAAAATTCAGCAATTTGGGCAAAGTCCAAAGCTGTATTTTCAATCAACCAAACAGCGGTGGCTTTTGGCATCAAAGGCAAGGCCATTAGATTCTCCCATACGAAATAGTATTAAATGCGTTGCTCTATTTCTCTCACATGAATGGGGGAGTTTTCAATGATTAATTCTTGTTTGCTTTTAAAATGACGAAAAATACCCTGATAAATGAGGAGATTGCACAAGAGACCGCCAACCGACTACAATAATGTATAGCGATAAATTAACTATACATTATATGTCTGTAAAAAAGATAATTGATTGGTTTATTCCTCCGCGCTGCTTACAATGCGGAGATAATATATTAGAAGCTCATCAACTCTGTGCTGATTGCTGGAAAAAAATTGATTTCATAACAAAACCATTCTGTTCTCTATGTGGATACCCTCTAGATGTTGAAAATCAAGTGAACACATGCGAATCTTGTCTCGTTAAAAAGCCTGTTTATGAATCCGCCAGATCGATATTTGTCTACAAAACTGAGGGAAAAAAACTCATTCTCCGATTTAAACATGCCGACACAACAGAGCTAGCACCCTTATTTGCCAGACTCATCTTTAATCACGCAAAAGAATACTTTAGAGATATTGATTATTTGGTGTCTGTTCCTTTGCACTGGACACGACTTGTTAAACGTCGTTATAACCAAGCGGCCCTTTTATGTTTGTGTTTAGAAAAGTTAGCTCCCAAATCCATTTTTTATTCTCCCTACTTTTTAAGACGTCCAAAAAGAACAGAAAGTCAGGGACACAAAAATGCGGTGAATCGACAACTAAATATCGAAAATGCTTTTGTCATCCCTACTCGATATCAAAAAAGGCTACAGGGTAAATCTGTTCTTTTGATTGATGATGTCATGACCTCTGGCGCTACGGTTGAAGAATGCAGTCGTGTGTTATATGAAGCTGGCTGTATCTCTGTTAAGGTTCTGACAATGGCCCGCGCGCTCTTAAAAAATGACTTAGACGTCGCTTTTGATAAAAAGGAAGATTATACTTAATCTCATCCTCAGCACTAAAAAGAAGAAAATCATGTTTAATCCAGGCAAAATGCAGATTCTTTTTATTGATTTATGGAATCGCTTTTTACATCCGCAAAAGATTCTCTCACTTTTAAAAATAAAAGCCCTCAAATTTATTCTAAAGCTCACCCTCTTTTTTGGAGTTTTATGGTTTTTCTCTGGTTCGTGGTTAGGAGGAAAACTCGCACAATTTGGTCATATTATTTGGGGCGGGACTTATCCTATAGTCGCAGGAATGTTGGGCTTTATACAAATTATAGCGCAAATTCTATTGGTCTTCGTTCTTATTTTGACTGTGTTTGGAAAACCTATTTGGCGTGGATTATATATTCTCATAGGTTTAGGGCTTATTGTGGCTATTTTGCAGCGTTTTGTTTTTTGAGAACATATCTTAACAGAATCTAAACCATTTCCTGATATAAAGGGATGTGTATAAGAACATTAGATCTTTTGTTCTTAGCCCATATTTGTCATTCTCGGGCTTGTTGCGAGAATGACATCGTGGAAAATATTAGTATAGAAAGCAATTTTTATGGACCAGTCAGAATCAAATGGTGCCCCTCCATCAGAAATGGCCTATTTGACTTACAATGGAAAAACAATCGAGCTTCCTGTGTTATCAGGATCAGAGGGACCAAAAGTCCTCAATATATCCGATTTATATAAGGAACTAGATGTATTTACCTATGATCCAGGATTCGCATCAACGGCCAGCTGCACTTCTAACATTACTTTTATTGATGGTGACAAGGGCCGATTGCTTTATCGTGGTTACCCCATCCAAAATCTCGCAGAACATTGTGATTTTTTAGAAGTTGCTTATCTTCTTCTGCACGGAGAACTCCCAAACGCACAAGAAGAAAAAGAGTTTGTTGACTCAATCATACACCATACCCTTGTTCACGAACAAATCAGTAACTTTTATGGTGGATTCCGAAGAGATGCGCATCCCATGGCTATCATGGTTGGGGTTGTGGGAGCGCTGTCAGCATTTTATCACGACAGTTTAGATATCCACGACGAAGAACAACGCGAAATTGCTTCCATTCGACTTATTGCCAAGATGCCAACCTTAGCAGCCATGGCTTATAAATATTCTGCGGGGCAACCGTTTATTTACCCAAAAAATAATTTATGTTATTCCTCAAACCTTTTGCGCATGATGTTTGCTGTCCCTTGCGAAGAATACATTGTTAACCCTGTTCTTGTTCGAGCAATGGAGCGAATTTTAATTTTACATGCTGATCACGAACAAAATGCCTCCACATCGACCGTTAGGTTAGCAGGGTCAAGCGGCGCAAATCCTTTTGCCTGCATTGCATCCGGTATTGCAGCTCTTTGGGGGCCTGCACATGGTGGGGCTAACGAAGCTGTTTTAAATATGCTTTATGAAATTGGTAGTGTTGATAGAATTCCCGAGTTTATTAAAAAAGCAAAAGATAAAAATGATCCTTTCCGTTTGATGGGCTTTGGACATCGTGTGTACAAAAATCATGATCCACGTGCCACGGTCATGAGAAAGACTTGTCACGAAGTCTTAGAAGAGTTAGGCATTAAAAATGACCCCCTCTTAAACTTAGCAATGGAACTTGAGCGCATTGCTCTTCAAGACGAGTACTTTATTGAGAAAAAATTGTACCCCAACGTTGATTTCTACTCAGGAATTATATTTAGAGCCATGGGAATTCCAACGTCTATGTTTACGGTTTTATTTGCCATCGCCAGGACAGTTGGCTGGGTTGCGCAATGGCGAGAAATGATCAGCGATCCTACGCAAAAAATTGGTCGCCCTCGACAGCTATATCGTGGTAAAAGTGAACGTAAATTCATTCCTTTGGAAAAAAGATAAAATAATGATGGGTAGTCAGGCACATTATTACACAGCAAACCAAGTTATAAAAAACGCTGCTAATGATAACACCATTCCTAAGAGAGCTTTGTGGCAGCAATTGTTAAAAATTAGTTTGTTCATTGCTCCCTTCGTTGCGTGGTTTCTATGGGCCCAATAAAACGTCCTGACGATATTGTTGTCCCGTTTTATATTGAGGAAGCACAAGTTCGAGGTCGTTTGGTCAGGTTGGGTTCAGAGCTTGATAAAATTCTAAAAAATCACTGCTACCCACCCATTATCAATCACTATTTAGCAGAATTGGTTGCAATTGGAGTTGCTTTATCAACCGATACAAAACAAGAAGGGCTTTTTACTCTCCAAATCACAGGAGGAAAAATCATCAAAATGATGGTTGTTGACGTCACTAGTGAGGGAGATGTCAGAGCCTGCGCCAAATGGGATGATGAAGCTTTAACGTCCTTGCTTGAAAGCTCTAGCGAGGCGCCTCTTCTTCATGATTTATTTTCAAATGCATTTTTGGTATTTACCATTGATTTAGTAACCACAGATGATCGTTATCAAGCTGTAGTAGAACTCGCCGGCACAACTCTTTCGGAATGCATGCACCATTTTTTCCGTCAATCTGACCAAGTTTCAACCGGACTTGTTGTTGGGACACAAATTGATATCAATGGGGATGATTACTTAGCCGCTGCAATTATTTTACAAAAACTCCCTCCCGCTTCTGATTCTAGCGTCGAAGAAATTGAGAAAGAAGAAGATGACTGGTTTACAAATTTAAGCCTCCTTGGAACAGTCACAAAGAATGAGTTGCTAGATAAAACTCTAACAGCCAATACGCTCCTTTATCGGCTTTTTCATGAACGCAATATCAGGGTTTTACCAGCCAGAGAAATTGTTTCTAAGTGTTATTGTTCAAGACAACGAATCGAAGAGATCCTTTCTAATTTTTCTGAACCGGATCTTGTCGACATGATCGTCGATAGTCAAATCAGTGTTACTTGTGAATTTTGCAATGAAACACAGACCTTTGACGAGGCTGACTGGATTAAATTTAAGAAGGATGATGCGCTGTTGTAATAATTCCCTTACTGCCTGATATCCAATCCCCTTCTATACTTATAAGAATCCGACCCGCTCCATCGTTTTTCGGCATTTTTTCTAAATACTGACACGCTTCATTATAGTCCATCATCAAAACATCGGAATGCTTAGGTTCTGGGATTTCTGAGAACTTTTTATTAAAGCTTTGTATCCATTTCCATACCGCAGGTACAGACAAATCAAACTGTTTGGCAATTTTATTAATAGAAAGCCCTTGCATGTAGAGGGTTAAAGCCAGCAGTTTCTGCACCATCGGACGACCTCGAGGGGGCGTAATTGTGTACGAATAATTGCATGCTTTACATTTGTATCTCTGCAATCCTCTAACCTTGCCTGCCTTCCAGGAATCTTTAGATCCGCATTTTTTACAAGACATCATTTACGATCCCCTTCGTTTGAACTTTATTCTTTCATGTTGATGTGCATTGTAAAGAAATTTAATAACAGATCTACCTGTCAAAAATGATAGGTAGACTTTTCTTGATATTGCTCTTGCGATAAAATAGAGAACTGTTGCTCTGGTTCATATAGAAAAAGATTGCCACTTTCCCCCTCTTTGCTGTACAAATGACAGTAAGTTGATCAGCGTTTTTTTAGGTATAATAATGAAGAAAGATATTCATCCCGACTATCACAAGATTAAAGTTGTCATGACAGATGGCACCTCTTTTGAAACACGCAGCACCTGGGGCAAAGAGGGTGATACTCTGCAATTGGATATTGATCCAAAGTCTCATCCAGCTTGGACGGGTGCAGGACATAAGCTTATGGATACTGCGGGACAAATCAGTAAGTTTGCTAAGCGTTATCAAAATTTTGGCGCTTCTAAGTAAGAGCCGATCCATTTTATGTAAAGGGCCAGCTTCGTGGAATTGCTCGCTGAAAACGACATGACTGAAGCTGGCTCTGATTACCTCTCATCTCTTAATCCTCCCCAACGTCACGCTGTTGAAACAACAGAGGGACCGGTTCTTATTCTAGCAGGAGCAGGCACTGGAAAAACTCGTGTTTTAACAACCAGACTTGCTCATATCTTAAAAACAGGCCTTGCCTATCCAGGAGAAGTCTTAGCCGTTACTTTCACCAACAAAGCCGCACAAGAAATGAAGAATCGTATTACCCACCTTTTGGGGCGTTCTTCGGACGGGATGTGGCTTGGTACATTTCATTCTTTATGTGTTCGAATCTTAAGGAAATACGCGGAATCAATTGGATTACAGTCTAATTTTACAATCCTGGACACGGATGATCAGCTAAGACTTATTAAACAAATTTTAAAAGCAGAAAATATTGACGAGAAGCAGCATCTGCCAAAGATGATTTTATCCATTATAAGTCGTTGGAAAGACAGAGCCTTAACACACACTCAGGTGAAACGCGGCGAGCATGACATTGCTGCTAACGTTTATCAAATTTATCAAGAACGCTTATTGGTTTTAAATGCCGCTGATTTTGGTGATTTGTTGCTGCATTGCTTGACGCTTTTTAAAAATTTTCCTGATGTTTTGCGTTTCTATCAAGAGCGATTTAAATACATGCTTGTCGATGAGTATCAAGACACTAATGTGGCTCAGTATCTATGGCTTAGATTGTTGGCGCAGGGAAGTCATAATTTGTGCTGTGTTGGTGATGATGATCAGTCTATCTATGGTTGGCGCGGCGCTGAAGTTGGAAACATCTTAAAGTTTGAAAAAGATTTTCCAGGGGCCACCGTTATTAAATTAGAACAGAATTACAGATCAACGTCTCATATCTTGGGTGCGGCCAGTGGTCTGATTGCGCATAATGCTGGAAGACTGGGTAAAACACTGTGGACTGATGAAAAAGGAGATGGTGAACTTTTACTTGTTCGAGGCACGTGGGATTCCGGTGATGAGGCCAGATTTATTGGCGATGAGATCGAAGCAATACAAAGACAAGGGCAAGCTTTAGGTGAAATAGCCATTCTTGTTCGAGCCGGGTTTCAAACGCGTGAATTTGAGGAACGATTTTTAAAATTGGGCATTCCTTACCGAGTTGTTGGTGGGTTACGTTTTTATGAACGTATGGAAATACGCGATGCCTTGGCTTATTTGCGATTACTTGTACAACCTGATGATGGTCTTGCCTTTGAGCGAATTATAAACACACCTCGTCGTGGTATTGGTGAATCAACCATTCAAGCCATCCATGTTATGGCGAGAGAGCAAGGCGTGTCTCTGTCAAAAGCCGCACGTTATTACGGGGAAGCAGACATCAAGGGAGCTGCCCGAACAGCTTTGCGTAAGTTCTTTGACGATATGGATCGCTGGCGTTCTCTTTTAGAGATCGAACCCCATGTAGAAATTGCCAAAATGGTTTTGGATGAATCGGGTTACACAACCATGTGGCGCGAAGATAAATCGGCAGATGCCCCTGGACGCCTTGAGAACCTAAAAGAATTGGTGTTGGCCATTGAAGATTTTCAGTTTATTCCAGGCTTTTTAGAGCATGTGAGCCTAGTAATGGACAATAACCAGCAAGCAAAAGAAGACATGGTTAATGTAATGACGCTCCATTCTGCCAAGGGGTTAGAGTTTAACACTGTTTTTTTAGCCGGTTGGGAGGAAGGGTTGTTTCCCCATCCAAGAAGCATGCAAGATACCGGTCAATCTGGCCTTGAGGAAGAACGTCGTTTGGGGTATGTGGGCATTAGTCGAGCAAAAAAACGTTCCATCATTACTTATTGTTTACAGAGACGCATGCACAAAGGTTGGCAAACAGCGATTCCGTCTCGCTTTATAAAAGAAATCCCGAATCAACACATGATTCATATCAATCCCAATGGAACTCAAGCGAATGCTCAATTGCTAAAACCAGCAACACCTAGAATTTCTATTGGAGATTTTGATCCCTCTAAGGCAACTGTTTCCTATCATGCTTTTGCCATTGGAGATCGCATTTTCCATCAGAAATTTGGTTATGGAGAAATCATGGAAATTAGCGGGGATACACTTAATATTGAGTTTGACCATTCCGGTTGTAAAAAAATTATCGCTGATTTTGTGGACAGGGCTTGAGAGACAGTTGAACTGGATTAGTCCAGATCCTCGGAACAAGTCCGAGGATGACAGATGTGGTCTAAGGATGACGAATGTAGTCTTTAAGGATGACAGTCACGTAAATTAGTGTGAAATAAAATCGGGTCATCCTCGGACTTGTTCCGAGGATCTAGTAACATCATTACTTAAACAGAATTCTAACGAGGTTTTATGCCCCAACTTTGGCAAGTCACAATACGCATCAATTATCAAGCTGTTGATACAATTGTCCAATTTTTAGAAGACATGAATATGCAGGCTGTCAGCTGGTATGAATGCGAAGATGCTCTCCCTTCAGACAAACTTGATGACCAAGGATTTCCCATTGCTGCGGAATTCCATGTTGAAGGGTATTGTAAAACTTTTCCAAGCCATGAGCTTCTCAGTCAAGGCATAGATGCCCTTTCAACTCTTTTCGGATTTTCTGTACCGACCATCACCATCGAACCTGTTGATAACACAGATTGGCTGTCGGTTTGTTATGCGCAATTAGAACCAAGACAATTGGGACGCTATTATGTGTATGGAAGTCATAATTCTGCCCCCATTGATTCAACGTTGATTCCATTAAAGATTGATGCTGCAACAGCCTTTGGGAGTGGTGATCACCCAACCACGAGTGGATGCCTATTGGCTTTGGATGATCTTGTAAAAACAAACCAATTTAAAAATATGCTTGATATGGGTTGTGGGTCAGGAATTTTAGGAATTGCCATGGCAAAGACATGGGCTAAAGGACATGTCCTTGCTGTTGATAATGATCCTGAATCAGTCAGGGTCACTGAGCAAAATGCGATTTTAAACGGATGTCATGGCAATCTGACAGCTCTGGTGAGCGAAGGTTTTGCTGATTCAAAAATAAATCAGACTGGCCCCTTTGAGGTTATCACAGCCAATATCTTAGCCAAACCCCTGTGTATGATGGCAGCTGATATGAAAGCATCTTTGGCTTTATGTGGATATGTGATTTTATCTGGATTGTTAGATCGTCAGAAAGAGATGGTTTTAGAGGCTTATAAAGCTGAAGGACTGCATCTAGTAAAGGTCCACCCGATCGATGATTGGGTGACATTGGTTCTGCAGGGCCAGTAGACTCGATCAAGAATGATGGCGTCCCCAACGGGATTCGAACCCGTGCTGCCGCCTTGAAAGGGCAACATATTGTCATTTTTGCTATCCAATCCTAGCAACGATTTCATCCTCAAATCCCTTATTTTAAAAGGCTTTTGCAGCTTTAGGTTTGTTTCTACACGTGATTAAGATTGACTCAACTATCCATTTCATTCTAACATTCCACTAACATTCTTAAAAGGAAACCCTATAAATGCCAAAACTCACCAAAAAGCTTGTCGAGAGCAGCCTACCACGAGAAAAAGATTATGTTGTTTGGGATGATGAAATCAAGGGCTTTGGCTGCCGTATTTTACCATCCGGCCATAAAACTTACGTCTTTCACTACACCTCTCCCACCAC
>CANJLN010000007.1 GCA_947475175.1 Alphaproteobacteria bacterium
ACACTTAAAAAAATCGTCGACAAACGTAAACAATTCTGTGATATCTTTTTTCATTAGAGGGATCTGTTTTGTTGTTTTTCTCTAAAATTATAACTAAAACATCCCTCTACCCTTTGCAAATACTCACTTCTAATCCCGAACTCGCGTTAGTAGGTTTTGTCGGAACAGAGCCAGAGTTTAAAATGGCTAAGAATGAACAGTTCTTTGTCACCTTTTCTTTAGCGACAAATGACTCTTGGAAAGATAAAGAGGGCAATTGGCAAAAACAAACTCACTGGCATCGGATAAGCGTTTGGGGGCAAGACATGGCCTCAGAAGTTTTTGAGACAATCAAGAAAGGCAATAAAGTTAGAATAGAAGGAAAGCTAAAAAGTCATCAATGGACAGATGGTGAAGGAAAAACCAAAACATTCTATGAAATTGTAATCAACCACTCTTTTGGTTCTTGCCTTATCGTGCCTTTGTTCAAGAAGGAAAATACAACTTTAGCCCACATTGAATTTGATAATGAAGAACAAGAAGCTACCCATTTCGCTTAGGCGACAATCGAAAAAAAGAGGGTTTTATAACTCCCTTCTGATTAAAGCATTGTCCTCTTTGCAGAAGCTTGTGGGTCTCACCATCAACAAATCTAAAGAATATTTCTTTATTACTAGATGACATCACCCGATGAGTAGCCACAACTACCACATGAGGCTGAGAAGGCTCTGGGGCTTGCTCACCACATATAGAGCCTTCTCATCCAGATGAATTTTCAGTTATTACCAAATAACCCATCACAGGCAAAAAATAGCTTAAAAACTAAGGTTGATTAAAAGTCATTTTGATCACCTCTCGTTTGAGTGTAATGGGGAAAGGGTACGATAAATTTACATTTTATAAAAGTTTAAAATTAGAAAATTATATCAGATGCGTTGCAATCAATGATGCGTTCGTTAAACATGATTAGGTGAAACTTCATTCAGCGTTTTCTCACTCTCATCATCTTTATTTTCAAAAAGAAACTGCTTGCCCAATTGTTCAAATTCTTCAATCTGACCAGGCACAATAAGTTGATTAACAAACATTCCCAACAAAACATAAGCCTTTTTCTTTTGGTCTTCTTCTTGTTGTAAGTCGGCCCCTATTTCAATCCCCAACTTTTCAGCAATACCGGATTTAACCAAAAGCCCTCCCAGCTGAATTAAGGTTCTTGTTCTGGCCGCTCTTTGATTTTGTTTGAGACGGTATTGTTGCATTTCTAGTCTTCGTATTTTTTGATCAATTTTATTAATCTTGTTTTGAAGACTTTCTAAAGGAATCTTTGGATGGTTTTTCACGGGTTGCATTTCCTTCTGTCTTTCCTGATTTTAAAAACTCAGTTCCCGTTTGTTGCCATTTTTTAAGAATCTCGTGTTTTTCTTTAAAGGCAATTGTTGCATCAAGAAGAGATCCAACGAGAATTTCAGGAGAAAGAGAAATGGCGCCAGTTTTTTTGATGAGGTGAGCGAGTTCAAAATATTGTTTTTCTTCAAGCTTCTTTTTCTTATCCTGGAGAGCTTTAATTTTTAAATCAATTTCTGAAACTTTCTGCCTGTTCACTGTTGTCATAATTATCTTCTTAAATCTGTATTGATTAATGGTCACATCTTAGCAAACATCTTTAACTAAAACAACTTCTTAAGTGAAGATGAGTAGCATCGAAGCTTAAGTCAAAGGATCAAGATTGAATTTCGTAGAAATGAATTCTTGCGCGCTTATGTGTTGTAAGCAACATGTCTTGAATTCCGCGTTTTTATGATCTAAAATAACTTCATTATGGCGATTTATCATTTCACCGTTAAATTCATGTCCCGATCAGACAGCAGAAATGCTGTTGCCGGTGCTGCTTATCGCCATGGACAAACCATGAAAGATCATGGATCTGGACAAACTTTTACCAACACAACAGAACAAGATGTTGAGCACTCTGAACTTTCTCTTCCAGAGAATGCTCCAGGATGGGCAAAAGAGTTATTGGATGGAGATGTTCACTTAAGTTCAGAAAAACTTTGGAACGCCGTTGAGCGTTTTGAGAAAAGAATTGATGCACAGGTGTACCGAGAAGTTGAATTTTCCCTTCCGCATGAATTGAATGCGGAGCAACGGATTGAGTTAGCACGAGAGTTTATTGTTGATAACTTCACATCGAAAGGCATGATTGCCGATTGGTCTGTTCACAACCATTTTGACAAAGAAGAGGGCATTGAAAAGCCGCATGTGCATGTAATGCTAACCACGAGAGAAGGCATTGAAAGAGATGAAACCATCATTCAGAAACTTAAATCATATGTTGGTCTTTCATCTGCTTCTTCCGGTATCTATTTTGGCCCCAAGATGACGGAGTGGAACTCAAAGTATCTCTTGATGAACTGGCGAGAAAAGTGGGCTGAGGTTGCGAATACACATTTGTCAAAAGCTGGTTTGGACATTCGCATCGATCACCGTAGCTATAGTGATCAGGGCATTGCGTTAGAACCCCAACCAAAGCTTGGTAAAGCTGTGCACGAAATGAGCAAACGCGGATACCATGTTGATCGCTTTGAAGAGATCAGAAAGGTTCAAAGAAAGAACAGATCTTTAATAAGATCAAATCCCGAGATTGTTCTGGATTACATCACGCGCTATCAATCCACGTTCACGAGGCAAGATATTGCAAAAGTGTTGAATCGTTATATTGACGATCAGCAAGAGTTTCAACGTTTATTAGCTCGCATAGAAGCCTCTCCCCAGCTTGTTGTTCTAACGGGTAATGAAGAGGGAAAGTCCGTCAAGCTCACAACGAAAGACGTCATTCAGTTGGAGAAGAAGATTGTCTTTATGTCTGCAGAGATGGGCTCTAAGCATTGTTGTCCCCCTCACCTATCGGCCATTGATTGGTATATTGAAAAAGGCCACGACAAACTTAAGGAGCATGGGGGTTTATCCTCTGATCAAGTGCATGCCATTAAGCATATGGTGGCTGATGGACAGTTAAAGGTTATTGTTGGTTATGCAGGCGCAGGTAAGACGACCTGCTTAGAAGTGGCTAAAGAGATTTGGGGATCTTCTGGATATAAAATTGTGGGAGCAGCCCCAACCGGCAAAGCCGCTTCAAACTTAGACAGTATTGGCATAGCTTCCAAGACGCTTCACAAGTGGGAACAAGAGTGGAGCAATGGCCGAGAACAGCTCCACAACCGCAGTATCTTGATTCTTGATGAAGCGGGGATGGTGGATAGTGGCCGCCTGCATTCTTTATTAAGACAATCAAAAGAAAAGGGGTTTAAGATAGTTTTAGTTGGGGACCCAGAACAACTCTCTCCAATTGAAGCTGGGGCTCCAACACGTGCCATTATGGAAACTGTAGGTTTTGCTGAACTATCAACTATCGTTAGGCAAAAGAGTGACTGGCACAAGGAAGCCAGTCGTGATTTAGCCACCAGACAAACAACCAAAGCTTTAGAAGCTTACCATCAAAACAAGCTTATCCATTACGGCAAAGAAGCAAAAGAAAACCTGATTAAAGACTGGGCTTTTGAGCAGCACAAAAACAGACATGAGAGATTTGATCCTCTAGATCATAAGACCGCTCTGATCTTGGCTTATACCAACCAAGAAGTAAGAACCTTGAATCAGTTAGCAAGGCACGAGGAACGACAAATTGGGTTACTGCAAGGTCCTGATCACAAAATCACCATATCAAAACCCCTCAATCTAGAGACTCTTGATAAACAAGAGATGGAACAAGGCAAAGCCTTTAAACCCAAAACCATCCAAGAAGAAAGAAGGTTTGCTATTGGTGAGCAGATTGTCTTTTTAAAGAATGATTATGATCTCAATGTTAGAAATGGACAGTTGGGCAAGATTGTCGATATTCAAGAAGGT
The DNA here is from genome assembly GCA_947475175.1 of Alphaproteobacteria bacterium. Lineage (GTDB taxonomy): Bacteria > Pseudomonadota > Alphaproteobacteria > Paracaedibacterales > CAIULA01 > CANJLN01. The sequence goes on from CANJLN010000007.1 coordinate 3,886, forward strand.
TTTATCACCGTTAAAAACAATGATGACAAAATCATCCGTTTTGATACGGGTACCTACAATCATATTGATTATGGGTATGCCACCACCATCCATAAATCACAAGGCACTACGATTGATAAGGTTTTTGTTTACGCAAGCCCCTACATGGACAAAAACCTCACCTACGTAGCCCTAACGAGACATAGAGAGGATGTGAATATCTACGTCAACACAGATGTCATTCCGAATAGGGCAGAACTGTTCAAATCTCTCTCCAAAGAAGCCTCTAAAGAAAATGCCCTGGACTACATGCTAGACAACAACAATCAAAGCCTTGATCTGTCACCAGAAGATCAAAGAGACTTCATGTATAGACGTTCTATTGGCAGCAACCGTACCTCCCCCTCTTCTGCCTATATTTCTTGGGATTCCGTTAAAGAGTTCACTCACAAAGCCTGGTCAGAGGCTAAAGATTGGATATTTGGGGAAAGACAGGAAACCAAAGAGGAGCTGCTCTCTCATTCTGCTACGGGGCATTCTTCACCCTATTCAGATTTTAAGGAACAGAGCAGCAGTAGAGATTATCTTAAGGAGTTTCAAGATCTCTTAAAAGAAAGATCGGAGCTACCTCCAAGCATTTATAGAACACCAGAGCAAAGCAAAACTGCCATCAAAATAAGAGGGCAGCTTGATGAACTGGGTTATAAGATAGACAAAAATCCAGATTTAATGAAATCTGCCGTCTCTCTTGGTATTGAATCTGCTGTTCAAACTGCCTCCAGCTCACACTACGTAAAACAACGACAGGCTAAAGAAAAAACTCTTGGTTTAGATCAAGGTATTGGCTATGAAATGGCACTAACAAAAGATAGGTTGTTTGAAAATCCTCGAAAAAAAGCTGAAGATAATTAATTCATTAGAGGCAATTGCAAAACTCTAATTTGGACTGGAATATGCACTCTAATAAAACCAACCAAGCCAATCATTTCTGATTTTGGCTTGAATTAATGGGGGGTAATTATCGAAGCGCAAAGGAATAATGCTCTTGAGCATAATCACATAAGTGCTTGAAATCATCTTCATCCCCTATCCAAGCTTTTGTGTACTCTAATTGCTGTGAAAGGCGTGAAAGATGCATATCCGTTAGATTATTTCTTTCTGATCCTTTTATCTTTGACTTAAGACCAAAAGTTTTTTTGTAGTTTGATTTAATTTGACAAAATAAACGATATAAAAGGTCAAAGACTGTTTCGCTTACATTGACATTATTGGGCATACCAATAAACATCACCGTTTGTTCAGGACAAAATTCAAAATTCATGTAAAGATCAAACGTACCAAACCATCTGGCCGTGTACTTTGCTAAAGTCCCCCCAAAATAGTAATAATTAACCTGGGGAACATAAATTCGACGACTGTCTATGATGGATGTAGGATCAACTTTGGCGGAAAGAATTCCCTTTTTGAGTAAAGTTTTGTAGAGATCTTCTACCACACAAATCACATGAAACATTTCACTTTCATGGTTTAGTTGACTAAAGGAAGTAGTGCATAACTCAGTAATTTCCTTAAGTTTAGAATAGCGTTGAGTCTCATGACCTGAAGCTTCGTCAGCATCATTTAAAAGAAGGAGACGTTCTGCTTCTTGCTCAATTAAGTAAGTTAAAACCGATTCTGGAGTCGCTTTTCTCTCTTCAGACCACTGTTTTATTTTTTCATAGACAGGACTTGAGAGACTCACGGTTGAGTTGCCATTGGAAGACAGGAGACTTGATGATTGGGTGTATGATTCAGTAACTGCATATCCAGAAGCCTCCTGCGCAAGCTTTAAGGCTTCGTAGACTGCTTTTTGAATACTAAGATTTTGTTTATCAGCATATTGATTAAGAAGCTTATAGATGTCTTTATTCAATTTTATAGATTTAACATCATGCCTTTGAGTCGAACGGATTTGCCGTAACGTAGCAAGACATCTTTTCCATTTATCAAGAGAGACATAAGTATCAACCCATGATTGTAGTTCTTTGCAAAAATCTTCTATCTTATTTATGTCATGGGATGACGATAATTGAGAAAATGCTTTTTGAGCTTTATCTTTTTTAGGTGACTCATTTTTAAAAAGTCTTCCTTCATAAAGAGATTTAGAAAAATAGTGGTAAATCTCTTTAGCATTTTCTTTATGAACAAAAACCTTTGGACGAGCCATAATCTTCTCTCCCCTATTTGTTATTTTGAGGATATTTTTGGATCAGATTCACTTCTCGTTTTAATTCAACTTCTAATTCCTGCTCTGTGGGCAAATGAAACTGGTATTTGGAAGCAAAAATTTGTTTATTCTTTTCGCCCAAAGTGTATTTAACCACCGCATCATTCTTTTCTGTACACAGAACTAAGCCAATTGTTGGGTTGTCTCCTTCTGTCACCACTTCTTGATCAAAGTAATTTACATAAAGTTGGATTTGCCCTAAATCGGCATGACTGAGCTTCTGAGTCTTGACATCAATCAGACAATAACATTTAAGGATCGTGTGATAAAAAACTAAATCCACATAAAAATGATCCCCCTCTAAGGTAAGACGCTTTTGACGAGCTACAAAAGCAAATCCTTTGCCCAATTCTAATAAGAACTGTTGTAAGTTGCTGATCAAGGCTTGTTCTAGGTCAGACTCAACAAGTCGGGGGCTTTCTGGTAAACCCAAAAACTCAAGAATAAAAGGGTCTTTTATGGCATCTGAGGGTTCAAGAATCTCTTGTCCTTTTCGCGCAAGGGACAATAAGCCTTCTTTGTCTTTACTTTTAGAAAGTCTCTCAAACAAAAGGCTATTTATTTGTCGCTCTAATTCACGAACCGACCATTTATTCTGAGTGGCTTCAATTTCATAAAAAGCTCTGGCTTTGTCCGAATTGATCCTCATTAATAAACGATAATGGCTCCATGAAAGCTCAGATTGTAAGCCAATATCAGATTTTCCACACAGCGTGTGGAAAATGTTTGCATCACTTTTCGAGTATGTTAAATAGAACTTGCGTATATCAGCCAAGGTGCTTTTGCTATAGCCTTTGCCAAATTCTTTAATCAGGCGTTCTGATAAATGTTGCAGAATAGCTTTGCCATACTCTGCTCTCTTAATACCCTTTTGTTCTTCTTCGAGGATTTCCCTGCCTATATTCCAGTAAACTTTTAGAATCTCTGTATCGATTGATCGTAAAACATTTTGCTTTGCTTGATACAAATAAGACGAAACACGTTGATAGAGACTATCAACATTTGTTGTCATCAGCTGATCAGAATAAGAAGTTTTTTTAGCCATTCATTTTTAGTCAACCCATGACGTTTTTAACAAAATAAAGTGCTTAATGCTTAAAGTCAACACCAAGCTTACTACAATCAAAACAAACACTTTTGGGGGTTCTTCCACAGGACCAGTTTAAGTGAGCCTATATGGGATGTCAGCCACATTCGTCTTTATCTTGCATGTGCAATTTATTGTTTTGGTATTTTCCTTGATAGTGAGAATGCGCAATATAGTTCAACCTTTGCAGCATCATTGGTGCTTCTCCTCTTAAAAAAGCAATTAAGACTCTGGGATCCAACCGTCTAATTTCATCAGGCGTTAGAAGCTGTCTCCTTGCCTCAGAAAACGATGCCCCCGATTGTTGGGACGTTGCATTGGATGCCGAAGCACCAAACCGCTCAACCTCCTGTTTAGATTGGCTATGTCCTTGATTTTCACTGTGGCTTTGAACGGTAGTACTTCCTAATAAGTTAGAGATCAGCTCGCATGTTTCATAATCACTGGCTCCAAAGAAGATGGATAGATGACTGGACAAAAAAGTCTTCCAAGAATTGGGATAGGTGGATTTGATCTTTTCAATGGTTTGGCTAATAGCCATTAAACTAACCCCATACCCTCTTCCATAAATCAGCGCATTTTCAATTTGAGTCATGAACCCTAAAGCCGGCATTTCATCGAGAAGCATTAAAAGAGGATGTCGTGATCTGTTGCCTCTTGCTTTTTGCATGCTCATAAAGACAGAACCAACCATTAACCTTAACAGACGACTCTGCACATCCAGTTTTTCAGAGGGAATGCAGAGATATAAATCAGAGGATCCCGTAACGATGTTTTGAATTTTAAAGGTTGATTGCGATAAGGTATTTCTAACTTCAGGGCTCTCCATAAACCGTAGCTCTAAACAAGCGCTGTTCAGTGTTCCGGAAAGTTCTCGCGATTCAGTTCCGAGAATTCGGTTTGTTAATCTTGCTATTGATCCAAAACACGCAGACTTATCCTCACTTATTTGATTCAATAGTTCTTCTAAGTGCTCTTGTTTGTTAGATAAAATATTGTAAACCGTCCCCAAATGCTTATCCTCTTTTTTGATCTCTTCTGAGCAAACCACATAAAGAATTAAACACTGAATCACCGCCGCGGCTTGACTTGAAAAGTACTGCGTAACCCCCGATTCGTATTGAGAGACGGGGCATAAAAGATTCGCAATCGTTGCTGAATCGTCTACAACAGATTCTTGTGTTGGATCTAGAAGATCTAACACGTTAAAGGAAACTGACCCCTTTCCATCGGTGATCTTAAAAGGATCAATGGCATAGACTTGTCTCCCGTTTTGCCCCCCCTTATCTCGTCGACTTTGTGCCGTAACAGCGTAGTTTTCTCCTTTAATGTCGGTGACCAAAACAGACCCTTCATAATCAAGAAGCGTTGGGATAACAATGCCGATGCCCTTCCCTGCTCCGCTTGGCGCCACAATAAGGCTATGATCCACTTGTAATCTTAAAATATCTTTGGCTTTCTTGTTTTTAATATCCTCGATCAGTTTTTGGGATTCATCGTAATAAGAACTCGACACAATCCCTCCAATCGGGATGCCTTCCCTTTGATGAAGCTGATACAGTCTTTTACGAGAACAAAGCTTAGCACTACCATGCGTTGTGCTTTTTTGCGGTTTTCCTCCAAAGCGGTTGAATGATCTCGGTACAAGGGTGTGCTTCCACATGGCAACGGCTGTATACCTCACCAAAACCAAGGCAAACAAACAAGTGCCGGTCAGATACACATCATAAGCTTGTAGATGAGCCATAATTCTATTGTAAGTAGCGACACGATACCCTGCATCTTGCCAGATCAACGCAGAAATAAATGGCCACCCATGGCAGAAGTCGGTCACCTGCTGATACAGAATCCAACCCACCGTATAAAGAACCGGCAAAATACTGCCATAAAAAGCCGGTCTTAAAACCTTAATGGGGTACGAGAGGAGAAAGAGAGGAAATAGAAACAACATGGGTGAAGCCACCACCGCCATCAGATGGTACGCGTTCGGTATGGTAACCAGGAGTGTTCCAAGACAATAAAAATGGACGCCATACCAAAGAAGAAGGGGGGCGATAAAAAGGAAAGTTCCTATAAGGAAGCGTTGAATGGTTTCTTTGATCATAGTCATGTCCTTCATTTTGTCTTTCGTTTTCTTTTCTATTTTCATCACTTAAATAGGTCGCAATTTTGATAAGGTAACGGTGCCCTTTATCCGGTTTTCTGGAATGATAGGCCGCCACCGCTTTAGCCCAAGTCCCCAATTCTGCATACAAGGTTTTTAAAAACTTAGCGGCATAGCGAATGTTGGCACTTGGAATTAAAAGCTCTCGTGGGTCTTGGATATTTTCCTTATGAGATTGCCAGTTCACTTGCATACAACCAATATCAATATTGGAATCCCCTTGGTTCAGCTGCTCTTCTACATAAGTCAACGCTTCGCCTGGACTTTCAAAACTGAGAGATGTTCCCCCATGGTTAAGAGTATAAGCTTCAAACCGACTTTCAACGGAAGCGATCGCCATCAACAGTGAGGGTGGCACACCAACCTCCTTCGCTATCGAAGGAATCAATCTCTTGCAGGTTTGAGCTGGCATTGCCCATCCCTTGTCCCCACTGACAAGCCCTAAACCCACCAGAAGACCAACAAGCATTAATGTTAATGAGCTAAACCGCGATCGACACATACAGCCAGCCCCTTTACGTCTTTATCTGTTTTTTTGTTAAGCTCAATCAATCTCTCCCTAGTTTAAGATCGCGCAAAAGTTTAAGATCGCGCAAATTCAATTAAAAAAGAATAATCATGCTGATCAGCTTGACGGAGTGCTTTGATATATTGTTCTCGAACAGGCGTTGCATGATAAAGATCACTTCCAACCCCTTGATTTCTTCCCCAAGAAAATCGAGGGTATTCATGCTGTAAAACCATAAAGTCTGCGACCAAACGTGCATGTCTTCCATTCCCATTTGGGAAGGGGTGAATCCAAACCAAACGATGATGTAAGCGCACAGCTATTTCTTCAAGGCTATAAGATTGATGTTGTATCTGATACAGCACATCGTCACAGAGTTTTTTCACCTCTATCGATATATAAGGCCATTTAATCCCTATGTTTTTTTCAGAGTGTCTATACTGTCCGGCCCATTTCCAAGTTTTATCAAACATTTTTTGATGCAACTTTTGCACAAACTCAGCTGATAGGATTTGTTTTTTCTTAAAGGCCCAACGCTCTGCTAAAAGGATATTGTTTTGCTCCCATAAGTTAAGTTCAGTTTGGGTTGTAATATGGGGTGGGATAAGCTGTAAGAGCTCTTCATACTCAAGTGGTGTTGCACCCTCTGGATAGGTAAAGTTCATAGCGTCTCCCATAATTTCTTCAGATTACCTTTGAGCAGTTCTTCTACCAATAAATCTTCATTTTTCTTGTCTTGTTCTTTGCTGAGCCCTTGTTGCTCAAGATTCATAGAATGACTCAAGGAACGCATTTGATGGCGAATGACAGCTCTTGCTTGCTCTTCTAAGATTTCAGATAAATCTTTCTCAGGCACAAAAGCGTAGATCAACCGACAATTGAGGCCTTTCGCAACATCTTCCAAGGTTTTGAGTGTAATCGTTCCCTGTTGTTCTCTATCTTCATACTTCGTGATGTTTGATTGTCCACAGTCCAATCGTTTTGCCAATTGATAAGTCGTCATGCCAAGGGCCGTTCGTATTGCTTTAATCCATCCTTCTCTAGGACGAGGTTTTGCAGCCCCTTGCTTAAATAGTTGCGTATAACCCTGAATCTGCTCTCTCATCATTTTTTGAAACATATGCTCACTCATTTTGATTCCTCATGTGGAATTTATTTATATCTATTTAATAGCATATATTGAATTAATTTCAACCACAATAATTCTTTATAAAGAATCAATAAGACCAACAAGCATTAAGGTTAATGAGCTAAACCGGGATCGACACATACAGCCAGTACCTTTATATTTTTGTCTGTTTTTTCATTAAGCTTCTTAGCCGCCATCTCACAGTGTCTTTCACTGCTAAACGGAATTGTTTTAACGGCAATCGATCCGGTTGCTGCACCAGCAGTTGTCCCAGAATTTGTTCCCGTTAGGGCTCCCGTTAATAACCCGCCGGTGCTCATTACAATAAGAATCAAGATAAACATAGTTGTTCCCTATCTCATGAAGCCAAGGCCAACCAGACCCATGAGCATTGGAGATGTCATCAAACCAATCAGGCTTAGAACAAGTCCAGAAGCTCCTAAAATAATATTGGTTGGATCTCTTTTTAAAAGCCCCAGAACACTAAAGACAATGCTTAAAGGAACAAACAAAACAGACAGGATAAAGACTGATATGAGTCCGAAGACAAGACCCAAGATGCCAAATGTTTTAGATTTTGTTTTGATAAAAACAACCTGCGTTTCAGCAGAGGATGTTCTGTTGACGTTATTAACGGTCATGATGCTTTCCTTTCAGAAAGTTTAGAGTTTATTGAATACAGCTTAGGCTGCCCAAAAGTCTGGAATCGATTTTGTTGTGGTTGCCAGACTTCAACCACACGCCTTTGAAACGATGATCCCTCTTGAACTTTTTGAATCTGGATCACCCAATCAACGGTTTTCTTGAGATAGTCACTAATGCCGGGAATAGTCCGACCACTAAGATGCACTTTGGTCGGGATGGTTTCTTCTAATGCTAAATGACAAGCGTTGGAATGAACGGTGCTCATAAAGCCTCTGTGTCCCGTGTCCAACAAACTAATCAAAGCAAAGGTATTGGCAATCGATAATTCCCCAGCGACAATAATATCGGGACGGCTTCGCATCAAATGATCAATCACTTGTGGCCAGTCAATTGTTGGATTCTTTTCATTTCGGCTAACAATATAAGACACACAGTTTCGGTGAGACAATTCTAACTCTCTGGTGTCTTCTACCGTTAAAATCCTCTTATGAAGCGGAATATGCTGAATCAATAGATTAAGGAACGTTGTTTTACCGGAACTGGTTCCTCCAGAAATGATGATGGCTTGTCCTTCTTCAACAGCATTAATAATTTCTTCTTTGAGATCTTTAGAGACTCCAAAATCTTCAAAACTGACTGGAACTTTACGGTTGAGGCGAATCGACACCGAAACACCCGACTCTACAGACTTGCCAATCATCGCTTCAAAGCGATGACCTCCAGGCAGTCTTGTTGAAATTCTTGGCTGATTCACCGGATCAAACACCACCCCATCTTTATTGCCCAGTACATAGCAAAGCTTTGTCCAGTAATCTAAAGTTAGATCGGGCATCTCTTTAAATTCATAGCCAGTCGGCGTCTTTTCTAAGGCAACCTCTCCGGCTCTCATGGTTGAAATCTCAACCAGATCAGGAAGACTTAACAAACCTTCCAAAGGCTTGAGTTTGGCTTTAATAACTTCACAAATCATGTCATTATTCCCTCAAAACTTTCGCGCTGTATGATGCCAACGCTCTCCTTCAGCCGTGGGCTGTGGGCCAGCGGCTCCATGGAAAGCTGCTCGCACTGAATGATCTTTGTAGAACCCTGTCCAATCCCACTCTGTATACTCTGATAAGGAATCAGGATAAGTCGTCTTTGTTCTCTCCATTTCCTTATCGGTTCTCCATAACCAACCACTCCCTGGAAAGTGGTTGTATAGATGATGATCATCGAAAGGGTGGTAACCATGCTGCGTGAACAAACCCTCTCCCCCAGCAAGAGTATTAATCGGTTTGCCACCGGTATCCCAATGAGGCCCAGTCCTATACATAAAATGGCTTACAAAAGCAGGATCGAACCTTGTTTCTTTGGAAAAGACACAATGATTAACAGTTTGAACTTTATCGTCTGTTCTCTCCAGATACTCAGACCCATCAATACGCTGATAAACCAGGTTTTTTCTAAAATACTGCTCCTTAAAACACCGATTAACTGTCATCTTTGTTTGATACGCCGTTGCCTCACACTTTTCTCCCTGTTTGGCATAAGGAGCCTCAGGTGTTGTGTCATCAATATAAGCAGGCACAATAACAACCTTTGTTCCATCAACCTCAATCGAAACCTCAACCTTGGTTTTAGAAAGTCTTTTTGTGTCATTATGCTCATACCCTACCAGCGTCTTTTTATGGGTAAAGGTGTCCGTTAATAGAGAATCTGTAATAGGACTGCAAGGCGTGATATATTTTCTGCCTTTCAACGGATGGTCATAATAATAACGACCCTGACGATAGGACTGTTTAGAGGCAAAATCATGATGAAACGGCTCGCTTGCACAAACAGCGTAATCAACCTCAAGGTCAACTTTTGATCCATAAGGTTCACACTCCGTGAGATAGGTTTTACCTTGCGGTATCATGATAAACCGCCTCGCCATGGGCTGTTGCTTCTTTACGCTGTGATCAACGAAAGGTTTGCAGACATTTTTGTCAAACTCGTGAGTCATCCACCCGCCCACATCATGGCAGGGCACAACCTCATGCTCGACACCATCTAAACTGTAGATAAGCCGCTGTTGTTGGATAGAGCGATCTCCCGCAAAATCATGGACAATGCCGCAACCCTTCTGAGTGGTCGTGATTGGAATTGACTGTGCGTCTATACTGGGACGGCATCCTTCCACCACAACGCGTTGCTTGGCGCGATTGTCATAGACCAATTCACTTTGAGGGATTGCTGTTTGAGCCGTTAAGTCAACTTTGTACGTGCACTTACCGGATTCTTCTTTCAAAGCAAAGGGATGTTTTTCGTCGCGCTGTGGATCTTTTAAATAGGTTCGCTGACTCGCTTGATCCAACCAATAAGGACGATACGTCGCGTAAGCAAACCCTAAATCATTGTAAGAGGGGGGTATTTTCTTCTCAACAACATCTTCGCAAACATCACACGTGTAATCTTTTTGAATGGCAAAGCGTTTAGGAGTATCAGCACAATCACCCTCAACGATTTTAACACCATCTTTAAAGGTGAGAGCCTTGGCCTGTAAAATAACCTGCTTTGTTCCCCAATCAATCCGAGGCGCACAAACATCAAAATCATAGTCAATCCGAATGACCGGTGGTGTCATTCCAGCCAGATCGTCATCGCCTCCTCTTTGACCCAAGGGATAATCAAACTCTCCTTCTGCGCTATCAACCTCACTGGTCTCATCCTCTTCCGACCCCGCTCCTTTTTTCTTGGGGGTTTTTAGATTTTTATCATCGGTAGGAGTAGAGCTAACAGGGGAATTTCCACCCTCTCCAAGATTAATGACAACAGGACTTGGGGATGAATCGTCTCTTTTCTTACCCCCTCTTTGCCCTGACCAAGGCGATGAGGCGTAATCCAGTCCGTTTCCTCTATGGGCAGAGCCAGAACTGCTCGAGTAAGGAGATGATCCCTGAGGAAAACTTCCATTTGAAGAACTTGGATAAGAACCATATGAAGCTGATTGGTGCGGAGATCCTCGAGACGTTGTTGGCGATAAAGGACTATCAGAGGTTTGCTTTGAAGTTCTTTGAGAAGCACCTCCATTGCTCAGAGGAGTGGTTGGATCCTTTTTTAAAACTATAGAAGCCTCTCCCATTTTTGAATCAGAAACTTCCTTTCCTTTAAGCTCTTCTGGACTCTGTCCGAGTGGATTTCCATCCCTACCCTGCCCCACCCTTTGTTCTTGTCCTCCGACTGTAGCCTTAGAAGACGCAGATTGAGAGCCAACTTGATGCCCAGATCGACTCGAGCCTCTAACCGAAAAGGGCACAACCTTATAGCCTTGTTTTTCTGCTCGAATCAGTAAACTTCGAGCCGCTGCTAAAAGCCCCTCTACATCGCCCTTGGCTTCAATCGGCGTTCCTGACTCAATAACCTCTGACCTTTGCCGAAAGGCGGATTGAAGTGGTTTCTTAACCGGTTCTTTCAAAGAGTTTTGGGTCGGCACTTGAATACCTTTCGCTGCCATCTCGGGGGAGGGAACCACATCAAGGGCCACCTCTTCCCAAGTAATTTGCGTTACTTTTTGAGAGTCGCCGTGAATTCTTTTTTTTCTGCCAAGGACTTTAACGGCTTTTAAGGTTTCATTCTTAGGGTCATTCAGAATCTCACCAAGATTAGACGTCACTATCTCCCCTTCCCCTTCATGCTTTTGCGGCGCAATAGCCTCAAGCAAATTAAGGTTGATTTTTTGGTCGGGAAGAAGAGCTTTAGACCTCGCCTCAGGCACTGCAGAAACCTGACTCGACATAGCGCAACAAATGAAAAACAAAAAACAAGTCCTTAGAAAATACACGTGTGTCATGAGTGCTTTTCTCCCTGATGTAAGTCTTGTTGCTGTTTTTGCAAGGTTGCAACTTCGCTTGTCGTCATCGGTTCTCGAAGCCAAACATCCGTTTGCGGTCTGATATGAACGCGTGTTCCTGCCTCTATGGTGATGATGGGAGCCAAATCAATATATTGATCAATCACCTTTGTCGTAATCTGCCCCAAGTTTTGAGACAAGTTCGCAGCCCCTTGTTGAAGAACGGGATTAGAACTGGCATTGGTTCCCGCACCTGCCAACGCTGAAATTCCCGCCATAATAAAAGCGGTGCCATACCGTTCCGCGGTTCGGTAATCAATTTCCCCAACCAGACCGTTCCTGCCCATCGGATCTGTGCCATGCGCTTCGGTAAAAAGAAGACTGGCTCCGTCGGGTCGAATCGCGCGTATACATTTTAACGAAAGCCGACTATCACTCACCTTGTTTAGGGACTGATACTCACAAACAACCTTGGTGTATTGAGGAAATATCACCTTCCAACCTTCAGCCGCAAAGATAGGGCGATCCACCACCAAAATGACTGTGCCTGGAATTTGGGAATTGATCTCTGTCTCCAAAACCCCTGAAATATATCGATCCGCTGTTAAAATCCAGCTTCGATCAACAGGATAGGTAAACTTATCTTCTAGCGTCCGTTGATCCCACTGCCGGTAATGGGGATCTCTAGCATAAAGAGCTTCTTCTATAGACGTTGTTGTTCTTTCTCTTTTTTCAGCTGCGAAGCTTGTTTGCAACGTTCTCCTTTTAAGCATCAGTCGTTTAACCCTAGCGGCTCGAAGAGCCGGCTCTGGGTTCATATACTGAATGGGCGGTGGCGTCACTTCTTTAACCGGTTCAGGCGCTGCTTCAATTTGTGCAACTGGCTCTGGAGCGGGAGGTGGCAACCGATACTCATACAAATTAGGGGGTAATTTAGTGGCCTTTGGTGTTGGCACTAAATCCTTATCCGCCAATGATGGCTCTGCCAATGAAGCCAGCAATAAGACGGACAACCAAACTGGCGATAAATTCAATACTCGAGTTTGTAATCGAGTCAATACCCGAGTCAGCAACAGACGGGGAAAAATCATCATGATTTCAACACTCGTGATATCCACACCAAAACTTTTTGTGATAGAAAGTCCCCTCTTCCTCATCATCAGCTACTCTTCAAATCTGTTGGGTAAATGCAAACAGTACGGGTGCCATTTCGAAGGGTAAAAACACCTTCTGATTCCGCAATCAGCAGTGTCCCATCAATACGGGTGTTAACAGGCGTATCCACACCATCCATCACCCGAGCAATGATAGGAAGATCTTGTTGTTCAATGGTTTTTCCAGAGCCATCATCAAAATTGAACCAGGTTCTAACGCCGTCACTAAACACTTGCCTTGGCGCAATGCTCGCATCTCCAGACATGGACCATTTAAAGTTGAGACGAGATAACTTAGGTGGTAGAGTTGTTGGATAACCATCACTTTGTTGGTTATTGTTGTTGTTTTTCATCGAATCCGAGGAAGAAGCTGTCTGTTGTGGATGGCTTTTTTCTTTTAAAGATCCCTTTTCCGAAAGGGAAAAACTCATTGGCACATCGCCTGGAACATGCACATGCACCCTTAAATCAGGCAAGTTCTCTGAATTATAACCTTCAGACCTGACATAAAAGCTGTAAACAACCCCACTTCTGCCAACAACCGTGATGTTGCTATCTGCCCCCACAAACTCTTTGGAGCGCATGAGAATAATATGATCGTTATTTTTGACAGCTTCAAAAGTGCTTTTGTCCCCTACAATGATATCTTCAACGATCTCCCAAGAGGGTAAGACAACGGTTGTCGTCATAAACTCTCGCAGCCGTAACCTAATCAGCTGTTGTTGGCTGTACGTAACCGTATAAACGCCAGCTTGTTTTCCGGCTTTATCCCAAGAGCGTTGAATCGCCCCCAAGGTATGTTGCCGCTCAAGTCTTGGAAATTTTCCTTCCCTTTGGCCCTCCGTTTGATGTTCCCCATCAGAATTGGTTTCATAGTGCTGATCCTCTTTCGCTGACTCATCAACAATGGTTGCTGCCTGAGTAGAATCAACAGGCGTTGAGTGATCTTGAACCGAATTACCCTGAGCAAGACTCACTTGTGAGGAGCTCAGTTGTGATGAACTCACTTGTAAGGGGCTACCTGCGGCAAATGCTTTTCCGCTTCCAAATGAAGGTAATAAGGGCAAAAGTAAAAAAATCAAATACCGCATATTCTTAATCCTCTCGTTTGGAAACGGTGTAGTTCACAACCGTAAAACCAATAGGGTTAATAAACTGATCATCGATTTGATAGGTATTGGGTCTTAATTCCACCTGAAGTGTTGAAACCCACCGATGTCGCTCTATCTCTTGCCCCTGATGGGCGCTGATTGATTCCCATTCCACTTGAAACACGCCTTTGGAAATCATAGAGGACACTTTAATCACAACGGCACGCGTCACTTTATCTTCACGGTGTTTCTTTAACGGCGAGGCATTGTTTTGTGGATTCATCTGCGCATCAAAATCATGCCAAATCTCTTCACTCGACAGAAAGACGATTTCCTTCCAGCGGGTTTCTTCGGTAATGCCATCTAAAGTTTCACGAAGGGAAACATACCGACGACAGAGTCCTTCTTGGAGAAGATCAAGACCTCTCGTATTAAAGGCAACCGGTTCAACCTGCACCACTTGATCACCTTTGTCTTTTAAGACAAGAAGATAAGGGCGCGTCTCTTTTAAAGGAAACAACTGAATGACCAAGAGAACCAATGCAATGTTCAACAGGATTGCAATCACCATCCCCAAAGTTGAAGCACGTGCCACCCATTCCATTTTCCGGTAGCTTTGCCCTGTGTCGTAGTTGGGTGTGAGATAAGGGTTTGTCTTATTAGTTAACATGAGGCTGCTCCTCCAACCAAACGCCATTACAATAGAAAGCCTTTTTAGAAGTACATTCCTTACAAGGGCTTTCCTTAAGCTGACTGGTCGCTGTCGATGTACATCCGCTTAAAGCGATCAGAGCAAAACTCAAAACACTTATGACGAAGAGTTTTTGGAAGCCTTCTCTAAAGCTTTCGTTAAGGGGGCCCCTAATACTTTTATTTCGTTGTTTCACTTTCAATCTCCTGGTTTGGCAAAAGCGTATTTACCGGTTTTGGTGGCTTCAAACAATTTGTCCGCTCCTGTCCCTCCTAATTTCATCGCTTTCGCACCAACTTTTGAGGTTGCCATCTGCGCCACACCGGCTGCCATCATCGCAGCGCCAACAACGGCTCCTGCGGCTCCAGGTCCTCCACCTGCACCAGAAATAACCCCAGCAATGCTGGATGCCTTGAGATGAAACAAAATCGAGATAAAGCCAATCAGAAAGAGATTCCAGTATTCTTTAGAAAACACCCAAGACGCCGCTCCTTCTGTTGTTCCAGAGCCGTTGATGGGAACGGTTGCCATAAAGTGTTTAAGAACGGCTATGGTAAAGCCCATCGCCACACTGGCAAAAACAACCGTCAGACAGCCTTGCAAGATGATGCGCAGAGCATTGATACTAAATCCTCTAAAAGAAAGGAAAGCCGCACAAAGAATGTAAAGGGGAGCCAAAGCTGAGATCACTAAAAAACTAAAAATAGCATCCACGGTATACGCTAAAAACAAACCCCAGATAAAGACAAACGGCAAAACCAATACCATCCCCCCAATCATGGTCGGAAGTTGGTAAAAACTGGTATCCGCAGAGATCATCTTTTGAAGATCAAAAATCCGTCCCAGTTCTGTCTCAACAATCTGCAGCATGGATTCGATGCGATCGCCTGGAACTTGTCCTGGTGATGAGCTGATAACAGCTTGAGCCAGTTTAATGGTTGTGTTGTAGATAGGATCGTAGACATAGTCCCAATAGTATCCGGAACTCTTTAAAAAGAGCCCAACAATCAAAAAACAAACAAAAGTCTTCGCTAGATCAACTTTATCAATGTCGCCCTTGTACAACCAATTCACCCCCAATTGCCATAAAAGCCATAAGGTCACGACAACCCCATAGAATTTGATGGTACTGGCTGCCACCACATCAAAGGTCTTATGGCTATAGGCACTGGCTAGTGAATCCAACTTTTGATAAATCGCGCAACTGCTACAAGCCATCTTTTCTAACTCCCTGTTTTGGGTTGAAGGCTTAGATTAAAAACAATCGGCACTTGATTGGCCGCCAGACTGGCTTGAATCTCCGATTGATTCACCAGCATAATCCTCAAGTTTAAGAGTTCGCTAGCAACGGCCGCCAATAACTGATTGTTGGTCTTCATGTCTTCGCGAAGGCTTGTTGAGTCCTTAGCGCGTTGACTAAGATCAGTAATTCGACTCTGAGCATGTTTAATCCCATCCTTTTGCTGGGCTGCCATGGCCATGGTTGCCGTTGAGGATTGCTGAATAAAGGTTTGACGGTTTTGTTGGATTTCTCTTTGTTTCTCAAAGGTCACGCTTTCCGTCATGGCGGCTACCGGTAGAAACAGAAGTTCTTTATAGGCGTTTTGGGTTCCCAAAATGCTACAGAAATCAAAACTCGGTTTAATCTTTCCAAAGCCTAAGAAACTGGTTTTAATATCCCCATAAGGATCACTACAATGCCCAAAGACAGACAATATGGCCGTCAAAGGATTGGTTAAGTTTGTCCCCAGAGCAGAATTCATATCACTCATGCGTGAACTCATTTGACTGGAAACACTTAAGAGATTACCCATTTGCGTCACGCTGGTCATAAGCTGCGCTGTTGCTCCTGGATCAGTGACCACCGTGGCTGCTTGAAGGGTTGCATTCCAACAAGACATAACGAAGCAACAAAGAAAGACCAATGCGTTTACCAATGGTTTCATAATGAGGACTCCAGATAAGCTTGTCTCCAGCCCTCAAGGCCGTATTGGTGTTGAAGCTGCTGCATCAATTGAATGGATTCACTGCCGGAGCGATAAAACTTGAGATGAGACCCGAGGCAAGAGAGATCAATGTCTAAAATAACGGCCTCATTATTTTCTGGAGCCATGCGTTTGACCAAAACACTTCGACGCGGCATGTTTTTGGCGGCTCCTTTGATAAAAGCCCATTGATCTTCCGTGAGGTTAAACAACTCTGAATACGAGGCCTTATCAGCATTCGGATTGGGGAACAAAAACACGGTCTGACATTGATTCAAGATGGTTTCCTTAATGCCGCAACTGATCACTGCACTGGCATCTTGAAAACACACATTAATGGAGCCCCGAAGTTTTCTGTGCTCGCGGAAGAGTTCTTTCACATAAGAGCGAAACAACACATTTTCCAGCATCGGAGCGGTTTCATCGATAAAGATCAAATGCGGCAAAGCCTTATTTTGCATTTGTTCGCGAATGCGGTGCATCACATACGTCACCATGGCGGCATAAGCCGTATTGTCTTCTTGAACGGCCGCCATCTCAAAAGAAACCAATCTGTTTTTGGTGATATCCAGAGAATCGTATTTTCCATTAAACCAACGAGCTTGGACGGTATCGCCAACCCATTTACGAAGATGTGTTTTTAAAGGACTCCCAACATCAATGGCCGCATCATAGATCGATGATAAGATGCGCGCTTCCATGGGCAGTTCAAAGATCGTATCAACGGCTCGGTTGACCGCCTGAATCGAAGCATCATCTTCAATGCCCGCTAGTTGTAACAAAAACCGATTGAGAAACGCTCTGTTAGTTGGATTATCGTCACATTGTAAGGGGTTAAGAGAAAGCCCCCTCCCGAACAAAGCCGTTTGATGGCTCCTATGGTTTTCTCCTTGCCTTCCGTTTTGTTCCCCATTTTCCACATTCCCTTCCAAATCAATAAACTGACCGCCCATGCTTTCCGTAAAGACTTTTGTGCCGCGCAACCGATCAAAGATATAAGCTCTTAAGTTCGGATGTCTGAGAGCTCCTCCGATTAGATGTTGAAACAAAGTGGTTTTACCGCTGCCACTCGGGGCAATCACCAAGCTATGCGCTAACTCTTCTGGCCGATCCGAAACGTGCAACTGAAAGGCATGCGTTGATCCGGTCGATGTTTTAAAAAGTCTTAAGGGGCCCCTGCCCCAATCACAGTGTTCAAAACCCTGTTGGTCTTTGACAAATGGCAAAAGAGTCGCGACATTTTGAGAGAACAGCATGTTGTTTCGGACACGATGGGTAAAACTGGGGAACTGACTAAACCAAATCCATTCGGCCGCATGGGTTTCAATGACCGGTTTGAGGTTTTGTGAGCGGAAAATCCGTCTTACTTCTTGAACCCTCTCGAGAAGAATCTCTTTGGATTCGCAGGTGATGATCAGAGACACTTGAACATCAAACAAAGAGCTTTGGTTACTATCCACCCATTCAATGGCTTGATCGTACTGTTCTTTGACATGATGGCTATAAAACAAGATTGTGGCTTGTTGTTGTGCATAGCGAAGATAGCCAGAGGCCTTCGCTTTATCTTTCACCCAATGAATGAGTCTGAATTCACAAGGAAGCGTATAAAGCTCTTCATAAAGATCATCTCTCATAGCATCATTCCATTGTTTAATGGAAACCACCTGGCTGTAGAGCCTATCACTCCCATCAATAGTTTCAATAATGCCCGTATCGGAGTGGAAGTGAACGGTACTGGAGGTCATTCTCTCTGACAAATGATCCTTCACTCCTTGAATGGGATGATCAAAACCGTTGATCATTTTACTCCAAAACGATAAAAGACCGTTTTTTGCAAGTCGACCTTCAGTTCCTCTCTCACCTCCAAAAAGAGCCCCTACTTCCCTCAACAGCTCTGGGCTATAAGCACTGAGATAATCCAAAACCGCTTCTGTTTGCTCGTTCCAGTGTTTGTTGGAGATCTGATCTTTACCCTGGCCGCCAAAAAGATACTTCTTACGCGCTGGTTTTTTTGTGAGAATCACATAATGGTAATTGTGAAAGGTATTCTCAAAATTCTTTGACCAGAGCTGGTTGATCTCGTTCAGAACAGGATAATCTTTATCATCACACATCGTATTCTCTTGAAAAGACACTCGTTGACGGTATGTCATGATCATGAGATCAAACCCTTCTTTGGCCATAGCGTCCAACCAAGTGTGACGGCTGTTCATCAGGGCGATTTTATCATCTCGGGACTTGGTGCCATAATCGAGGCCTTTTAAAGCCATCACCCTCACCTTTGTTCCGTCTTTGCAGATCAAAGTCTTGCCGTCCAAATCGAGATGAGAAAACGGCAGAATATCACTTAAGAAAGCTTCTTTGGGCTCTGGCAAAAGAGCTTTTCTAAGGGCTGGAAGACATGCAGCACTAATACCAACACCCGCAGCTGCTGTTGCCACTGTTGCCATTAAAACTGTCGGTAGGGTTTCTATAAGATTAGCTAACATAGCGATGTACCACTTGATATCCCGGTTGGTGAATTAGTGTTGGTGTTTTACGGCACTTAAACACAGCCATGATTACTTCCACGAAATGACAATCGCGGTAGGTGTAGTAAATGGCCAAACTTTGAAACACAACAAAGCTCGCTAAAATCGACCAAACACTGCCTAAAAAGAGAACAGCTAAAACGGCCAAACAAGCATTGGTCGCTGTTGCTTTCCAAGAGGCTCCCATTATGATTAAAGGATCAGCAATCGCTTTTAAAACAGGCGTGGATAAAGAAGTTTGTCTCATTTAATTTTTGTCTCTTCAACTGAGTAAAAATATGGCTACACCGCTTATTGCACTTCCAAAAAGCCTAGTAAGATATCAAAGGTTGCAATGGTAATGGCGACGATAAAAACAATCGCCACCCAACGCCAATTAATGCGCCCTGCTAACGCTCCTAAGAGACAGGCCAGAAAGGCAACAGCGACCGAAACCTTGGCAAAGGTCATCAAGCCTGATTTAATCAGGTTGGCTTTTTGTGTTGGTTTGGCGAAGATATTGGCCAGGGCCGGATCGATCAAAAAGACAAAACCAACCACCGCTAAGGCAATATAAGGAAATGCTCGTAAAAGACCAGAGGAAAAAGCAAAGGGGATATAAGAACGAACAACAGGTTTTGTCATCATAATCCATCTTCTCGGAGGCCTTTTAAGGGATCTCCTCTCCCTTATATTTTGAGGGTTTAAAGAGCTTAGTTGTTCAAACTCCCTTAAAAGGGCCCATCGTACTTGTTGGTAAAGTTTCTTTATTCCAAGACAAGACAACCCATTTCCGTGTTCCTTTTTAAAAATTGAAGGTTTTATCATCAACAAACTAGCTATGCGTTTTTTGCGGTGCGCTATGCGTTTTTATGTTGTCATAACGAATACCTTGTCGGAGATATAAACCCCTAAAATTAAGATGTCAAGTATTATTCAAATATTTAATAAGTAAAAACAAAATAAAACTTTACTTAATTTAAATATAACAAACTATATCGTTAACACATATCACAATGAATAATATTTATATTTAAGATAAATCGCTGTCATTGGCCCTCATCCTTATGTTTATCAATTGAGTGAAAAGATTTTAGTTGTCTCCCATCAGTCGTTTTCTTCCAATTTGTAAGATTTGATCAATAAAGCGGGTGGTACTCCCCACTCTGTATAAAGTTTTTCTATAAGAGAAAGAGTGAGCGGTTTTTGTTTTAACAAAATCTCTTGGGCACTTTTTTCTGATCCTACCAGTGAGGCAAAGTTCTCTTCTCCGTGGTCATGGTAGTTCATAAAATACTGGATGGCTTCTATGGGATCTGGAAAATCGATTGGATAATGAGACCGCTCATAGTCTTCAACCAAAACTGACAAAACCTGAAACCTTTCCTCATCACAGCTGCCTTCTGCTGCTTGCCACGTGAGATCAATGAGCTGAAGAGATGCGTCAAAGTCTGCTTTTGTCTTAATGGGGCGCACACACATAAGTTACCTGCCTTTCTTTATTGCACTTTAAGAAATTGTTTTAGAATTATTGAGCTGATGAAGAGACCCAACACATCGAATAGCAAGCGTTTTGCTACGATAATGAAGTCCGCCCCTCAAAAAATAATGATCTTTAATAAGCGGAAAGCTGATCCGGTCATCATCTTCCAGAATTGCTTTTGGAAACGTGAGCAACACATCAGCTGGTTTTCGCCAAGATTGGGCCTTCACATCGAAATACCAGGCCTTCAAGAAATCTTCTGTCTCTGGATGGCGTTGCCAAAAGTATATGAGTACCTGTGCATTAATAATTTTGTACATGGAGGTTTTCCCTAACTGATGAAGTTAGACAAGTCAGTGACTGACTCGGCTAAAAACTTGGACAATGGGCTCACTCTTAGAAAAACTTTTAGAAAAGGTGTCATTGCAATCCTCCAATTTCAAATTCATATAAGCTTAAAATACATTATAATAAGTTTTTAAGCTTAACAAGCGGTATTTTAATATGTTATTTTCTGATAGGCTATTGGAAGAAATGCAGTTACTATGAGGGAATAAATTGACTAGTAAATTTTATTTATATTTCCAAATGAATCCGGCCATTTTAAGAGAAAAGATCAAAGCTAGATTAAAAGAAATACGCATTACCGTTGCTGAAGCAGAGCGTAGATCTGGTATTGGGCCAAGCTCACTCCGTAATTTCTTATCTGGAAGAATAAAGAGTCCTACTCTAGAAACAATAACAGCCCTCTCCAAAACATTAGAAAGTGACTTAACTGATCTTTTAGGAAAAGAAGGAGATTTAGCCGATTCCGTATTCGAAACGGCTGACTGGGACTCGGATCTTTTCTCAAATTCAACAGAATATGTTAAAAATGTTTTAGAGAGTAGCAGGAGCATCGTACAAAACAAAGAAGCACTATCAGCTGTTAAGGAGATTTATAAGTTTTCTTGTACCAAAGGACAAAACAAAGTTGATAAAGAATTTGCTGATTGGTATTTAAAGAACGTAACAAAAATCAAATAATCTCAATACCCCCACAATAACGAGACGATCATTCATGACTGACATAGAAAACACAAAAACCTACATTGAGTTTTTAAATTCCCTCAAGCAAGAAATTCAACAAGCTCGGCTCAAGGCTCATTTGGCTGTTAACAAAGAGCTCACTCTCCTTTATTGGCGAATAGGAAAAGAGATTTTGGAACGACAGCAGAAATTGGGTTGGGGATCTAAAGTTATTGAACACCTTTCTTCTGATCTTTTGCATGAATTTCCCGAAATGAAGGGATTAGGCGTTAGAAACTTGAAGTACATGAGAGGGTTTGCCGAAACTTATTCTGATATGGAATTTGTGCAGCGGCTTGCTGCACAAATTCCATGGTTTCATAATGTAGTCCTAATGGATAAGGTTAAAAATCATGAAGAGCGCATCTGGTACATTCAAAAAACGATAGAGAATGGTTGGTCTCGTAACATTTTAGGGATGCAAATCGAGAGCAAGTTGTATGAAAGACAAGGAAAAGCTCTCACTAATTTTAAAGACACCCTTCCCTCACCCACATCAGACTTAGCGCAGCAACTGTTCAAAAATGAGTACAACTTTGAATTTTAAAATTTAAGCACAGATGTTCATGAAAAAGTCCTTGAACGATCACTCCTAACCCATATTCGTGATTTCTTGCTCGAACTTGGTGTTGGATTTTCTTTCTTAGGATCACAGCATAAAGTTACCTTAGCAGGTGAAGATTTCTACATTGACTTGCTGTTTTTCCATGTGAAGCATCGGTTCTATTTGGTGCTCGAGCTCAAGGTTGGCAAGTTCAAACCAGAATATTTAGGGAAACTGTCTTTCTATCTAACCGCAATAGATAAAGAAATTAAGCTCGCTGATGATAACCCAACGATCGGACTTCTTCTGTGCCAATCTTCTAATAAATTGATGGTAGAGTACTGCTTGTCGGATATGCGCAAACCCATTGGGGTATCTGAATACAAGGCAACTGCAGGCGCTCTTCCTCATGAGCTAGAAAATGTGCTTCCAACTCAAGAACAATTTCAACACCTAATGGATACGCTTCCTCCACAAAAGGAAGAGGATGAGTAAACACCTTGTTAATCCCGATAGAAGTAGTGGTAATTAGCTCCTTTCTGGTATTTTTCAACCTCGTTTCTTTCATTCAATAACAAAATGCGTTTTTGCTTGTCTTGTTTAAACAAGGTAACATGGTGGACTCAAGGCAATTGGTCAACAGGTTGTTGACTTATTTCTTCAAGAGAATATTCACCTGCAAACATCCCCTTTAATCTCACTCAACAAAGTTGACCATATATTGTTACGGAAATATAATTCGAGTCCTCCACTTCTGAATGGACTCCCTGGTTCTCTAAACCTAGGTTCTGGTATAATCTTACTAACTTGTTCCTCGGTTAGAGTTATTGCCCAGTCTTCGAATGCAAAACTAAATGCTTCTCTTTCCAGTGCTTCTTTTTGCTGTTGCTCGTACTTTTTCTTTTCCAAATAAGCTTTTAAAGCTCGTGTTTCAGGAGCTTCATAGTTTTCTGCAGGAGCATAGGGTACCCCACTTCGGAGAATGCCCATGAAGAAATTCAAGGGTGGCCCTTTTAGCCTTTCTCCCTTGCCATTGACTTGCAAATCAAACGCAAAAGCACTTATGGATTCTTGAACTTGTTCAGGCGTTAAGCTTCCAAACTTTTGGATTTGCATCAAATGAGCTTTACCAAAACCAATCTCTGCCAAAGGGTCTGTATTTATCATCTCCCACTCATTGGGTAACAAATTTTCTTCAAAGGCTGTTTGAGTAGTATTGGTATTATAATTACTACTAATACTAGGTTTTCTTGTTCCCTGATTTGTTTCATGTTGGTTTACCAATCGAGGGGACAACTGAGTTTGCTGAATATCTTCTAAAATTGCTTTTTTGGTATTCTCTTGAATGTGAAATATGGTGAATCCACCATTTCCTGATTTGCCCTTATCTCTTTTCATAAAACCTTTGTTTACAAGACGCTGAGCGGTTGTTTTTACAGTGTCCACGTTAGCGCCTAGCAAGTCGCTTAGCTCTCTGACGGAAATGGGGCCTGAACACAAATCATTTCGAGCAAGACACTTTGTTCCAACGTACAACAGGACCTTTCTTTGTAAACCAAACAACCTGCCTAAATGGTAAACAGACTCTTCTAGGGACCAATTATTAGCAACAAAAACATTGTTAGTAGCCTTAAATTCAACAGAATCTTGTTTACTAAATCGATCGCTAACGGATTGAGAAACGTTCAGTAAACTGATCTCTGATTGATATTCAATGGTTTCTTTTTTGTTTATTGGGTGTTCGTCAATTGTTTGCGAATCGTTATCTAATTGTTTACTTATTGGTTTTTGAGAGGGGATTGCATTTATAAATCTTCCCACTTGCTCTTTAGGCTCACCGGTAGAGGAAAAAGCAGTTTGTTGTAAGCTTACTACAACAGTCGGTTCTTCAACTGCAGGCGCAGAAGTCTCAACTCCCTCTATTACTGTCCAAGGACGATAGGCGGTTTTTTTAAATTTCTTCGCAGTACTTTTGTTTGCGTAGTTATCAATTGAAGGCATTGTCGTTCCTCGTCATCATCATGCTCTTAAGCTGCTTCCCCTAAAGTTCCTAGAGAAATTTCAGAAGAGCTTTTCTTTTGAATTTCTAAAAGCTCTTTCGTCAACAGGTCTATATCTTCCTTGGCTGAGCTGCTTTTTAAGTTGTCAAATATTGATTCTGAACTTGTGATGGAGTTTGGAAACTCCTGGCTCGCGCGCACATAGGTTTTAAACAGTTTCTCACCATAGATGGGGTGTTTGATCAAAGTGCTTAATACCTCATGAGAGAGAGACGTTCTTGTATCGAATTTATTGAGAACCAATCGAAATGGAATACGTGTTTTATAGTTCTGTTCAAGATTTAAAATTTCTTGTGTGCTGATTTTTAGTCCAGATAAAGAGAATTCTTCAGGTGTCACAGGTGCGATGATCACATCGGAGCTCAAGGCAATAGCGGCCACGGACTGGCCCAATGCTGGCGGACAATCGATAATGATGAGATCATATTTTTTTCTTAAGGTTTGCAGCCTTTCTTTATAGACATGTTCTAATGGAAAACGACCTAACATGATCACATTATCTAATATGGCATTTTCTATGCGACTGGGAATAAGATCCAGGCCTTCCGAAATATTGACAATTGTGTCCTGCAGCTTTATGCCTTCTTTCAACACATCAACCATGACCGGTAGTTCTTCAGCATTAACCTGAAAAGCTTGTGTTAAGTTTCCTTGTTGATCTAAATCAATGCAAAGGACTCTCGCTCCATACAAATTTGCACGCACAGCAACTGCATGTGCTAATGAAGTCTTTCCCGTTCCACCTTTAACAATCTGAAACGCTACTGTCTTTGGTTTAAACTTTAGGTTGAACAAACCACAACTTGTAGAGTGCCCAAAGTAAACACGGTTTTGATTCTTTTCAAACTCCAATCCCTTTGTTTTGAGTTGTTTATGAACCGCTTGAATTGTTATCCCTAAAAAACTAGCTGCATCAGATGCAGTAAACTTAGCCTTCATTTAAAGTTACCCTTATTAAACAATTAACATTGTGGTGAGTTTAAGTTACCCCCATGAAAAGACGATAACACTTAAACCTTGACTCTGTAAACGGGTTAAGTAGAAGGAACAAGAGGTAAAGAGCTCACCATATCTGTGTATAGTAATTAAAATGTTAAACATCGTTCGGTAAACAATTCGTAAACGTATGACAATCGATTGCTAAATGATAAATAATCAAATAGCAAACAGAGTGTTTGGGTGGGCAACGCATCGTTTAACAAACAAAAAGTAATCTAATGATGATCAGATAGTAAACGATTAGGTATCTATTGGTAATTAACACTTTGTAAAAACCAGACAGGTTCATAGGAATAATTAAGGTATTTTGGGTGTATGTTCTAGAAGAGAGTTAAAGGAACTTATTTAAAATCTATTGCAGGCTAAAAAAAACATTTAATAAACGTTTCGTGATTGGAACGTAAACGTATACTAAACAATTAGTAAACATTTCGGAATCTATTAGAAAGCGAAATTTGAATTGAATATGGTGACAATTTATGGATTCTGGAGTAGGGGAGGTGCAAAAAATTTAAAAATTCAATTGAGGATATAAT
Source organism: Alphaproteobacteria bacterium (assembly GCA_947475175.1). Lineage (GTDB taxonomy): Bacteria > Pseudomonadota > Alphaproteobacteria > Paracaedibacterales > CAIULA01 > CANJLN01. The sequence goes on from CANJLN010000007.1 coordinate 29,596, forward strand.
TTTTTGGAGGGTTAAATTTGCGAATGAGTCTGTTTGAATACCATTATTATACTAAATCAAGAGACTGTTCGAGACCATTCACTGAACTGTGTCATGTTACCCCCCAGATAAAATCGGGCAAGCTAATTGCTCCCTTCTATCTGAACCCGGGCACTGCCGGCCAGAGTTATTACCGCCCTACTTTTTCTTTTCTTAAAATCTCAAGCTCTTTCAATCTCTTTAAAATTCCCTCTTCAAACCCAAGGCCTTTAGGTTGATAGAAAGAAAGACGTTCTATTCCTTCAGGAAAATAATTCTGTCCTGAAAAACCCTTTTCTGTATCGTGGTCGTATAAATAGTCTTTGCCATATCCCAAGCTCTTCATCAAGGCAGTTGGTGCATTAAGAATATGTTTGGGAGGAGAAAGAGAACCCAGTTCTTTTGCTGCCTGCAGTGCTTTTTTGTAAGCAACATAGGCTGCATTTGATTTAGGAGCCATAGCTAAATAGAGAACGCTCTGAGCTAAAGCTAACTCTCCTTCAGGAGAGCCTAAAAACTCATAAGCTTCTTTAGCAGCAACAACTTGATTAAGAGCCCTTGGATCAGCAAGACCGACATCTTCTACAGCCATTCTAATAAGCCTTCTGGCTATAAAGAGTAAATCCTCCCCAGCATCAACCATTCGGCAAAACCAATACAGAGACGCATCAGGGTCAGAACCCCTAACTGACTTATGAAGAGCACTAATTAGATTATAATGTCCTTCTTGAGCTTTATCATAAAGAGGGGCTCTTCTTTGAAGAGCTTCTATTAAACGCGGTGAATCTAAATTTTCAGAATATAAAAACAAGCTTTCAGCAAAATTAAGAATGGCTCTACCATCTCCATCAGCCATTCTAATTAAAGTTTCCCGGGCCTCACTGGTTAAAGGTAATTTTTTACCCTCTTGTTTCTCCGCTCTTTTAAGGAGAGATCCGAGATCTTCTTCACTCAATCGATTCAGAACGAATACCCGGCAACGAGACATAAGAGCGGCGTTCAATTCAAAGGATGGATTTTCTGTCGTTGCTCCTACTAGGGTAATTATCCCTTCTTCAATAGAGGATAAAAAGACATCTTGCTGGGCTCGATTAAAACGATGAATTTCATCAACAAATAAAAGAGTATCTTGCCCCATCGCTTTCCGGTCTTTAGCCGATTCAAAGACTTTACGCAAATCGGCTACTCCTCCGACAATCGCAGAAACAGCTTCAAATTCGAGACCAACTTCTTTAGCCAGCAATCGCGCAAGAGTCGTTTTTCCACAACCTGGCGGTCCCCATAGAATCATTGAAGATAATTTCTTAGCTTCCAATAACCGCTTTAAAGGTTTTCCTTCTCCGAGCAAATGGTCTTGCCCAACGATTTCATTGACCTGCTGTGGACGCAAACGATCCGCCAAAGGCCGAGTTTTGGAAGAAACTTTTTCAAAAAGATTGCCGGTTTTAAGAGAAATAGTGACCTCCTTATACGTAGATATACCGAGAGCGAAAACGCTATTAATGAAGAAAACTGCTCTACAACACACAGTCTCAAAAATGAAAAATTAAAGCCAAAAAAAAGTAAGCGTCTGGCCAAGCCCCTCTGTTGCAAAGGTCTCTAAAATTTATTTGATAATAAGAAACTCTCTAGGGTTTATCTAGTTTTTTCTATCACCAGAAAAACGATCGTTTTTATTGCTGTCAGAAAAAAAGTTGTAAACACTACCAAAAATCACTAGAAAACTCATTGAAAATAACTCAACAAGATTGTTGGTTAAGTTTATTTTTTCTTGCGTGTAATTTTATAGTTAATAATTGAAAGACGGTTTGTTTTCTTCTTTCCATAGAAGCTAAATAGGTGATATCCCTCAAGCGAAAGCTTTTTGCAGATTCGTGGATCTTTACAAGATTTAACTTGTAACTGTTTAAGAGTTGATGGTTTGTCGTATGATTTTATGGGAGAGAACTTCATGAGAAGATTTTTAACATTACTATTTGTAAATCTGTTTTTTTGTATGGTGATAGCCCAAAGTACTTTTTCCTCCTCGTCTAATGACGAAGCAGAAGACGAAAGTGCTCAGAAGCAATATAAACCATCTACAATTCATGGTTCTCTAGGGACTGCAACGGCAGATGTAGGAGATTCTGCTGCTCTTCCTTCTGCAAGAACAATAAAAACAGGGACACAATCATACGCTTGGTCTGCTGCTCCAAGAGGAGAGACGCGTGCTCCTGAGCCTGCTCCGATGATGAGTGGCTCTATGGTATCCGCTGTTTTGGAATATGCTGCTCCTATAACTGTGTGGAATGAATGGCCTGATAATGTTTCAAATAGAAGTGTTTTTTATTATCTACGAGAAAATGATCCATTTTCAGTCTTTGTAAAAACTTGGTACAAATCTTCTTGCGCTTTGGTTGTATACGATGACACAGAACGTTCCTACGTTATAGGAAGCGGAACATATCTATCTGGTCACAAAATAACAACAGCTCGGCACTGTTTCGAGGCTTATCCTTTTGTGGAGAGTCTTTATGCGAGATTTTTTGACTATTATGAGGTCAATGCTTCCGGAATTAAGGCTCGTTTTATGGACGTTCCTATTTTAGGAGTAAAAAATGCGAAAGGTGGATTAGATGCAACCTATCTTTATTTAGGTGAAGTGAATGGCGAATTTCGTAGATATGCTAAGCCTTTGACCGTTGCTGATGATGATCCTACATTTAGAGACCCATTTGCAACCTTGCCTCCTGGCAGTTATGCCATGTTTCATTTTGCAGGAGGAATCCACCATCAAATCTCTATTGGGCATGTCCCAGTAAGTACGGTTGGTACACCTCTTGATAACAATATTCCAATTAGTGCTGGGGACGGGGCTTCTGGTGCCACCATCATTAGAAGTACAAGCACTTCCGATGTGAGAGGATATGGTATCTCTGTCTATAGAGATAGATTAGATGAACGACGGATCATCCCTTTTGCGAAGTTTGAAAATCCGGGATGGCAAGATAGCATTAGTGCTCCTTACAGTTTATCGAGCTCCTTCCCCATCTTAAGCAGTGGTGTCTTTGATCTTACAGGATATGAGTATTTATGCTGGAAAGTTGACTTTGTAAAACAAGGGAAAGGTGGCGGTGGACATCCGAAGAATGTCATTTATGACACAGCTCCTGGCCATAAGAATCATCATATCATTCCCAGGACGGATCTATGGTTTTTGTGGATGTACGTTTTTGACTCAGATGTAGAAACGGATGCAGATGTCGGAAACCCAAACTACGCTAAATTGAAAGAACAAATTACACTTCTAAAAACGACAAATCCATCCTTAGATCATGATGCATGTTTTGCAGCATATAGCGGAAAATACGAAACCATCCAGAAACAGCTCATGGATTTGTGTCCTGAATGGAGAACACCCAAAGGAGTGTTGGACAAGTCTGCTAAAAGATCTCGAGGATTTGCTTGGTCACAGTGGAATTTGTTTAAGGGTCCTGGCGATAGAAATGATGATCCAAAGAATGATCCTACATTCGACTTTAGTGAAAAAAAGCAGCCTTCAGGTTTTGATGCGCGCCTTTGGGACGTTTTGAAAGATAGTACAACGGGTGGTCTATATTATAGAATTAAAAAATTAAAAATGGATAGCCGAACTCACCTGCCTAATATTGCAATCTTAGATGAATTGATTATACAGCTCGATTTGTTAACTGGGTTATGGAATGCCCCTGGTTATTCAAGAAATATATACGCTTATGATTCTAGAGACTGGACGGTCAACGCAAGCGGTACATATGCTTTGAATTAATAATAGATCCATTGCTGTGCAAAAAAGCTAGTTAATGTAGATTGTTTAAATGAAACACACTATTCAATATCTCATAAAGTATACTTCTTGAGACTGCATTTTGCCGTGTCTCAAATAATATCTCATAAATAAATTCTCATATTGTTTAAAACTATAAGAAACATTAGAGAGAGGAAAACTGTCAACAATGCTGATAGTTTTTGAAGGTGTCCGTTCAGCAGAATTTCTACTGTGAATTTTTTAGATTCACAGTGTCTGCATAGTAGTATGCACAGCGATCTGAAGGGGGAAGGGGATAAATATTATCCGTGAGTATTTCATCTTTCGTTCTTGGATAATCTTATAAAATATGATTATTTTCTAATGAAAAATATTTTTCTACAGGAAACTTTTAAGAATGGCTTCGTTTAGTCGCGACTTCTTTGGTGCTTTGAAATGAGTAAGAGTCACGAAGACTTTTCGCCAAGTATTTTTAAGGTTGATTATATTATTGAAAACTAAATTAAAGATGTATGGGAGATTGCTTATTGCTCGAAAATTGCTTGTTCCACAAACACGTAAAATACGTACCATTTTGAGCCTAAATCTTATTTGAGGCTCTCTAAATCAATAACTTTCTCTAACCGTTCAATTTTACGGATAAACTAATCATTTTTTAAGTTAATAACTTTCTGAATGGTTGGCTGAGAATACCCAGCAACTCCAACAGTTACGCTTAAATTTCTTAGAATTTGACTCTGGGCATAGCTATGTGTGTGTCCGGATAAAACAGCAAAATCAATAGAGGGATAATTTTGTGCCGCTTTTAAGAGGACATCCCCTGTTGCTTTAGAAGAGAAATAAGGTAGATAGCCAGGATCTGTTGGATTTCCTTGATATGTACAGACTTCAGGAAAAGGAGGAACGTGTGTTAGAATAATTAGCTTTTGTGGTTTATGCAAGTTTATAGCTGTTTGAATATCGTGTTCTAATTGTTTGGCATCTTCATCGGCAAGCTCTTGCATTTTGGTTTGCAAATGCTTTTTTGAAAGGAGTTTTTGCTGAAATAATTCCCTGATAAGGATGCTATCATTGAGAGAGACAAGGCTATTCTCGTAATCTCCATAACGCCCATCTGCAAAACCATCTGTGCCCACAAGAACAACGTTTGGTGCTAGTAACTGCGCGCCAGATTTTGTTAGCCAATATAACGATTTTGTCGTTTGGAGTAATCGCATAAGATCAGCACGGACATTAGCAACAGATCCCCTATAATAATCATGATTACCGAGGACAAAATAAATGGGCTTTTCGACAGAACTTGTCATTTCTATAAGCAGATCACAAAGGCTTGGGGCTTCAGCTATATCCCCACTTATTAAAAGAGCGTCAGAAGAACTATCAAAAATGGCTTGATAAAAGACCGTGCGTTCTGGTCGTCTTAAAAAATTCAAATGAATATCCGTTAACCATGCAAGTTTCATAAACGATTACTCTCACACATACTCTGGATCCGTTTTAAAAGAAGTTGAGTTCGATCATGAGTAACAGAACCATAATTTAAATAACCAGGTAAAGCTGTTTGAAAATCATCTCTTAACAGCATCTTTGAAAAAATACCTGCAAGGTATAATCTTAAATCAGGTTCTGTTTGTTTAACTTCATCAATTAATTCAACTCTTCCGTCAATGATGGCAATTATATCTTCAAAATCATGGCTCATCATAAAATCATTATTGCCGCGTGATTGAAACGCTTCTAGTTTGGTGCCAAGAAAATAAGGTGCTGTTACTGAACGGATGATAATATCATCTGCTAATTGATGTGTCTCAGCATTCTTAATTGCTGCCTTGTACCATCGATTACTAAATCCTAAAATCTTTTCATCTGTTGGCATAACATCAAGTATCAAATCCTCATAATGCCAACGACAAAGAACATTATCATTAAACGACTTTCTAAACCCACGTTCTTGCAGTCGTTGTTCAAGTTGGTAATATGCGCTTAAGGAAAGAGCGTCAACAATACAATCAACATCTATTGTTGAACGAACATCCGGTGATGCCGGATCAGTGATCAATAGTGCTGTAGAACATCCTCCGAGAAAAACAAACTCCTCGCTTATATCTCCTAATTTTCTCGCAGCAAATTCTAGAAGAGCGAGTTGAGCAACAGCACGACTACCCAGATATTTCATGAATGAATTCTTTCTGTCAGTATTTTTGTTGCCTGCGCGCGTTCACGTATATTTCCTTGCCTTAAAGTATCAACTAAACAAAGAAGATCATAGAATTCGGTATCTGGAAACAGTGATACTGATTTCGGCACAGATGGATAAAGTGGTTCAAGTGACATCCCTCTTTGTTGACCCATCGCATAAGGCCATACCGGAATTGGATCATTTCCTATAGTATATCCTTTTAAAACAGGCGCCGCATAACTTGTTGCAATACCGCTTGTAATTTCTCCCAATTTTACTGGAAACATATATTTAACCCCTGAAATAAGAAACTCTTCACATGCTTTTAAAACTGGTTGATATAATTTTTCAATTTGTTGTCGTGAGTGTAGTAGTTCATTTAAAGAAGGATCGAATAAGCCTATTAAAACCGGGGGTGTTATAAGCAGTAGTCCTGCTGAAATAAGTCGTTTAATACCCGCATTAATTTCAGAAACGCTGATGCATAAGTCTCTGGCCATTTGTGCTTGTGACCATTTTAAATGTTCAGAATTTGCGAGTAATTTTAGGAGCAAGACAACGTCTTGGGGTTTCAGCATATTAAAATTCCTGCGCAAAAATTAAGAGGGAAAGTTATAAGATCAGTATATGATATTCGCGATTCGCGAATCAAGAATTATTGTGTCTTTGCATACCAGGGTGTGAAAACTCCTACTTTGAGATCAAATAAATATAAAAGAACTTTTTTTGAGAAAATAAATAGAAGTGTAGTTTTTTACACTAAAATAACAAATGCTATTTTGGTGAAGAATAATTGCAATGTAATTTACATCACTAAAATGTCGTTTTTGTGGAAGACGCTCAGCCGTCTAACTTTAATTCTAAAGTCTTTTGAGTTCTACCAATATTGTGATGCTGCACAATGCAATTGCGCTTTTTGTCATATTTCATATGAGCTGGAAGAAGATCAAGCGCTTTGGTGTTAAATCTTTTTACAGCAGCTTTAAAGTTTTTTTTAAAATATTTAAAAAATTGCTTTTGAAATTTATCCCATTCCTTATTACTCCTCTCTAACTCTGGATCTAAATGGAAAATTGTTAGGATAGGGCGTGTTATTGAAGGGTATAGTCCATGTTCTAGATTTTCCTGAAGTTTTTGAAAAACGTGAGCTTCAAACCGTCTCTGGATTTCTTTGTAGCCTGGTTTAATTTCTTTATGTTTGGTTATAATAGGGTATAAGGCTAACCAAGGATCTATACTAGCAAACCGTATTTCTTCATCGAATTTAGTTGTGCTTGCTAGTGCTGCAAAAAAGGTGTAACACCCACGAGCTAAAGACTTATAAATAGAGACATCCCAAGGGTTTTCTGGATTTTTGTTGTCAAACAGATAATGATGAAAGAGAAGAAGATCAGATTTTTCTATGGCTAATTCCAGAAGGCCTTTAAAAGTACTAGCAATTTCGTTTAGAATTTTCCATGATTCTGAATTGGAAAGAGTGGATTTGGTGTAATTTTCTAACTTATTTACTTCTATGCGAGCAATTGAAGTTAAAATATCTAAGCCTCGATTGATAGAACTAGACGTGTTATTGAATTCCTTAGTCTCAAAATATGTTTCAAAAATAATTTTAAGCAGTTCGCCGTATTTTTTAACTTTCCAAAGAGTAATATTTTCATCTCTCCAATACTCCCAAGCATCCATTGGTCTGAATTTACTTTCTAGAAAAGCATAGTTTTTAAAAAATGCGTTGGTGAATAACTTGTAGTGTCCTAATCCTTCATAATCTGTTTCTCTATATAAAATTGAATCCTCATTTAAAATGGATTGCTTTATAATTTGCCGTATAAATGCTGACCCTCCAAATTCATAAAGGTCTTGCTTTTGTATTTCTTTAACTAAGATGACTGCTAAGGTAGGGGCATTGGAAACTACTTTTTTACAAAACAAAGTATCTGATAATAAATTAAGCACATTAAGAGCATAAGCGGTATAGGTAGGGATACTCTCTTTTTTCTCTGCTTTTGCTATTTCTTCAACTGGGTTAGCAGTATAATTTTTGCATGCTGAAACTATTTCTTTAGAGCTAAATGATATCTCGTTAGCAAGCTCTCCTAGATCAGAAGGATTGCCGGATACCAAAATTTTGGCGCATCCATCAAAATATCTTTTGCGGTTTGTATTTTTAAATTTTAAAGGTTTTAATGCTGCCCACAGCATCCATCCCATAGCGATAGGTATTGTAATGGCTGCTATACACTCAAAATATGGCGAGTAGGGTAGGGTAATCCTATAAAATAATGAGGGAGCTTTGGCAGTAAATATTAAACTAATAGAAAGAAAAAATAAGAGGTAAAATGGTATCGACCCATACTTTATTCTAGTTTGGATTCTGAATCTATGAATTGGTCTTAAAAATTGAATAAAAGCTAAAAGAAAACTAATAGCAGCAACAATTTCTCCATAAGTCAAAAGTGTGAAAGATTGGGGTTCTTGAAGAGAGTGCCCACAATTTCCCAAATATAATAAATCCTGTGTGTTCATAGATAATCTCATCCAGCTCTTTTCTTAATATATTCACGTAAAGAGAAATATTTCCCGTAGTTCAAGTGTGTATCGATGATTTTATTAAGAGGGACTCCCAACTGATGTAAGTGAAAGATCTTTTCTTTGTCTTTATCGTACATAGAACTTTGAATAGTACCTTTTGGTTTTCCTAGCTTAATTCCTTTAGCAACGCGAGCTCGAAGGCCTTCTTTAGTGCGTTCTGAAATAAAGTCTCTTTCCAGCTCTGCTAGCATCGAGAAAACAGTAATAAGGATTTTATTTGTCGGATTGGTTTTAGCTTCTGGGTTCAAATCAAGATTCTGTTTAACTAAAATTAGTCTAGCTTTCTTTTCGTTGACAAGCTTATCAAGGGTATCAAGAGTTTCCTTAATGGATCTTCCTAAGCGAGAAAGTTCAGAAGCAATCACAATATCCGATGGTTGTAATTTTTTCAGCAGTTCAGCAGTTCATCAATTCTTCGATCTTTGGTTGATCTTTTAGATGACATCTCTATTTCCATCCATTCATCAACCATCAATTTATGATCCATACCATAGCGACTAATCAGATTTTTTTGACCGTCAAGATTTTGATTCTGGGTACTGACCCGTATGTATCCAAAAATCATAAAAAGTGTCCTGTTTTTGTGTAGTTCTGGTATTAAGGTGCTTTATGGGTGCAATACCATCTTAAAATAATGCCATATAACATACCTATATGCTATAAATAAAAGATGTAAAAAACGATCATTAACACCATCACTCCCCTCCAATTTAAATATCCTCAGAAATGTGTTAAGAGAGGGCAGGGGACTCACGCGTTTTGATAATATGAATTGAACAAAATGCCATACCTTCATTTGATTTTGCGAGCCATAAAGCCAGAGTCTAATCTCTATCGAGTTTATGAGATTTGGCTTGATAAGGGGCTGCTCGGTAGCTGGATTGTTTTGACAGCTTATGGACGATTTGAGTGTGGTACAACTCAAAAGAACCATAGCTTTTCAACTTTAGAAGATGCAAAAGATTTCATCGATAAAACGCTGATCAAAAGATTGAGTTCTGAAAAAAGAATTGGCTGCAACTATGAGTTAATAAGCAAGAGGTTTTCTTCTAATTTTATGTAGGGTGCCTAAAAATTAATCACCACCGTTAACTTCCTGTTAACCATTCATATTTTTGATAAAGGGGATGGGGTAGGGAGCAAGTTATCCCCAGAATCTGTGGATAAAAAATTCACATAAATCTGTTGAACACTACATCCTTGCAAAACCCCCGCCATTGCGACTTGCTTAAAAAGATGCTTCAATTTATACATGTGAGGCGCCATTGGTTGCGTCTGATAATTATTTAGAAGAAGGAGAACACTATATGGCAATGGGTAAAGCAGAACTGGTCAGTCACGTAGCAGCTGAAACTAAACTCACAAAAGCAGATGCTCAAAAAGCATTGGAAGCGGTCTTGGATGGAATAGGAGCTTCTCTTGAAAAGGGAGAAGACGTTAGGTTGATTGGCTTTGGCAGTTTTGCGGTTCAACAGTCAGCCGCCAGAGAAGGACGGAATCCAAGAACTGGTGAGACAATTAAAATTAAAGCGAGCAAGCGTCCTGTGTTCAAGGCTGGCAAAGAGCTTAAAGAATCTGTCAATAAATAGGATTTACTGAAGAAAAATAGGGGAGGGGACTTAAATTGAGAAGACGGAAATCCTTTAAGCCTTTCATCCTATTTACAGCTCTTTTCAGGGATCCAGTCTTACTCAGTGTAGCGATTGTTTCTTTTGGCGCAGGATATGCTGTACAGGACGTTTTTAAGGTTCCGTCTATGCCCTCTCTTGTTCAAAGCAAAGATGGTATTGTCTGTCAGACGTGCTTCACGCCAAGCAATCAGTGTCTCCCTCTCATTCTGGAGACCATTCAAAAGGCTCAAAAAACAATTCGTATGCAGTGCTATTCTTTTACATCGAAAGAAATTTCCGCCGCTTTGGTAGTGGCTCACCTAAAAGGCATTAAAGTGACCGTGATCGCTGACAAAAGTCAACGGACTGCATCTTATACACAAGTGAGAGAACTAGTACATCAAGGGATAGATGTTCTTTTTGATACGAAACCAGCAATTGCCCATAACAAAATCATCATTATTGATGAGGCAACCGTTTTAACTGGGAGCTATAACTTCACAAAAGCAGCCGAACATCGTAATGCCGAAAATATCATCGTTATCAAGAATAAAGACATTACCCAGCGTTATATTCAGAACTTTAACGAACGATTAGCGGTTTCCACTAACTGACTTAGAAGCATCTAGCTTGGGTGTCTTTTTCTAGTTCTTTCTTCATTTTGCCCAAACTTTAACCAGTTGTTCCCAGTTTGTTGTATAAGAAGGGGTTTTATAGTCTGCTCGCATTTTCCATTTGGGCTTAATGCCGCAAGAAGCAATAAGAACAGTTTCTGTGCCATAGCGTTGGTTAAGCTGATCAAGAGTTTGGCTTATTTTCTTGGGCTTGATTTGTTGTCTCTCTTTTTCCAAACCAGAAACTGCCTGGCTTGAAAAGAGGGTAGGGGAGTTTAACTTTAATTGTAATTGAGTGGCAGATTCATGAATGAGATCCAAGGCTATCACGCCTGCTTTTTGATAGTGACAGTTGGGTTTAAAAATATGTTCTAATCCTTTGCAAGCAGCAATTAAAAGGGTAGGGGTATCATTGGCCGCTTGATCAAGAGGAACAACAATCGACCTAGAATAATAGGATTCAGGTTTGAAAGGGCTGGTTCTTATATAAACAAGGAGGGAAGGGGTCTTGAGCTGCGCTTTTCTTAACTTTGTTGCTGCGCGTGAAACATAGGTGGCAACAGCTTGTCTCAGTTCTTCAAAGGAGGTTATAGGTTGCCTAAAGCTCCTTGAAACTTGGATTTCCTTTTTATCTTCTCTAATTAACTCCAGCGGAATGCACGGAGTGCCTTGAAGTTCCCTGACCAACCTTTCGCCAACGACAGTAAAAACTTTACGCATCCATCTCGGATCTATATTTCTTAAATCCAAAGCAGTGTAAATTCCTTTGCATCGAAGTTTTTGACTCCAGTGTTTACCTACTCCCCAAATCTCTTCAATAGGTGTATTTTTAAGAGTATTTTCTATGACGTCTTGAGACTCTAAGACCCAAACACCTGCACTACTCTTCTTAGCTAACCTGTTGGCAATTTTGGCCAATGTTTTGGTTGGGGAAAAACCAACACTAATGGGAAGACCTAGCCATTGGTGAAGAGAGACTCAAAGATAAATTCATTAAAGGGGGTCTATCCAGGAATTCCCAAAAAGTGCCCTAGCACTCCCACGAAGAGAAACAGAGGTTATATTGCCCTCTAAAAGAGAATTTTTTAGTGATTTATAACCATTTTGCTATAGAGTGTACGGAAAATACCCTACTCATCAGT
>CANJLN010000008.1 GCA_947475175.1 Alphaproteobacteria bacterium
TATTTGAAAAACAAATTTATGCTGGAGCATACAAGACATCGATCACCTTGGAATGCTATCGTCCATATCCTATCAACACTTATTGCCTACTCTCTTAAATCTCATAAACCCAAAATAAAATTTAACTTTCTAATCCCGAACTAGGGTTGATAGTAATTTGAGGCAACACTGGAGTGATATGTGGTTTGCCATTGTGAAAAAATAGAATAACCAAAACAAAGGCCAAGGCTGCTATGACAGCGCCTATGACGAATCGTTTATTAGAAAATGGTAGAGTGTAGTTCATACACTCTACTTTAAAGGATGAAAGTTAAGGGGAGGTTAAAAAGGGTTCGGTTCTTTTAGCTGCGTTTAAGCGTAGGTAGAATCCCATCAGCTCTGGCCCATTGTTCTGCAGACAATTTTGCATCTTGAACGCTGGGAAAATAATGTTCGGTCACGTTATAGCCACTTCGGTATTTTAGTTCTGTGCCAATAATTGTAGCATACTCGTGATGTTTTAATTGCAATACCCAGTTACCAGCATCGCTAACGTACCACGGTGCAGAAGGTGCTATTTGTGGAGCACAAAAACTGCTTACTCTAGATATGTTTCCTACTGACAAGTCAGAAAGTGGGCTTCTTCCTCCTCTTGCTAGATCAGAAATAGGACTTGTTCCACCTGAGCTACGAGCTGTTGAAGCAACAAAGAAAGGATATTCATCCAATGTTGTTTGACGCAAGTCCGTCGCATTTGAAGGTGTAATTATAGATAAGAATAGAAACGAAGAAATATAAACAATAAAATTTGACATAATTTTAACCTGATTATTAGTTGTTAACTGAAGATTTGCAATGTATCCACAGTAAATAACAATAAAGGTTATAAAATCAAATATTTTTATTTGATTAAAATTTTGAGAATATTTTCCTGTTTATCAAATAAAATTTTCCTTTTATTTGACATATGTTTGCTGAATTTAAGAATAGAAACGCGCAATTGCGGGAATTTTCATCCTCGAGAGAGACTCGAAGGGTCAGGCAGGAATCCAGAAAATAAAAACTGAATTCCCGTCAGAGTTGTTAACTATATTTTGAACGTAACTTTAACTTTGAAATCATACGTATCTGTATGCATTGTATATTTTTCCATATTAGGATGCACGAAAGAATCTGGGCCATACTTAACGTAATTGGCTTCTAAACCGCAAGAAATTTTCTTTTGTACTGGGATATCAAAACCAAATCCCAACAATGCGCCCGTTTTGTATTTGGATGATTTCACAATAGAGATTCCTACTTGGCTCAACATATATTGAGATTCCACATTCCTACGAGTAAATGCTAGACCTGCTTTTGCATACACAAGTGCTTCACCCGCCAACATACCTGCTCGAACAGCTGCGGTATAGCTATCTCTAATCGAATAACGAAAACGCTTACCATAGTTGATATAGTCTCTTGATGTTCCATTAACAAAGTTATAAGCGCCTGTAACTTCGCCACCTAAATAAAATTTATTAGGGTAAACGCGACCAAGAATGGCATGCAGACCCGCATAACCGCCATTAGCAGTCGTTGTATATTTACCTCCATAACCGGAAAGCCCTCCAGGAACATGGTTGACCCATGTCGTATCAGCAGCAATATGAATAAAACCTCCATTGATACCCAAAGACAAACCTGAGAACTGTGCTGCAACATCTGTTGCTGTGACTGAGGTATGCATTTCTGGGGCGGGAGCTGCTGGAGCAGCAGTTGGAGCCGCAATATTCGTTGCGCTATAGCCAGCTGTTGTAAAAACGGCAAAAGCGGTTGATAAAAGAAGGATTTTTGATACTCTCATAGTTTTTTCCTTATACATAAAATATGTTTAGGCACATGCACCTTATTCTAAAATTTTACTTAAATTTTGTCAGTTTACGCAATAGCTATGATAAAGAAAAATGCGCTGATTCACTTTTTGTCACAAAAAAAACACAGTTTTAGTTTGAGGCACGTTGAAGGGAGACTTACTTTCGTCTTTCCTGAGCATCAACAACAGCAAAGGTTGCCATATTGATAATGCCTCTGACTGTTTCAGAAGAGGTCAAAATATGAGCAGCTCCCTGAATCCCCATCAAAATTGGACCAATCGTTTGGCAATTGCCCAAAGTTTGACTAATGTTATAAGCAATGTTGGCTGATTCAATGTTGGGCATGATCAAAAGATTAGCAGCGCCCTTTAAACGTGAATTTGGGAATATTCTCTCCCGAATTTCTGGACAAAGGGCTGCATCGGCATGCATTTCTCCTTCAACTTCCAAATCTGGCGCAGCTTCTTGAAGAAGCGTAAAAACTTGGCTCATCTTTTTGGCGGATTCTGTTCTGGATGTGCCAAAATTAGAATGTGAGAGCAAGGCAACTTTGGGAACAATGCCAAATCTTTTTACCTGATGCGCAGATAAAAGTGTCATTTCTACCAGTTGTTCTGCAGTTGGATCAACGTTGACATAAGGATCGCAAATAAACAAAGGCTTGTTATCGACGATAAGCGCGCAGAGAGCGGCGCATTGACTAAAGTTTGGGTCTGTTCCCAAAATTTGCTTTAAACGAAGAAAATGATCTACGTATTTGCCAATCGCACCACAAATGACAGCATCAGCATCTCCTAAATGGGCCATAAGGCCAGCAATGATTGTTGTATTTGTTCTGACAAGTATTTTGGCCATATCTGGAGAAACACCCTTGCGCTCTGTTAAGCGATGATACGTTGTCCAATAAGTATGATAGCGGGCATCATGATTGGGGTCGACAACTTCAAAGTCAGTTCCTTGTGTTAGTCTGAGACCCAAAGAAGCAATGCGACGCGCGATAACCTCGGGTCTGCCAACCAAAATGGGGGTGCCTATGTTTTCGTCAACCAATGTTTGAACAGCCTGAAGAACTCTTTCTTCTTCACCTTCAGCAAAAGCAATTCGAATTGGCTTTGCAAGTTGTTTTCTAGCTCGCGCAAAGACGGGGCTCATCACCGCATCTGATTCATAAATAAAAGCATTTAGTTGTTCACGATAAGCAACCATATCCTGTATCGGACGTGTAGCAACTCCCGTTGCCATCGCTGCCTCTGCAACCACATACGACACTTCTACAAACAGACGCGGATCGAAAGGTTTCGGGATAATAAAATCAGGACCGAAGCGATGAACTTCACCGCCGTATGCATTTGACACAATGTCAGAACTTTCAGCGCGTGCTAGTTTCGCAATAGCTTTAACACAAGCAATCTTCATAGCCTGATTAATAGTTGTTGCACCAACGTCCAAAGCACCTCTGAAAATATAAGGAAAACACAAAGCGTTATTGACCTGATTTGGAAAATCAGAACGACCTGTTGCAATGATAGCGTCATCTCTGACTTGGTTAACAACCGTTGGGAGAATTTCAGGTTCAGGATTTGCTAAAGCCAAAATCAGAGGTTTCGGCGCCATTTTCCGAGCCATCTCAGCTGTCATAACACCAGCAACCGATACGCCTAAGAAAATATCAGCACCCTCTATCGCATCTCCTAGAGTTCTATGAGGCGTTTCTTTCGCGTATAGTTTCTTGCTGTCATCCATGTGCTCAATACGGCCTTGATACAAAACACCTTTCGTATCACAAACAATAATGTTCTTTAAAGATAAGCCCATCTCGACAAGCAAATCTAAACAAGCCAAAGCCGCAGCACCAGCACCGGAAACAACCAATCGAGCGTCACTTAATTTTTTTCCAACAAGCTCTAACCCATTTACGATGGCCGCACTAACGATAATAGCTGTTCCATGTTGATCATCATGAAACACAGGAATTTTAAGGCGTTCTTTTAATTTCTTTTCAATGTAAAAGCACTCTGGTGCTTTGATATCTTCTAAATTGATGCCGCCAAAAGTTGGCTCAAGCGATGCAATAATATCAACTAATTTATCGGGATCCGTTTCGTTGATTTCTATGTCAAAAGCATCAATGCCTGCAAATTTCTTAAATAAAACTGCCTTGCCTTCCATAACAGGTTTGGCAGCCAGCGGGCCTATGTTTCCAAGACCCAAAACAGCTGTTCCGTTCGTAATAACGGCAATTAGGTTGGCTCTGGCTGTAAGCTCAGCTGCTTGACTTGGATCTTCTGCAATAACCCGACATGGTTCCGCAACGCCTGGCGAATAAGCCAGGGCTAAATCGTGACGTTCAGCCAGAGGTTTGGTTGGGATAATTGCGAGCTTGCCGTAAGGCTTTTTGCGATGATAGGCAAGAGATTGACTATAGATATCAGACATTTTGAACCTTATCTAGTAGGCAAAGACTATCATTACCTACTCTTTAAGTTATTGTCATCCTCGGGCTTGTCCCGAGAATCTATGTTTAGATCCTCGCAACAAGTGCGAGGATGACGGAGGGGCGGAGGAAGCTAAAATGCATTAGGCATAGACGAAATCTCGCCTATGCCTTTTACAAAACAGTTCTAAAAAATTTACCCAGCAGCTTTCAGGTCAGCTTTTTTTTCTTCAGGCGTTTTTTCAACTAAGGGCTTTCCTTCTGCGTCAAACTTCTTAACTGGCATGTCTTTTCTTAGCTTCTCCAAAACTTTTGCAGCTTGTTCAGCTGAAAGAATTTTCAAAAGCTCGCCTTTTACTTCTTCAAGTTGAGGTGGCTCAACAGGGCGCTTATCTTCAACGCGAACGATGCTAAAACCAAGATCGCCTAAGCTTATTGGGTCAGGCAACATAGTTGCTTTCGCTGCTTTGAAAACGGCTTCGCCAAATTCTTTTGGAAGCTCTGATTTACGAACATACCCAAGTTCACCGTTGTTTACTTTTGTTTGCTCATCAATGGACTTTGTCTTAACGAGTTCGTCAAAACTTGCGCCACCTTTTAGGCTCTTAACCACGTCATCAGCTTCTTTTTTGGTTTTGACTAAGATATGACGAAGGCGAATTTCCATCTCACCCTTTGGAAGCATCTTAAGAAGCTCTTGATACTTTTCTTTTAACATTTCTGGTGTAATGAGTTTTGCAATCTCTTTGTCCAAAAATGCTTTTTGTAACAAGGCATCCCGTGCTTCGTCCAATTTTTTCAAAATGGTTGTGTCCTTATCGATCCCATCTTTCTTTAACGCAAGGGTAATAATTTTCATATCAACCAAACGATTCAAAAGTGGCTCGAATATTTTGTCGAAAGGAACTTCGCGCAATTGTGGAGGCAGCGTCTTTACGCTTTCTTGTAGCTGAGCAAAAGTGATTTTGTCTCCGTTTGGAAATTCAGCAACAACCATTGCTTGGTCAATTTTACTGACATCAATAGCTGGCTTGTCATCTTTTCCTTTTGACTCTTCTTCTTTCTTTTTCTCTTCAGGCGTTTTCTCAACAAGCGTTTTTCCATCGAGACCTGTTTTCTTCGCAGCATATGCTTTGTCTTTACGAAGACCTTCTATAACTTTAACCGCAAATTCAGGAGCAATGGCTTTGCTGATATCAGCTTTAACTTCTTCGAATTTTGGAGGTTCAACGGGGCGCTTATCATCAACACGAACAACGCTGAAACCAAGATTTCCAATTGCCATAGGTTCTGACACAAGTGACCCTTTGGCTGTTTTAAAGACGCTCTCAGAGAAATCTTTTGGAAGATCGCCTTTGCGGACAAACCCAAGATCGCCTTTGTTTTCTTTTGTTTGGGTGTCGATTGATTTCTCTTTGACGATATCATCAAACTTTTTGCCACCCTTTATTTCTTTCAAAACATCATCTGCTTCTTTTTTAGTTTTTAGCAAAATATGGCTTAAACGAACTTCCATCTCACCTTTCGGAAGCATCTTGAGCAATTCTTGATATTTTTCTTGGAGAATTGGGTCGGTAATGAGCTTGGCAATTTCTTTATCCAAATAAGCTTTTTGCATAAGAGCTTCTTGAGCATCTGCGATGCGCTTTTTCATTTCTGGAGTATCTATGTCCCCAGATTTAACAGCTGCATCCAAAACCAACTTCATATCGATCAAACGGTTCAAAAGAGCAGCATAAATCTTATCTAAAGGAAGATCTTTAAGTTGAGGAGGAAGCTTTGTTTTCGTCTCAAGAACTTGTGCTAATGTGATTTTGTCGCCGTTAGAAAACTCTGCAACGACTTTTGTTCCATCTAAAATATCGGTTTTAATAGCTGTTGAATCTTTTGAAACAGCTGGAACAGAAGCTTCTGGAGTGATTACAGATTGACCAGCGTATGCTTGCCAACTCGCGCTCAATGCTAGCAACATAGCGACATGGGCCGTAAATTTGCGTGTCATTAATAAATCCTTAAACTAAAAATTGATAATGTTTGAGTACGACAAAATACAGAATTTATCAAGCACCCTTTCATTGTTTATCCAGTCACCTTAGCCTAAAACTGAGGAAACATATAGAATTTTTCTGGATTTTTCGTTACTCTGTACCTTATATGTGGAACAAATATAAAATTTCTACTTTAAAAATTATTTCTTTGGGGATTCGTACATGCTCACGTCAGCAATTAAAAGGTTATTTGGTTCAGCAAATGATCGCATCGTTAAAAAATATGACAAGCTTGCAAAACAGATTAGTGCTTTGGAGTCTAAAATCAGTTCCTTAAGCGATGCAGAGCTGCAAGGAAAAACCGAAATATTCAAAGAACGTCTTCAAAATGGAGAAACGATCGATGATATTACGATGGAGGCTTTCGCAGTTGTAAGAGAAGCTTCTAAACGTGTTTTGGGCATGCGTCCTTTTGATGTGCAGTTAATTGGTGGTTTGGTTCTTCATAATGGGTTTATCTCTGAAATGAAAACCGGTGAAGGTAAAACACTGGTTGCAACGTTGCCTGTTTATTTGAATGCCTTGACAGGCAAAGGTGTTCATGTGGTTACCGTTAACGACTATCTCGCAAGTCGTGACTCTAGTTGGATGGGGCAATTATATGAGTTTCTAGGCTTAAAGGTAGGTTGCATTGTTCATGGATTAAGTGATTCAGAGCGTCGTGAAGCTTATGCGGCCGACGTTACTTATGGGACAAATCATGAATTTGGTTTTGACTATCTGCGCGACAATATGAAATTCCGCTTAGACGAAATGGTTATGCGTCCTTTTAACTATGCGATTGTGGACGAAGTTGACAGTATTTTAATTGACGAAGCAAGAACGCCTCTCATTATCTCCGGCCCTGCAGAAGATTCTTCTGATCTTTACGCTAAGATTAATAAGTTGATTCCCCATTTAATCGCTGAAGATTATGAAAAGGATGAAAAGCAACGCTCTGTCACGTTAACAGAGTCGGGTGTTGAAAAACTTGAGAAGCTTCTTTTTGAAAAAGACATGATTAAAGGCAATGGTTTATATGATGTTCAAAACATCAGCATTGTTCACCATGTGAACTCGGCTTTGCGTGCCCATAAATTATATTCACGTGACGTTGATTACATCGTTAAAGATGACCAAGTCATTATTATTGATGAATTTACAGGACGCATGATGGAAGGGCGTCGATATTCTGATGGTCTTCATCAAGCTTTAGAAGCCAAAGAAGAAGTTACCATTGAAATGGAAAACCAAACTTTGGCGTCAATCACCTATCAGAACTTTTTCAGACTTTATCCAAAGATTGCCGGTATGTCAGGATCAGCTATCACTGAAGCAACCGAATTTGAAGAAATTTACCATCTACGCACTGTTGAAATTCCACCCAATGTGCATGTTGCCCGTAAAGATCTTGAAGATGAGGTTTATCTAACAGCTCAGGAAAAATACACAGCTGTTGTTGCTCAAATTAAAGAATGCCAAGATCGTAAACAACCTGTTTTGGTTGGAACGGTCAGCATTGAAAAATCAGAGTTTATTGCCGAGCTTCTTAAAAAAGAAAGAATTCCTCATCAAGTCTTAAACGCTCGTTATCATGAACAAGAAGCTTTAATCATCGCTGATGCAGGTTGTCCAGGTGCTGTTACAATCGCAACCAACATGGCAGGACGCGGTACCGACATTAAATTGGGTGGTAACCTGGAAATGCACATCTTGCGTGAATTGGGAGGGATGGATGCAGGTCCTGAAAAAGATAAATGCGTTGAGAAAATCAAGGCAACCATCGCAGCAGATCAAAGGCGCGTTATAGAAGCGGGTGGTTTATTTATCATCGGTACAGAACGTCATGAAAGCCGCCGTATTGATAATCAGTTGCGTGGCCGTGCTGGTCGTCAAGGAGATCCAGGCGGATCTAAGTTCTTTATCTCTTTAGAAGATGACTTGATGCGCATTTTTGGATCAGAACGCTTAGATGGAATGCTGCGTAAGCTTGGTGTTGAAGAAGGGGAAGCCATTTCTCATACCTGGATTACCAAAGCTTTAGAGCGCGCTCAGCAAAAAGTGGAAGCGCGTAACTTTGATATACGCAAACACTTGCTGCGTTACGATGATGTGATGAACGATCAAAGAAAAATCATCTACGAACAACGCAAAGAGTTGATGCGTGAAGATGATATATCTGAAATGGTTCAAGATATCCGTGAAGAGATTGTTGACTCAACGGTTAAGACGCATATTTCAGAAGATTTGTTGCCAGAACAGTGGAATGTTCAAGGATTGCACGGCGAAGTCAGGCGTCTTTTTGCAGTTGACCTTCCCTTAGAAAGTTGGGCGCATGAAGATGGCATTAGCGAAGCAGAGATACGCTCTAGGCTTTTAAATGAGGCAAATAAAAATAATGCGGCTAAAGAGCAAAAATATGGTTCAACCATGATGCGTTTGGCTGAAAAAACATTGCTTTTAAGGCTTTTGGATCAAACCTGGAAAGACCATTTACTGGGCTTAGATCATTTGCGTCAAGGAATTAACCTTAGAGCTTACGCACAAAGCAATCCTTTGAATGAATATAAAAGAGAAGCCTTTAATCTGTTTCAATTAATGTTGCAGATGCTAAAAGGGGAATTTATAGCGGTCTTGTCTCATTTTGAGTTAGATCTTCCTGAAGGGGCAAATCTTGAAAGCGTTTTAACACCACAGATTGACTTTAGGTCAATGGAAGAACTAGAGCCGGGTTGGACTGGTGAAGCTGAAGAAGAGACTGCAAAAACAAAGACGCGTTCTTCGAGAAAGCAATTAGTTGAAGTTGATCCAAAAGATCCATCAACGTGGGGCAGAGTTTTACGCAACGCCTCTTGCCCCTGTGGGTCTGGTAAAAAGTATAAGCATTGTCATGGCGAGTTGAATGCGGAGATGGCGTGAACACGTCATTCCCGCGAAGGCGGGAATCTAGTTGTATTTTCCTGGATCCCCGACTCGGCCTTTGGCCTCTCGGGGACGACATACGTAATATTCTTGCCATGTCCGTACACCTGTAAGTAAGCCAAAGGAAAAACACATGCGAATCAATTTTAAGCCAAAAAACCAAGAGGAAGTCTTTTCTATCCTGCTTTTTTATTGGGCGTATTGGTGGAGAGCTTGTTTATGGGGCACGTTAATTGTTGCTCCTGTGGCAGCTTTATATTTCGCATTGCTATACAACTCTGCATCAATTTCACTTATGATTTTTCTCATCATAGCCATTCTACCTTTAGCTTTTTTAATTGTAATAGTTATTACTCTCTATGTTTTCAGAAAACTAGCTTGTAAAAAGTTTAAAACTTTCTCTGTAAAATGGACCATGCCAGAACCTCAGTCGCTCTTTGAACGCGGATACATTAAGAAAGTTTTGATCTATCTAGGAGTGTCAATGCTGAGCGGCATAATTGTTTCCACATTTCTTCTTCTTTCTGTTATTTTCCAAGCCTTCCTATTTTATCTCTTTGTAAAAAATGAATGGCTTCCTTTTGTAATTGAAGCAAAAGAAGAAGATGTGAATCTTGCTAACTAAATCTTAACGTTTTTTCATTATGATCACAGTCAGGGTTCCACATTTGTCATCCTCGGACTTGCCTGCCCGCGCGAAGCCGTGGCGAAGGAGGGTTCTGAGGATCTAGAAATTTATTAAACCAAAGGAAATCAAAGATATGGATCGTAATCGCAAATATATTTTGGGCTTAGCTGTTTTTGTTGTTTTGGTAATTTTTTATGCAATTTCAAAAACGAATTCTGAAAAACATATTTCAATCTTATCTGAGGCTCCGTCTAAAATAGAAGGCAATTTAAACCGCAAAAATTTAGAGGAAGAAGTCGCCTCTCAAGAAAAGAATCAAGCTTCTAAAGAACAACAAGAATCAGCAAGAAAACTGACAGACACTGAGGTGAACCAATCAAAAGGAGGAGATGAAGGTATTATTGTATCCTCCTCGAACGAACCATCTCAAGATAAAAAATCAAAAGAAGAAACGCGTAAAACACTATTGGATGCTGTGCGCCGTGGTGTCGTTATCATCAAAGTAAAAGCATACGCATCTGCTGATAGTGGGGAGGGAAGCGCTTGGTCTGGGACGGGGTTTATCGTTGATCTTGAAAAAGGTTTGATTGCAACCAATCATCACGTAGCAGGGGACATGGCGATATGCACGTATGAGATTAAATTCTCCGATGGCACGACAACAACGGCTAAACTAAAGTTTTTTGATCCTTTGCTCGATTTTGCTTTTTTAACAATCGATCCAAAAGATTTTCCCAAATCAAGTATGGTTTTAGAGATAAGCAAACGCTCCATTAAAGTGAATGACACAATCTATTCCATGGGTAATTCGGCTGGAGATGAATTTTCGACGTACAAAGGAACTGTCTTTAGTGTTTATGAGAATTTAGGACCCTTTCCTGAGCAATCTTTTAAATTTTCTGGATTAACAGTTGGTGGCGCTAGCGGTTCTCCGGTCTTTGGAGATGATGGTAAAGTTGTTGGTATTATTTATGGTGGAAAATTTGTGTCAGGGGCTGCTCTCCCGATCAACTATATCGTTAGATCTTTAAATCAATTAAAGAAAGGCGAAGTGCCATCTCGTCGCAGTATTGGGCTGATTCCACGTTATGATGATTTAAAAGATGTGGTTGAAGCGGGTGTTGTACCAGAAAGCGCAAGGGAGGACTATAACAAGGAATTCCCAGAATCCCATAATAAAATATTGGTGGTGGATGCTCGGTTGGTTGATTCACCGGCTCAGAACCTGTTTCAAGTCGGTGATGTTTTGTGGAAAGTTGATGGTAAATTAATTGGCCCAGAACTTGCTAAACTTGATGAGATTTTAGATACATCTGGCGACAAAACGATTCCTATTGAAGTTTACAGAGAAGGAAAGCTGGTTCAATTAGACGTTAAAACCTATCCTTTATTAACACAAAGTGCGAAAAAATTTATAAGCTTTGCGGGTGCCACTTGGTTTAATCACAACGAACAAGTTCGTTATATGGTTGGTGATAAAGGGCCAGGAGTTTATATATCCTTTGCTGGTGTAACATCGCCCTTTAAAGAGCTTTATAAAAGTAGCTGGTGGGGAGGAAACCGTCTGCTCAAAATTACACATATCAATAACAAACCAATCCGGAGTCTGGATGATTTACAAAAGCTAATTCCTGATCTTTTGGGTAAAAAAGTGTTTGATGTGAAGTATATAGATTTCTTAGGTCAGCAAAGTTTTGGCAATACAATTTCAGCTGATCGTCAAGAACGGTGGGCTATGCTTAAATATGACTCTAAATTTGATGACCCAAGAATATTTGAGTTCGACCACATAACCTACGAGTGGGATATTAAGCCATTAAAGGACGGAGCCTCTGGAAAAACATTAGGTTTTTAGGATACTTCACTGTCATTGGGTGCCACCCTGTCATCCTCGGAACAAGTCCGAGTATGACAGTCTTTACAAGAGAAGGTACTACCCTTCCAAAATCTCAACCAACTCACGCCATTCACGCGGGCTCATGCCGCTTGTTTCTTGAGTAACATCTTCACCTTTAGCTTTTCGTTTAATTACCTGCATCGCTTTACCAGACAAGCTGGTGCCGCCCACACGATAATCCATAAAAGCTTGATGCGTAAACGGCACCCAACGTTTTAAAATCTCTAGAACTATATCAGATTTGTATTGAACATCGATTTCTAAATGATTATATAGAAAATAGTTATTTTTTAAATCTACGACATGGTTATTGCTGTGGTCTCTAAGTTCTTTCTATGTATATCGATAGTGCTAGTCTCCGTATCTTCTGAGTCGAGCACAGAAGGGGATGAAAGCTCTCTTCGCAAATATTCAAAGCGTGCAACTTATGTAGCCGCAGCGGTGGGTGCCATTTGCACCGTTCAGCAGTTGATAAATGACGTGATGGGGAATTCAGGAATACCCACGGGTTCACCTGGGGAGATAGGTGCATCTTTGACTAAAGTTGTTTTTGCCTCCATAGTTTTAGAAACAATCTCAAAATGGGCTTACGCTGCTGGTTATCAAGCATTAGAAAATATTGGCCGTCGTAAATTTGGAAATAAAACTCGCCATGTAATAGAGGATCAAAAAGATTCTAAGAAGCTTTCGCTTAAAGAGGTGTACATAAAAGAGGAGTGGATTCATAGAATGAGCTCTAGAACCTCGGTAGGAATAGGGGTTTTTGATTCTTTCGTCACAGCATATTTTTTATGCAACCAGATGAGTCATTTATGCACTGAACCTTTTGACGCTCTTTCAGCATTTGGTTTTCTAGAAGCATTTTGCATGGGAGCAGTTATTGTTGGAAACGCAAAGTGTTTGATATTTTCAGAAGAATTTGATGAAAAATTACCCTGGAGACAATTTTCAAACGGCATGAGAAAAGGAGTGATTAATCCGCACTTATCTGATTGGAAGATAGACCTATATAACAGAAGTCTTGCTCAAAAAACATATGGGATCTTGGATACGAAAGGGCCAATTCCTGTTTTGACACGTTTTTCAGTCTCTGAATTCAATCCAACAGCCACGCTAAGATGTGTCGAATTTTTGCATCTTGCTTTTGTTGGAAGCTTTACGAAAGATGTACTTTTGGGAGCTGATAAGATTTTTCATAATGCTTGGGACGGTTGGAAATTATGGAAAACAGACGAGCAAATCTATCAACAGAATAGGGTACCCGCGCCTAAGCCTCCTAGATTAGAAGGAGCAACTAAAGAAAAAGATGTGCCTTATTTTTTTCGGTATGATTCCAGAGAATTTAGAGAAGAACCAGCTCCTGCAAAAAGAGAAAAAATCAAAACAAGAGGTATTTCTGACGGAGGAGATGTTGAAGAAGAGCCCGCACATCAACCACAGGTAAATATACCCGAAGACTTGCTAGCGGTGTTAACGGAGCTGAGCGATATAACACCTCCTCTGAAGGAATCAGATTTTAAAGCCCTTTTAAACGCAGCCATTAAGTACAGAGAAAGGAATGGTGCAACAGTTATTCGTGAACAGGGAGAGAACATTCTCAAAATCAAAGTGACAAGAGATGGTAAAGAAATAACTCTCGTTTACGAACCCACCCACAAACAACATGGACAAAACGCCGCCGAATACAGTGGGTCCAAATTAGCCAATGCTTTGCGAGTTGTGCAAAACCTCTACTTGATCGATACACCTCTGGATGTTCAGGACGAGCTTGACGGACTGGGGCTTGTAAGACGAATCAAAGGCGTTCGCGGGTTTATTGGGTATGCCTTAACAAACAAATAATGAGGCTCATCCTTCCAAAATCTCAACCAACTCGCGCCATTCACGCGGGCTCATGCCACTTGATTCTTGGGTCACATTCTCGCCCTTGGTTTTTCGTTTAATGACCTGCATAGCCTTGCCAGACAAGCTGGTGCCACCCACACGATAATCCATAAAAGCTTGATGCGTAAACGGCACCCAGCGTTTTAAAATATCAATCATCACATCCGCATAAACACGAATTTCATATTGCGCATGAGAATCAGCGCGCAGACTTAAAAAATGAAGCAAATTATGGAGATCGATCTTCCAATACATTTGTGTGTAAAAATTCAATGGCAAACTCATGCGTGCCAATTCACGGGCAACACCTGTGCTGTTTGGATCTTTGTCGTTCTCATTCAGCATACCTTCGTAATTGTCATACGCATGCTCTGACTCATCATGTAAAAGTTTAATGACTTTGTCAGCCTGATCTTTTTCCAAAACTTGACCGCGTCCTTGGTGATTGATCGTCGATTGAGCAGCCATGTTTTCTGGAGTTGGAATATAAAACTCCTTATCCAAAATGGAATAACGCCCTGAATATTCATTCACATTCGCTGTTCGATGGCGAATCCACTGACGTGCGACGAAAAAAGGAAGTTTGATGTGAAATTTGATCTCACACATCTCGAACGGTGTTGTGTGACGATGGCGCAAAAGGTAATTGATCAACCCTTGGTCTTCGCTAATTTTTTTAGTCCCACGCCCATAAGAAACACGAGCTGCTTGAACAATCGCCGAGTCATCACCCATGTAATCAACTACACGAACAAAACCGTGATCTAAAACAGGAAATGCTTGATAGAGAACCTCTTCAAGAGCTGGAACCGTTGCACGCCTTGTTGGATAGGATGCTTCTTGAAGTTGTTTTATTTCTTGTTGTTGTTCGGGTGTTAGGGACATAAATGCAGGTTCCTGCCATGGGTCAAAATATAGAGGAATCATAGCGTCTTTTTCAAAAGATGGCATGGGAAATTTTCTTTACTTAGATAATAGAAAGGGATATAAGTCGTTCATTAATTAAGGAGAGAATATTCATGAAAAATAAATTTATATATTTGGGGTTGGCTGTTTTAGCCGTTTTCTGTTCCAGTATTTCGATGGCCACAGATGATGTGCGCAGAGAGTTTTACGACCTAGTCGAAAGCCCCAGAGATCCGATGAAAGGATTAGTAACTATTCACCAGGATACGATCTTTGCAGCGCCCAATGACACACGAAATATTTTCAGTACCGTAGATGGAACAACATGGGTGCCTGTTTGTGCATTTCCAAAGGATTTTGGAAATGTCACCCGAATCCATAGTTTAGGCACTCATATAGTTATTCAAGAAGAAACAAGAAGCGCTGATAGTAAGCATTCTAAAGGACGTGTCTTTGTTCTAAATCTTACAGATAGCCAACTTTCCAAGATTGATACTGGAGGAGATCACGATTGGGTTCATGATGTTCGCCAAGCCACCCATCCTTCAGTTTTCTATTTAAATTCTCATTCTCACCAAAGCGGGCAATCGGTTGAAACGTGCTTTCAGTATAATGTAACCACGGGAGCATTACTGGATATAGCCAGAGGCCCCAGACTTGGCAATCCTATATTTGGTGAAGATGGAAATGTAAAGTTCTGGGTTAATCGATCGCACCAAGGCCCACAAACTTTGATTCCAGTTAGCGCAGACGGAACTTTGCTCCCGCCGATTTATGAACAAAATGATCCAAAACGTGTGTTGTTAGATTTTGATCCGTTAACAGGCATTAAAGAAGCACGCTTGCATGCAGATGGTCGTTGGTTACCTTGGGTTTCAACAAAGGGAGAATTTGGTAATTCGGAGACATGCGTATGGACGGACTGTCTTGGAAGCATCAAGCATTTCAATGTCTTCCCAGATGGCACCACGATGTTCAATGTGCGAATGCCAGATGGATCTGTGCTTCACCACCTGAAACAAGCAGCACAGCCAACAAACTTTGGGCGTGATATTGAGTTTGTTTTACAATGTCTGGGAACCAGAGAAGTCATTAATGGTCCGGAAATAAAAGGAAAGGATGATCTTCCGCAAACGTTCCGTTTAATAACAAGCGATGGAACAGGAAAGATCAGCATACTTCATGTTATGCGTTTTGAGCCAACCACTCCTTCGTGCTGCGATCGTTTAAAAGCTCTCTTTTGTTGTGCCAAAACGGACCCATATACCCCTCCTAAAGTAACAGAGCTATTTTCATTTGCTTGCGAGTCTGTTGGTAAAGAGCTAGGACAAGCCCCTTTTTGATATTATTAATAAAGTGCGTTTGTTTCACCTTTTTGTTAAGGTGAAACAAGCTCTCTCAATAATGATCCCCAAGATAATTCATGAGTCAAATGCCCTCCTTCCAACAAACAGGTAAACAACTGGCTAAACGGTTGTTGAAAGAACACGTCAAACCCTACAAGGCTCTTTTTGGTTTGGCCTGTTTGTTTATGATACTGGCAGCAATGGCAACCGCCGCCTTACCCTATTTACTGCAACCTGTCTTTGATGATGCTTTTACCTCTGCGGATATGAAGCTTTTAATCATTTGTTGCGGGGCCGTTTTGCTCGCTTTTATTATCAAGGGTGTCGCCTCTTACGGTGAATCTGTTGTGATGACCTATGTTGGGCAAAAGATCATCTCAGACATTCAAAATCGTCTTTTCGCTCATTTAATGAAATCAGATTTGGCCTTTTTTCACAACACCACAAGCGGTGAGTTGTTATCGCGCTTTACCAACGATGTAAACATGATGCGAAACGCCATGGCGAATACCATTATTGGTTTTGGTAAAGATTCATTCACGCTTTTGTTTTTGATTGCTGTGATGTTCTATCGGGATTTCACTCTTGCAGCGATCGCTTTTATTGTCTTTCCAATTGCTATTCTTCCCATCGCCAAAATCGGTCGTCGGATGCGTAAAGTCACCTATAACACTCAAGAAGAACTAGGTGTTTTCACAACGCAACTCACGCAAGTATTTCAAGGTATTCGCGTTGTGAAAGCCTATGGCATGGAACAAGTTGAAGCGTTGCGTGCTGAAAATAGGATCAATCAAATCTTTAAATTAATCTACAAATCTGCACGCGTTAGATCAGCGGCTCATCCTATCGTTGAAAGCCTTGGAGGCGTTGCGATTATTTCTGTCATTGCTTATGGCGGCTGGCAAGTCATGCATCACGCTAGAACAACAGGTGAGTTTATTTCGTTTATAGGGGCCATGCTCCTTGTGTATGAACCTTTGAAACGTTTAAGCAATTTGAATGCTAATGTGCAAGAAGGATTGGCGGCATCGACCCGTGTGTTTATGGTTTTGGACACACCACCTCATATAACCGATCCTAAAAAAGCAGTTCCTATGACGCGCGCTAAAGGCAAGATAACCTTTGATCATGTGACGTTTCGTTATATGGACGGTAAAGAAGCTTTGTCTGATATTGAACTGACAATTGAACCTGGTCAAACCGTTGCTCTTGTTGGTTCTAGCGGTGCTGGCAAATCAACCATCATTAATATCATCCCTCGTTTTTATGACGTGACGAAAGGGAACATCTTGATTGATGATCAAAATATTCGGAATCTAAGTTTGATGGATCTAAGACATCAAATCGCCCTTGTCAGCCAAGAGATTGCTTTGTTTGATATGTCAGTCAAAGACAATATTGCCTATGGGACTTTGGATGCATCTGAAGAACAGATCATCAAAGCTGCAAAAGCAGCTGCCGCTCATGAGTTTATTAAAAAGATGCCCAAGGGGTATGATACGTTCGTTGGTGAAAATGGCGTTAAATTATCCGGCGGACAACGTCAACGGTTGGCCATTGCACGCGCCATGTTAAAAGATGCCCCTATATTATTATTGGACGAAGCAACATCTGCTTTGGATACAGAATCAGAACGCCAAGTCCAAGCGGCTTTGAAAGTTTTGATGAAAGGTCGTACTACACTGATGGTGGCGCACCGATTATCAACGGTTATTGAAGCTGATATTATCTATGTTCTTGATCATGGACGTATTGTTGAAAAAGGGAACCACAGTGAGCTTTTGAAACAAAAAGGAATCTATGCTCACTTGTGGCAAGCCCAGTCAGAGGCTTAGCTGTCGATTACTTTCCGTAGTTTTTCACTGTTTTCGTTGTTAGATTCTTTGCTCCTATACTCACGACATTTCAAGATCTCTGGATTCCCGCCTACGCGGGAATGACAGGGAGGAGGCGGGAATGACAAAGAAGGGCCAAATAAAAAAAGAGGAGACCTTTCGGTTTCCTCTTTTTTAGATAGAGAATCTCTAAGCAAATTGAATTATGCCGAGTGATTCATCGCAGCCACAAACGCTTGCAGCGAGCTATAGGCAGCTTTAGGAACGAAGAAAGTTGTGTTTCCGTGCAGGGTCTGTATTGAACAATGCTAAGAACTGAGTAATTTGCGCATGAATGCTAGTTGCGGCATCTAACGCTGTCATATCAAAACCATTGACGTTTGCAAATGTAGCATTATTACGAATCAAACTTGCAAGACCAGTTGTACCAGTTACTGGATCACCCAAGCGAGCCGAAATAGTAGCACCACTACTGCCATAAGAACTGCTAAGCTGCTATTAGAAGCATTAACCTGTGGCACACCTAACCTTGTGTACAAGGATTGTGCCGTATTAGCACCTGGATTACCAACAACCTCTGCCAAAGATACTGCAGAAGCACCTGTGTTGCCGATCATTGTATTCAAGCTAGCAGAAGCAGCTCCTGTGATTTCAGCAGCACTGCCCAACATGGTGGCAACACTTGTAAGAACCGTGTTTCCAGCTACGTTACCAACTCTTGTATAAAGTGAATCGGTTGTTGTCCCTGATGGATTGCCAAGTAATGCGGCTAGTGAAGTTGAAATCGCAGCGTTACCAATCTTTGCTTTCAAAGAAGTTGTTGTAGCACCACCGACGTCAACACCCATCATTGCATCCAATGAAGCAAAGTTCGCTCCTGGATCACCCAAGCGAGCTGTAAGGGTATCTGTTGCTTGACCACCAAGAACTGTTGCTAAATTGCTATCAACCGCATTCACAACCGGGTTACCAATTCTTGTGTACAATGAATCGGTCGCTGTGCCTGTTGGGTTACCAACAACAGCAGCAATCGTGCGAGTCACTGCAACGTTACCTATCTTTGCCATCAAGGAAGTCTTGGTCGCACCACCGACGTCAATACCCATCATTGCATCCAATGAAGCAAAGTTGGCTCCTGGATCACCCAAGCGAGCTGTAAGATCGTTACCACTACCACCAATCACTGTTTTAAGATCGCTATCAAGAGCATTCACAAGCGGGTTACCAATTCTTGTGTAAAGTGAATCAGTCGCTGCGTTTGGCTGACCAAGAACTGTTGCTAATGAACGGGTCACCGCAACGTTACCTATCTTTGCCATCAAGGAAGTCTTGGTCGCACCACCGACGTTAACACCAAGCATTGCATCCAATGAAGCAAAGTTCGCTCCTGGATCACCCAAGCGAGCTGTAAGGGTATCTGTCGCTTGACCACCAAGAACTGTTGCTAAATTGCTATCAACCGCATTCACAACCGGGTTACCAATTCTTGTGTACAATGAATCGGTCCCTGTGCCTGTTGGGTTACCAACAACAGCAGCAATCGTACGAGTCACTGCGGCGTTACCTATCTTTGCTTTCAAAGAAGGTGTCGTCGCTCCAGCAACGTCGATACCCATCATCGCATCCAATGAAGCAAAGTTCGCTCCTGGATCACCTAAACGAGCAGAAATGGTAGCACCACTACTGCCAATAAGAGCTGTTAAGCTACTATTCGCGGCGTTAACCTGTGGCACACCCAACCTTGTGTACAAGGATTGTGTCGTATCAGCACCAGGGTTACCAACAACCGCTGCTAAAGAGACTGCAGCAGCACCTGTGTTACCAATCATTGTATTTAAGCTAGCAGAAGCACCGCCGGTAATTTGAACAGCACTACCCAACATAGTAGCAATGCTTGTAAGAACCGTGTTTCCGGCTGCATTACCAACTCTTGTATAAAGTGAATCGGTTGCTGTACCGGATGGATTGCCCAGCAAGCTTGCCAAGGAATCGGTTTGTCCATATACAGAAGTGTTTGTACCAGCGGCCCCCCCATTTGCACCGCCTAACAAGGCACTAAGAGCGGCTGACTTCGTCTGTGTAGTTGATTTCACAATTGCACTAACTGGATAGGCACCTGCTAAATAAGTAGCAAGGTTTGCGGCTGTTGTAATGCTTCCGCCTGAGTTATTCACAAAAGTAATCGTGTTTCCACCTGATTTGGTTAAGGTTATTGCTGCTCCAGTAGCAATGGGTAAAACGCCGCTGGTTGTATCTATTGCATAAGACTGCGCACCAGCACCATCATTACCAATCATGGTAACAGTACCGGCACCATTGACCGCTGCCGTTGATACAGTAAAGGTTGTCAATCCTGACATCGCGCTAACACATCCAGAGAGGCATTAGCAGAAGCAGCTCCTCCTTGGAGTGTGGCAGCATTACCCATCGCACTGTAAGCAGAACCACCCAATAGAGTCTGAAGAGCGGTTGCTTTAGTATTAGCAGTCGATGACATAACAGCAGCGACCGGATAAGCTGTTGCTAAATATGTAATCAGGTTTGCTGCTGACGAGATAGTACTTCCATTATTGACAAATGTTATTGTATTACCACTTCCGCTATGGGTTAAGGTAAACGTTGCTCCGCTGGCAATAGAAGAAGCATAGGTCAAAGAGTAAGTTCTTCCTGCCGTACCATCGTTACCTATAACGTTAACAACGTTTCCACCGCCAGTTGCAGCTGCCGTCGACACGGTAAAGCCTGTCAATCCAGACATACTTCTGACACCATCCAAATTGGCACTGACAGTACTGATATCTTCTTCTAGAGTTGCGCCGAGAGATGTTACAAGGAGTGCTCTCAAGGCTGCCAAATCAGTGGACACATCAGTCACAGGAGTCGTCTTGAGCAAGCCCCAAATAGCCGCCGCTCTTGAGCGAACACCAACTGCTGTTCCGCCCAAAAGCGCGTTGACAGCTGCGATTACCGTCGTATCATTCGGATTAATAACTGCTGCTGCTGGATATAAGTTTTGCAAGTATTCAACAAAGGCAGCTTGAGTAGCTAAAGCGCCACCGCTTCTATTGTAAAGTGTCAGTGTTTTTGTGCCACCGCCAACTTCAACCAAATTAAAAGTGCTGCCACTAGCAATAGAACTTGAACCATCGGCTAACCTGTAAGTCTGAGCAGGTGTGCCATCGTTAAATACTATATCAACGCTGTTTGCCCCTCCACCACCATTAGCAGCTTTTGTTGAAACAGTCATTGATGTTATCGCTGTTGGCATTGCCGATACACCTTGATCCATTTGATACAAAAGATTGGTTACTTTTGTATTAATGTCTGAACCTGTAACTGCACCAAGCAATGTAAGGGTAGAAGCCGTACTACCAGCCATATTTGAAGCAGTTGTTGCCCCCAAAAGAGTCTGAAGGGCGGTTACTTTGTCTAAAGCTGCTTTGCTTAGAACAGTATTAACTGGGCAATAGGTCTCTAAATAGGTAGCCAGCGCTCCTGCTGACGAGATAGTACCTCCATTATTGACAAAAGTAATTGTTCTTCCAGTTCCACCATGGGTTAAAACAAATGTGCCCCCAGTTGCAATGGGTGCGCTATATGCAAACGAATAAGTCCGTCCTGCAGTGCCATCATTACCCACGACACTAATCGTACCGCCAGAATTGCTTGCAGCTGTTGTGACGGTAAAGGTTGACAGGTTTGTCCCTGACATACTAGCAACTCCATCCAAAGCAGGATTCATCAATGAAATTAGATCATCGACCATGCTATTTCCATTGCCATTGGATCCTGAAAGTCTAGTCCAAAAACTACTCGCCACAGCATTTAAGCTCGTTGCTGCCAATTCAGAAGTACTCAGCGTACTGTCAATAGAGCCTGCGATAGTGTCCATATCAGTTGTGAATTTAATGCTCCGCCCAAGACGTGTCTGCGCAGCAGTTATAGCAGTGGGAAGATCTGTAATGGGACTCTGACTAACGACGCCATTAAGAGAAAGTACTGCAAGCTTTGCTTGCTTTGCAAGGTGAACGGCCTCTACGTTACTAAGGCTATGGCCCTGGGCAGTCAATTCTCTGCCTTCTTTCGTATCAGTTAAAGCATGAACAGGGTCTAGAGATAACATTACAGCCAGAGCTGACACACCTAGTAAATATTGGGTCTTTTTGGAAACTTTCGTCATGGAGCACTCCTAAAATCATTAGATCAACTCCATCATAATAATTCACAAAGTATTGACAAAATATTAACGCAGTATAAAAAAGTTTCTTTTACGTAATATTAATGTAGATTAATTTTTTTAATTTAGGTGTGTGAGGTTTGTTCCGAGGATCCAGAGATTCTCTCAATAAATGCGAGAATGACAGCGTAGAGTGGAAGGGGGGTGATGTTGTGGAGTCAGTGAATGACAACATAGGGAAGATGAGATGTGTAATATAGCAGAATGAACATAAAATGATAACAACCGCCGTCATCACGAGCCCCGTAAGGGGCGTGGTGATCCAGTGTATTTCCTGGATGGCCACGCAACTTTGTTGCTCGCCATGACGGCAGATTCATACTCATCTTATACCGAATTAGCTATACACATGTCAGATAAACACAAAAAAAGGGCCTTGATTCTAGAACCAAGACCCCTTAATTATTAGCTAATTTTAACTACTCAGCAGCAGCATTTTTTGTATGTTTTTTCTCAGCATGATCACCTTCAGCATGATCACCCTCAGTAGCAGCAGCTTCATCTTTATCAGCCT
The DNA here is from genome assembly GCA_947475175.1 of Alphaproteobacteria bacterium. GTDB lineage: Bacteria > Pseudomonadota > Alphaproteobacteria > Paracaedibacterales > CAIULA01 > CANJLN01. Next base: position 22,466 of record CANJLN010000008.1, read on the forward strand.
CTTCATTGATTGCTGCTACCTTCTCTGATTTATCTGCAGCGTCTGCCTTAGCCTTCTTATGAGCGGCCAAACAAGACTTCCAACTTTTTTTCTCTTGGCAATGTGCCTTACAACCCTTATATGGGCCATCTTTTTCCGCGCATGAAAGCTTGTTGCAATCACTACAATCAAAATCAGCATCAGCCTCTGCATAAGCGGTTATTTGTAAAGCCATTAAAGCCATTACAAAAAAGAGAATTTTTTTCATCGATTCAATCCTTTCAAAAAATTAATGTTACACTCTCCTTTATACAAGAAGACAGGTTTACAAAAGGTTAATTTAATTAAAAAAAATGTGGATCCTCGGACTTGACCCATAGGTATTACACATGTGCCGCCGTCATGGCGAGCAACGAAGTTGCGTGGCCATCCAGAAAAGGTGATACATATATGAAAGAACCAGCAGTTTATATTATGACAAATCAACGAACTTGAATGAAAAGATTTGTATGAAGATATTGTTTAACTGGATGGCCACGCAACTTCGTTGCTCGCCATGACGGGGGCGCTGATATTTATTTAAAAGCGCCTTGATGCAGTTAGCTACCACTTATCAGACTGAGAGGAATGCCCCAAATACTCGTCAATTCGACGTTTGGTGGCAGGAGTTGTTTCTTCGGGAAGGTTATCAAAAGGAAACCATTTCTTTTCAGCAATCTCGTCAGAATCGACTTCTTCCATCGTAAATTCTTTGACCACATACAAAATCACATGATCATCACGCCACTCATTGCGACTAAAATAGATACCAAAAAGCTTAGGTGGTTTTGTTGTTTTGAGGCCTACTTCTTCATACAATTCACGTTTGACTGCTTTTCTAGCGGATTCACCTTTTTCAACAGCGCCCCCAATTGTACACCAGCCTTTTTGGTAGGTGTGCTTGATCAAAAGAATTTCATTTTCTCGCACAACAAGAGCACGCGCTCCAATTGTCCGTATTCTAAAAAAAGACAAGAGCAACGTTCGAACGTACCAAAAAAGGCGTCTAAAAAAATACATTTCTTTTCAAGCCGTAAAAGAAAACCTGATGTAAAATACCTCTGGTTTATTTCTTTTGCAAGCTTTCAAACTCCCTCTAGAATTGCACTCAAATTTCCTTTCTACTTATACATGTGACTGAATTTGAATCAGAGGGGAATTTCTATGCGATTTAGAAAATTATTATGTGTTGGAGCGATTGTTATGTTACTGCCAAATACCGTATTTGCTGCGACTGTTCAAGTGCTGGATGAGAAAGTAGATGAAAAGAAGTCTACGTTAGTTTTGGTTCCTGATAGTGCTCCAGTACGTTCTATTGAGGAACTCGAAGGAGAAATGAAACAGGTCTTAGTACAATTATCAATGCGTTACTTAATAATGTTGGGAGTTTCTCCGGAAAATCCGGTTATACCAACAGAAGGATTATTGGATGGTTTGACAACAGCTTCTGTAACTGCAGCGCAAGCTGGAAGCAAGCTTGGTGTGGTGGTTGCAAAGTGCCTTAAATATTATTTGAGAGTGGTGAAGGGTGAGGCAGCTGATCTTTCCGGTCTTGTTGAAGAGTTGAGAGAAAAAGCTGTTGCGGGTAATGAAATCGCCAGTGCGTATTTAAGAAATATAGGTCAAATTGAAGAAGAGGCCACAACAGCAGTTGAAGAAACAGAAGCTTATAAAACGGCATTAAAAATTATAGCTTCTGATGGTGATTGGGCTTCTAAGTCAGATGAGGATAGATTAGGGCTGGTTATGGAAGCAGCAGACACAGATCCAAAAGTTTGGGATCTTGTGGTTGAAGCTTTAAAGCCCGTAGATCTTGAAAATCCAGAGGCAGTGAAAAGAACGTTTGGATTAGCTAAAAAGCAATCTGAAGAACGTTTGAGTTTACTGGGTCAAATCATAGATGCAGGAGCTCAATCAGCCAGGCAGTTATATATTGAAGCTGTTATGGGGAATTTTAATGGAGCTGAGTTTAAGAAATTAACAACCCATTTTGGTCTGCTTGACCTACCAGATTGTTTTGCTGCGAATACAGTTAGTTTAACGCAAACGGTTCAAATAGTTGGTTTTGATAGGCCAACGAATCCACATTTTATAATATCCGAGCGTATAAGAGTAATGTGTGAACAAGCGCTTAATGGACACGATATTGCACAAAAGATGATCTTAGAGCCTCACAGTTCTTCGTCTCAAAACCTGGTACAATGGTGGTTGGGAAAGAGAAAAGCGGTGGAACTTAGAATTCGAAACGAAATCCATGATTCGGTTTCATCTTTCTATGTTGGGCTTGTGAATGCTGTTCAAAGAATTGAAGACGCGGAACTATCCAGTATGCTGGGAGCCATCAATGGCTCTACCTTTAAAGCGCGAGTTGCAACTCTTAAAGATGAAAGAGTTGATAGAATTACGAGGCAATATGCCGAAGTAGAAGCGTGTCAGTTAAGCTTTTGGGGATTCGTTTTTCCCGTGGTCAGGGTTATGTAAGAAGTCTTCGTCATTGCGAGAAGCGAAGCGACGTGGCAATCCAGGAAAAATACAACTGGATCGCCACACCACACGAGGCTCGCGATGACAGTGAGTGTGCTTTTGCACCAATCAAGCCTACTCACGCATCTTTAACACCCCAGCAATGCTCGCCCCCACAGCAGCAGTAATGGGGATAGACAATAACGCATAGGTGTATATTTCCACCCCGTACAAGCGACAGCCATTCTCCATGCCTCCCGCCCAGCACAGATCAAGCAAAGATCCAATCAGTGTGTGGAAAAATGATCCACCCAGCATATTAATGGAATTTAAAAAGGCAACCGTAATACCAGCCAAAGCAGGTGTTATCATATCGGTTCCAACAGAAAAAACGATGACCTGATAACAACATAAAATGCCGACCACAAAAAATAACATGCAAAGCATATAACCATTAATAAGATGGGGATAATACAGCATCAAAACAAACAAAGCCGCCATCCCAAACCCACTCAAAGAAATCACATAGAACGCGTTTATTTTCGTGCTGAAATAGGCCAACAAAGGCCCGCCAAAAAGCATGCCTATAAAAATGAACGATACAGCGCCCGCCGCGTCACCCTTGGTCAGAGAATACGCTTTCATCAAATAGGTCACACCCCACACATCCGCAAATCCCTCTAAGGATCCAACCATCAAAAGATTCACCAGTGCCAACCATAATAAACTTGGCTTTTTGAACAGCTGTAACAGGCTTTTAAAGCTCAGGTTTTCGCTCGTACCACTGACGGTTTCTTTTTGTCCAACTAAAAAAACCATGCACGCAATAGCAACAGCCACACATCCGATCCCAAACAGGACAGGCTGCCAACCGCAATGGTCAATCAAGTAATTAACTGGTTTGCCGCCATATAATGCTCCCAATAAACCAAAGGAAAATGTATAGCCGATCATGCGCGCATAAAGGTTCCTTGGGAAATAGAGGGAAACAACTTTGGACGTTCCTAAAAATCCTGCGGCTGACGAAGCCCCAATTAAAAACCTGCTCAATAAAGCAATGAGCCAATTGTTGGTATAGATAAAGATCAAGGTTGATAATCCGCAGACCAAAGCACAGCACGTAACCACCAGTCGTGGCCCATAGCGATCAAGAAAAATCGCAACGGGAATTTGCATGCCAGCATAACCAAAATAATACATAGCGGATAAAAAGCCAAAGGCCGTTGCATCAATTGAAAACTGCTGCATAATTTGCGGCATCATCAGGCCCGGAAATAACCGCAAGATAAATTGAAAAGCAAAGAATGATAGGGTTAAGGCCCACATGACCCAAGGGAATGGGCTAGATAACCCCGTTTTGAGATTTGAATTTGCATACATCATATTAGTACTCTCTTTATTAACATTGTGGAAGTTGTCATCCTCGAGAGGCACGAAGTGCCGAGTCGGGGATCCAGAAAATATAACTGGATTCGCGCCTTCGCGGGAATGACACGATCAAAAAAATATTAAATTGTAAAGGGGAGTAATAATATAATAGCGGGGCTAGCCGCCAATAATAATTGTGGGGATAGATGTTTGAACAGAGAATGTTAAAACGCTATAAGTCATAGCTTGTAGTATGGTGATTTTCTTGAAAAAGTCAAATTTTTTCTGGCATGTATGAATTCATATGAAACCAAGAGTTAATTAAAATATAAATGGAAGTATTTTAAAGAATTCGTGTGTCTCGCGTTTGACGTAACGCCTCGCCCAAAACGATAGACGCAGCAACAGCAACATTCAAAGATCGACGTTCAGATAACATAGAAATTTTTACTTTATGATTAGTCATGTTAAAAACCATCTCCGGAACACCATCGCTTTCGCGGCCAACCATTAAGATATCATCAGGTTGGAATTTAAAGTCTAAGTAATCTGTTGAGGCTTTGGTATCCAAAAGAATGAGCCGTGATAGATTCAGTTGTTGTTGAAAAGCATCCCACGTGGCATGTCTGGTCACATTGGCAAGCTCCATATAATCCATTCCTGCTCGCTTAAGCCTGGCATCATCCCAAGTGTAACCACACGGTTCTATCACATCAATACCAACACCCACGCAAGCCCCAAGGCGAATGAGCGTTCCTGTATTCTGTGGGATTTCAGGTTGATAAAGAGCTAGGCGCATGTGGATCTCAGGTTTGTTATTTTGGCTCTATAGTGCCATATATCTGTACAAAATACCTCTTTTCATATTCTTCTAATTTGACTACCATTTACTCAGGTGGTGGAAAATTTTTGGAGGGAATTTTGATAAAGAAACGCATACGCTTTCTATGTGTATTAAGCTTTATAGTGGGGTGCTATACCTTGATAAGCCCTCTTGGTGCTGATCAAGAAATCCAAGCTGTTCCTTCTTTAAGATCTTAGACCTTTCTTCTGCCAACTAAGCCTGCATTTCAACCAGGGTAGCCTGCTATGTGCATAAGACAAAACCAAACGGCTTTGATTAGCGCGCATTAACCGGCTGGAGTATGCTGCTGAACATAGCCACTTTCTATTTTTGGTTTCAGATCTCCATCAAAAGTGAAACTTCCATCCTTTTCTGTCTTTTTTAAATGAACAAGCCGTTGAGCTACGCTAGTTTGATCAAATGCCGTTTCAAAACGAAAGAAAGCAGTCCCGTCTTTGTCGGTCATTGGAGTTACTTTGAATTCTTTAGGCACGTTAAAAATATTAACTCCGGAACCTAAAACATCATATTGCATGATAGGAGTGCGGAAACCGTTGCCTTCGGTCGGAAAATACTTGATTTTCAAACTTTCAGAAATTGCTAATCCGATAAAGGGAGCATCATACTTATGTAACAGTGTCCGTTCAGATTGTATTACTTTGGTGCGACCTTTTATATTTGGAATGTCAATATCCATAGAACTATTCGAATAAAATCTTTCAAAAGTCTTAGCTGTTAAGTATGTCTCATTTGGTGGTATTTTTGCCCAAATATCTGTAACAGATGAACCACTTACATCGACAACCTTGGGTGTGAGCGGTCTTCCTGCATCAGATTTTACATTAACTCTTGCTCCTTCAGGCAGCACAAAAGCACGTTTGACCATAGACTTTACAGAGTCCTCTAAGACTGTGTGCAAAGTTCTTTCTTTTCTGGCTTTTGTTTGCGTAATAGCGTGTCCCAAATACTGGATTACTTTTGAATTCCAAGCAACATCTTTATCAACATCGAAATTTTTCATAATTACATGTGTAAATCCAGAGGGTTGACGATAGACGATAAATCCATCTTCTTCTTCAAAGACACCGCTCAATCCTTTATCCGTTACATGCGCATCTATCTCCTCAAAGAAAGTACGGAGTCTGCGCAGGTAAATATCTGTTGTTTCGTCTGTTTTTAAATACTTCAAATTATGGACCATAATGGTTCGTGTTGGATCATAACCACCTTCTAGCATCTCTTTAATTGCTACGTTATCAAGAGATGTCGCGAGAAGCACGGTAAGGTCTGTTTCTTCGGGATCAACAGCACCAGCAATGGCATTTTGCTGTTGGCGTACTTCTTCATCACTTACACCTTTTGATTCGGACTGAACTGCTCCTGATTGTTTACCCATGGTGTCGCACACGTCAACTAGTTCTCCGCCCATTGTGCCTAGAAAATGAGTGACGCCTTCTGTGTGGACCATGTCTCCCAAAACACCAGCATCTTTTATACCAAGCAAAGCTTTCAGCAAAGTCGTTTTGCCGGCATTATATTTTCCAACAATAGCAACCTTTTTAAGGGGTTTTGCTGTGTCAATTCCTGTGGTATCTCCTTTTAACGTAACGCCAGTTATAAACATATCCGAAACATTGGCTGGTACATCCATTTCTATTCTTTTGACTAAACCAGATACGGAGATAGGTTCTTTAAAATTATGGGACAAAGGGAAAGCCGGCTCAGCACCAGAGGCAGCTACTGCTGAAGGCATTCTTTTTTTAATCTTAACCTGCATCAAACCTGGTTTAAAATCGAGTTCTAATGCTTTAATGATCTCATCCGTTTGATTCTTTAATTCATCCGGCACTCCGAGGGTAAAAGTTGCATCGGTTGGTTTTCCAGTCAAATTATCATCAAATACAACCGTACATCGAATATCACTTTTATAATCCCGTTCAAAAGTTTTAGCCTTTAGTGATTTTGATGAATCCAATCCTCGCAAGGCTAAGCTGTAAGTTATATCACCAGCTGCATCAACGCTTTTCATCATGGGATATTTATCAGATAGACTAGCATCCTGATGCACAGTCGATACTTTTTTTGAGAAAGGATTGGACTCCTCAACTGCCGATTTTGCCGCAGAAGTAATAAAATCAAGACCTAAAGCATCTTGGAGATAGTGAGCCTCTAATAACGCCGTAAAGACAAGCCTGTTGTGATCATGTAAGGATTTAACATAACTTATCTTATTGAAATCGCCTTCAAAACTGATTTGATCTGTATCAGTGCAATCTAAATTTCCTAATATAAAATGCTTTACTGTTTTGCTTTCATTGATATCATTAAATTGCAAAAAACGAGCATCGCTTTGAGAGCTACCAGGTAACTCCTTATTAGCAACTGTTGCTGCACGACCTCTTTCTATTAACTGCTTCATATAGAGTGAAACTTCTTCACCATTTGCATTTTTTAAATTATGGATTATAAAGACCTCATTGCTGTGCTGCATTATTGATTGAACTACTGCAGCTGTTGCGTCATCATATTGCTCTACAACCAATATCTCTCCTCTTACGCCCAAATGCTTCAAAAAAGTTGATTGGAACATATCTAATCTTCGTGCTGCTTCACATAGATCAGCAAGGTACTCAGCGTCAGAATTAAACTTTCTTTTTTCTCCTTCTGCAATTCCCTGTATGGAAGCAGATCCAAGACCGATAGAGTCGACGAAAGCTTCGCGTTTTGAGTTGACAGGTGAAAAGTTCACACTGACTGTGTGACGTAGATGATCGGTTAAAACAGTTTCAATAGCTTTTCTTTCCCATTTCCTTCGTTCATCTTCTGTTGCAAAAGCAGGCGCCTTTGAAAAAACCTTATAAAGATCAGCAATAACCGTTTTACCCACTTTCTGAGGGCCTTCCAATCTTAATACCGAGAAGCTTGGATCAAAACTATTTAAGAAACTTGCCTTTATATCTTCAGAAAACCCGCCCTTTTCTCCTGCCTCGGCAATGTCTTTTAGGGTCAGCATTACGGCGGGGCAGAAACGCTGTTTAAACTCTGACCATTCAGTTAGATTTAGCGAATCTTTAAACTTTGCCGCAAATACGAGCGGGTCTATAATACCAACTCTTGCCACAAAGTCTTTTTCGCCTGAAAATTGGCACAGATAAGCCAGAGCTTTTCGTCTTTCATTACCGTCTGTGAAACATGAAACCACATGGTTCAGATCAGAGAATATTGCCATCAATTGACCATTGGAGCCAGGGCCAGATACTAAATCCGCTAAACGATCGATAGCTTTATAATGATTCTGAAGAGCAGCATTTGAAGGATCTATCCATTGTTGGGATACGGATTTCTGTCGTTGACCTTTTGTTAAAGCTGCTAAATTTCTGACAAATGCTTCCATCACAGTGCGTTCAGCTGTCGTCGCTTTACGCTTGGTAAGACGCATACTTTTTCTTTCTACGTTGCCGTGGATCAATGCGTTTCCTAAATCGAGGAGTTTTTGTTTTCCTGCAAGATCAGGTGTATCGAGTTGTTCGTTAATCTCAGCCAGAGTTGCTACTGCAAAAGATACATTTGCATCTTTTGCACTTTTGACCACTCTTCTTTCTATAGAAGCTCTGCGTCCTTCAGCCCATGTAAGCACATCTCTGCCCGAAGCTGGCTCAGCCATAAGAAAAGTGGAATTCGTAAGTAAAACAAGTAATACAATAAAGATTTTTTTCACAGCAATAACCAATAAGCCACAGTAAACACAGAGTATTGATAGCAAAATAGAATGAGCGCCGTCAACAAAGAATAATATCTAATGATAACAGTGGCGAAAAAAGATTAATAATTTGTTTATAGGTGAAGGAATGTTGTAATGCTCGGTTCTAAAATGAAGAAATCCAAGCGGTTCCTTCTTTAAGATCTTAGACCTGCTCTGCCGGTTGAGCCTGCATTTCCGCTTTTAGCTTTAGGTAGGACTTAATGCTAAATGGAATAAGCCCCAGGTACGCAAACCCTATAAGAGATAGAGTCAACCACGGTTGACTGTAAATCGCCGAAGCCGTCAGGACCACCAATAACATCAAAGGCAAGACAAGACGATGAGGAATCGTCACTTTCTTTAGAGAATACGTTGGAATGCGACTTACCATAAGCCCGCTTGTGGCCAGTAGCACAATAGCAGTAAACAGGGGTGTCTGCAAAAAGGGAGCCGTGAAATACTGTTGCATTATGATGGGCATCAAAGCAAGATACGCACCCGCTGGAGCAGGAACACCCGTAAAAAATTCTTGAGACCATACAGGGCTCTCAAGACCTTCAATACTGCGCGTATTGAACCGCGCCAAACGAAGCGCCATACAAACGGTGAAAAATAGAGCAATCGCCCAACCTGTCTCGCCCCACTGGTGCAATCCTTTGAGGTAGATAACAAGAGCAGGTGCAGCTCCAAAGCTAATCAGATCTGAAAACGAATCCAGTTCCGCACCAAAGCGGCTCGAACTGCCCAACAGACGCGCCAAACGACCATCCATCCCATCCAAAAAACCAGCAATCAAAATAGCCACAACGGCCAAGTCCCATCTTTCGAGCAAAGCCATACGAACGGCTGTCATACCAGCACACAAAGCCAGCATTGTCGTAATGTTGGGTATCACGGCTGATAAAGATAGAACTTTTAATTTTTTCTCTTTTAGACGAGCCGGAAGGCGATTTCTAAACCCTTTTTTAACTTCACGACGGATACGTTCTTTTGGCTCTTTAGGTTTTAGCATTAAACAACGCTCCCTTGCCTCGCAGGTTCACTGCTTTGTAAATCAGCAATGACTGTTTCTCCGCCAATCGTTCTTTGTCCTTCAATCACCAAGGACTTTGCACCTACTGGCAAATAAATATCAGCTCTGCTCCCAAAACGAATGATGCCATATTGGCTGCCAACAACGGCTTTGTCATCATTTTCAATATCACAAACAATCCGGCGCGCAATCAAGCCCGCTATTTGAACAACCGCCATATCATCTCCATTTCCCATGTCGATAATAACGGTGTTTCTCTCGTTAAACTCGCTGGCTTTATCCAAAGATGCATTGAAAAATTTACCAGGATGATAAATCACTTTGCGGACAGTGCCTGAGATTGGGATTCTATTGATATGAACGTCAAAAACATTCAAAAAGATACTGATACGAACTCTGGGTTCATCGCCCATTTCCCATTCAGAAGGAGGGACTGTCTCTTTAATACCCACAACTTTACCATCTGCCGGACTGATAACAAGTCCATCACGATCTGGCGTTACACGTGTCGGATTTCGGAAGAAATAGAAACACCACGCGGTTAAGATTCCACCAATCCATCCAAATGTACTGGAAAATAAAGAGAGCAAAACGGCAACACCAGCAAAAATGGCAACAAACCGCCATCCTTCAGGGTGAATTAAATTAGCAAAAGGGAACATAAAGTCGCATTCTATAATTTATCTTAAACTTAGTTTATCCTACTGCAATTTATCAAAAGATGCTACTGCTTGCCTTTTTTCAAAAATATCTCTTCAACCAGTTCCATCACCACATGGCCTGCTGTAATATGGCTTTCCTGAATACGGGCCGTATTGTTAGATGGCACAACGAAAGCTTGATCACATAGCTCTAATGCTGGACTACCCTTGCAACCCAAAAATCCCAAGGTTTCTATACCCATCTGTCGCGCTTTATGAAACGCTGATAAAACGTTTGGCGATTTACCAGAGGTTGTGATTCCTAACAGAACATCCCCTTCTCTGCCTAAACCTTCTAAAGGGCGTGCAAAAATCTCATCAAAACCATAGTCATTGCCACAAGCTGTAATCGTAGACATGTCCATGCCCAAAAAAATAGCAGGCAGCGATTGACGATTAACATGAGATCTTAAGCGTACCAAAAGCTCTGCTGCTAAGTGTTGCGCATCAGCAGCTGATCCGCCGTTGCCGCATAACAGAAGTTTTCCACCATTTTCAATGGAATGGGCAATCATCCCAGCCATTTTAACGAGAACATCTAACCCTTGATTAATGACATCTTCTTTAACCTTGATAGACTCTTTGAAAGAATTTATGGCCAAATTTAAAGAATTATTGCTGTGCATTTGCTTAACCTTATTTATAGAAGCTCTCTTGTTTTATGCCTCACCATACGATCTTGTTCAAGGATCTCTTCAATAGAAGAAGGTGAATTAAGAATAACTGTTTCCAATATTTCCTCAACAGTCCTGATAATATCCAAAAAACCTATCTGACGATTAAGAAACGCCTCGACGGCAATCTCATTCGCTGCATTATAGACCAATGTTTTTCTTTCTCTAAGGGCTTGTCTTGCCAATCTTAAAGGAACAAATCGGCTATCATCCGCTGGAAAGAAAGTCAAAGCACCAAGGTCCGCCAAAGATAATCTTTTAACTGTTGTTTCAATCCGCTCTGGCCAAGCCAATGTATACGAAATGGGTGTTCGCATGTCCGGCATCCCCAGCTGAGCCAAAACAGAACCGTCTTGATAAGCAACAAGAGAATGAATAATAGATTGGGGATGAATAAGAACTTCTATTTTTGATTCTGGAATATCAAAAAAATAATGAGCCTCAATCAGTTCTAGCCCTTTGTTCATCAACGTCGCCGAATCAACAGAAATTTTAGCCCCCATCGACCAATTGGGATGTTTGATGGCTTCTTCTGGTGTGATATCGGTGAGCTCTTCTAAAGATTTCTTATAAAAAGGACCACCTGACGCTGTCAGGATAATCTTTTCAATCGATTTATGGTTGTGCTCTTCTAAGCATTGAAAAATGGCATTATGTTCTGAATCAATAGGCAAAAGCTTAGCGCCTGATTCTTTGACAGCCGATAGCATAATAGAACCCGCTGCCACCAAAGACTCTTTATTGGCAAGAGCTACTTTTTTTCCTTGTTTGATAGCTTCTAAGGTTGGCAATAGTCCCGCTGTTCCCAAAATTGCTGAAACCACAGTATCAGCCGGCAAACTGGCTGCTTCTATAATGGCTTCTTCTCCAGCGGCTACTTGTATATCTGTTCCAGACAAGCCTTCTTTGAGCTCATTATATAAAGCTGAGTTTTTAATGACAGCCAACTGAGGTTTTAAAACAAGAGCTTGCTGAATAAGGGCTTTAACATTTTCACCGCCACTTAAAGCCACTACTTCAAAATGATTTTTGTGAAACTGTAAAAGATCAGCGGTGCTGCAACCAATCGACCCCGTTGACCCTAAAACGGTGATTTTCTTTTTCATCTTTACCGAATCCATCCTACTAAAAGAAAAAGACCGCATACCAACGCTACCAAAAGAAGACTGTCTAAACGATCTAGGATCCCTCCATGACCCGGAATAAAATTACCCGCATCTTTTACGCCAAAATGACGTTTGATCGAAGATTCAAGCAAATCTCCAAGATGCGCTGAAACGGCTAAAGTCAACAATACACCAGAAAAAGACAGGCCCAGCAAAGGTGTTAAATCAAAATAATAATTAAACAAAGAACCAAAAACAGCTGCCCCGATAAGCCCACCAATGAGTCCCGACCATGTTTTGTTAGGGCTAATTTTGGGTGCAAGTTTTGGCCCCTTTAACAAACGTCCAATAAAATAAGCACCAATATCTCCCGCCCATACAATTGAGAACAACCACAAAAGAAACACTCGGTGTTCAGGGCTTTTGTGACTTAAAAAGACAATCGTTGCAACGGCAGCAGAAACATAAAAGCAGCCGCTAACGAACAATAAAGCTCGTTTAACAAGCAACGTTTTTCTAACAAAATGCCAAATCAAGACGATAGCCAGTGAGTTAAGGAAGACGTGTGCCCATAACGGAAGACCTTGTCCATAAAGAAACACAAGCATTTGAACAAATACGGTGCCGCAAACGGGATGGAATACGGAAAATGTTGTCAGTCGCGACCATTCACGCAACATTCCAATCAACATACCCAATGACAAAACATCAAAATATGGCATGCCAAGATAAGTCACAGCAATAACAAATGGTATTGCAAAGACACAACTAATTACTCTAAGCCAGAATTCATCCATTTTTTTATGCTGAAGCGTACAATCCATAGCGCCTACTTCGTTGTTGATATTCATTAATCGCACTTTCAAAATCGCTTTCCGTAAAATCTGGCCACAAGGTTGGCACAAAAACAAACTCTGTATACGCCATTTGCCAAACCAAGAAATTACTAATGCGTTGTTCCCCAGAAGTTCGAATCAAAAGATCAGGATCTGGCAGGTTTGCCGTATCTAAGCTCATTGAAATGTCCTCAACATTAATTGTGTCAGGATCAAGTTCACCCGCTTTAACTTTAGAGGACAAACGTTTAAAAGCTCGAACCATTTCATCGCGACTTCCATAACTAAGGGCAAGAACAACTGTGATGGCTTTGTTATTTTTTGTTTTTTCTTCCACATCTTTAATTAATTCTTGAATATCAGGAGCGAACAAAGTCCGATCACCAATCACCTGAATACGAACATCATTGCTCATCAAGGCTTTCAGTTCATTGCGCAAATAAAGACGCAACAACCCCATAAAGTCATCAATCCAGCTTTTTTCTCTTAGCCAATTTTCAGAAGAAAATGTATAAAGCGTTAGGTATTGAATGCCCATTTTAGAAGCGCATTCAGTAATCTTTCTCGCAACCTCTGCTCCGGCCTTATGTCCGGCAATAGTTGGAATCTGACGTAAACGCGCCCACCGACCATTCCCATCCATGATAATGGCTACATGTTTTGGTACATTTGGCAATTCAGACTGTTGAGACAAAGACACCCGTCAACTTATAAACATCACATGGCTTCGATCAAAGCCTAATTCCACCCTGAGCGTCAAGAAATAAAATAATTTGCCGTGTATATGAAACTCTTGTAAGACTCTGTCACTTATAACCCAATTAAAAAAAAGGGGCTGCCCATGACAGTATTCGAAATCACAAAAGATAAATATGACGTTATTCTTGATTTACGCTATGGCTCGACGGATAATTTCTTAAATCAACAGGTGTATGAAAACTCTATTTGTTACTTGCATCAAGATGCCCTCAAACCTTTTGAGAAAGTCGTTCAGCTTGCCGCCGAGCAAGGCTGTCGCCTAAAGATCTTTGATACCTTTCGGCCACAAGCAGCGCAAGAAAAGCTTTGGAGCATTTGCCCAGACCCCATGTATGTTGCTGATCCATCAAAAGGATCCAACCACACCCGTGGCGTTGCTATTGATTTGAACCTTGTTGATAAAAATGGAAATGAATTGGACATGGGGACACCCTTTGATGATTTCACACCACTTTCTCATCATGGCGCAGATTTACCTGCCAACGTTCAAGCAAACCGCTATTTGCTCTTAGGCATTATGCTAACAGCAGGTTTTGAGCTTTATTCTTATGAGTGGTGGCATTATCAGCTCCCCAATACAAATTCTTATCCTTTGATTAAAGACTGTTATGGAATGATGACTAAATAGTCACACCTATCATTCAATTTTTCCTCTTTTTCGTAGATTTTTAGTGATTTGTTAAAGAATTTTCATTTATCGTGAGAGTAGATCCTCTCGTCGTTTTCAGAGGCGATTTAACAACTTTTTAAAAAGTGACTACATTGAAGGGAGTTCCTTTACTATGAAAAAAACATTATTAGCAAGTGCAATCGCTTTGCTTGCTACATCCGCAATCGCTGCAGTTCCAGCGGCTGCACCGGCTGCTCCAGTTGTTGAGGCTCCAAAAGCCGCTGCTCCAGTTGCTGCTGACGCAAAAGCTGCACCAGCTGTTGACGCTGCGAAAGCTGCTGCTCCAGCTAAAGGACACAAGCGTCATCGCCATCATGGTGGCAAGCATGCTGCTGGCAACAAAATCACTGATATGCTCAACGCGCAACACGGTGCTTTCGTTGCTCCAGTTATGCCAATGGTTGTTGCTGCTCCGGCTATGCCAGCTGGCGCTCCAATGGCTGATGCTGCTGTTGTTGCTCCAGTTCCAGCTGTTGACGCTGCTGCAAAGCCAGCTGCTTAATATTTTTAAGCATCTAAAAGAAATTAAAGGTCGGAACGAAAGTCCCGACCTTTTTTTATCACAAAATCCTCTAAATTACTCGCTTTATCGACCTTCCGAATTGCTGTAAGACTTAAAAGCTCAGCTGAAAGAAAGTTAAGAACCTTCTTTCAGCTGATTTTACCTATCTTGCTAATGGCTTATATTTAATCCGATGAGGTTGATCAGCCGTCATGCCAAGACGACGCTTGCGGTCTTCTTCGTAAGCTTGATAGTTTCCTTCAAACCAAACAACTTGGCTGTCCCCTTCAAAGGCCAAAATATGTGTGGCGATTCTATCCAAAAACCAACGATCATGGCTGATGACAATAGCGCAGCCGGCAAAATCCAAAAGACCTTCTTCTAAAGAGCGCAATGTTTCAACATCCAGGTCATTGGTCGGCTCGTCCAATAACAGAACATTGGCGCCAGATTTGAGCATCTTGGCCAAATGAACTCGGTTTCGCTCTCCCCCTGAAAGTTGACCTACTTTTTTCTGTTGATCAGCTCCTTTGAAATTGAAAAGACCGCAGTACGCTCGGCTTGGCATGGTGCGTTTACCCAAAGCGACTTCATCGAGCCCACCAGAAATTTCTTCCCAAATGGTTTTATTCGAATTCAAAGCATCACGCGATTGATCAACATACCCCATCACTACAGTATCTCCGACCTTTAGACTGCCGCTGTCAGGCGTTTCTTGATCGGTGAGCATACGGAATAGAGTGGTTTTACCCGCCCCATTTGGTCCAATGATCCCAACGATACCACCGCGTGGAAGATTAAAATCAAGATTATCAATGAGCATCTTGTCACCAAAAGCTTTGCTTAGATGGTCGGCTTGAATCACCAAATCACCCAAACGAGGGCCAGCCGGGATATTGATAGCCCCGTCACCTTGTCCTTGCTCACGATTTTCATTCAGTAAAGATTCATACGCTTGGATACGCGCTTTGCTCTTGCTTTGACGTCCCTTTGGTGATTGGCGAATCCATTCTAGCTCACGCGCCAATTGTTTCTGACGTGACGATTCTTGCTTTTGTTCTGTAAAGAGACGTTTTTGTTTCTGTTCCAACCAACTGGAATAATTACCCTCGTACGGAATACCTTGGCCACGATCTAATTCAAGAATCCAGCCAACCACGTTATCCAAGAAATAACGATCATGGGTAATCAAAACAACGGTGCCTGTGTAATCCTTTAAATACCGCTCTAACCAAGCAACGGATTCAGCGTCCAAGTGATTGGTAGGCTCGTCCAGTAAAAGCATATCTGGTTTTTGGAGTAATAAACGGCACAACGCCACACGACGTTTTTCACCACCAGAAAGTGTGTCAACAGCAGCATCACCGGGAGGGCATCTTAAAGCATCCATCGCAATTTCAATTTTGCGTTCCAGATCCCAAGCGTCTAAATTATCAATCTGTTCTTGGATTTCCCCTTGCTCAGCGATCAATGTATTCATTTCATCATCACTCATCGGTTCGGAGAACTTAAGATTTAGCGCTTCAAAACGATCCAAAAGCCCCTTAATTTCTGAGAGACCCGACATCACATTACCAGCAACGTCCATTGATGCATCTAGTTCAGGTTCTTGCGCCAAATAACCAATCTTAACACCATCGGCGGACCATGCTTCGCCATTAAATTCTTTATCAAGTCCAGCCATAATTTTCAAGAGAGTCGATTTACCAGATCCATTGGGGCCAATGATGCCGATTTTGGCACCAGGGAAAAAAGATAACCAAACGTCTTTTAAGACCTCACGTCCTCCTGGGTAAATTTTAGAGAGACTCTTCATCACATAGGTGTATTGGTATGCTGCCACTATTGGGTTCCTTGTCAAACTGTTATATAAATCTCATTTTTTTTAAAGATATTGACTAATGGGAGATTTAGCAATGGGCTACTGTATAATAGCCAGGGCCTACGCAGGAAGAATTTTGTTGACACAAGCAGTAAGGTGTTTGATTGACATGGCGTTTTTTCGCATGAGGCTTTTAATAGTCTGATCTGGCTTTACTTTGGCTTTGTGAAGAATGTTAAGAGTCCACTTTCGTAAGATATTCA
>CANJLN010000009.1 GCA_947475175.1 Alphaproteobacteria bacterium
CTGGCCTTTGTTCCTTGCTCAACACATTAGATTTACTGCGCGATTATGATGGAGACGATCTTAAAAATATGCTTCAAAAAATACTGAAAACTCAACTTGTGTAGATACCTATGGGCTTGACCCGAGGATGACAGTTGAGAAGTGAGAAGTCCGAGGAGAGAGTCCCACCTAAAAAAAGTATAAAGTCGTCATCCTCGGACTTGTTCCGAGGATCTAACAACATAGTTTGACGTTCAGGAACAACCGCTTGTAGAACCACAAGTGTTGCACTTTAAACAGGTTCCATTGCGAACCATGGTAAAGTTTCCACATTCACCACACGCATCCCCTTGATACCCTTGTAGTTTAGCTTGCAAACTTTTCTCAGCAACCACATCAGCTTTTTTTCGAGCCTTTGCACTTACAACAGCATAACTGACCACATTGCCATAGGTGCCTGTTGCTGATTCGATTTCCGCTCCAGTGACAAGTGAACATTCAGTTGCCTCATCATCCGTAGTCCCCTTCCCTGCTTTCTCCATTTTGGAACGTACATCCGTTGCGTTTTCTTCCATCAACACAGGATAGTCAGAAGATTCACCGATGGTGTCAGGTAATAGGTCTCTGGGTTGAACGTGCGCCAAATCATTTCTGCCCAAATACGTAATAGCTAACTCTCTAAAGATATAGTCTAAAATCGAGGTTGCCATTTTAATGGTGTCATTCCCTTCAACCATTCCTGAAGGCTCAAACCTAGTAAAGGTAAAGGCTTCGACGTATTCTTCTAGCGGCACACCATATTGCAAACCAATAGAAATCGCCATGGCAAAATTATGCATCAAGGATCTAAAGGATGCGCCCTCTTTGTGCATATCAATGAAAATCTCACCGATCAGACCATCGTCATATTCACCTGTTCTAAGATAAATCTTATGACCACCAACAGCTGCTTTTTGCGTATAGCCGCCACGACGATTGGGAAGCTTGCGACGTTGTGATTGATGAATCATCTTTTCAACGATTGTCTCAATAATGCGCTCTGCTACAACCTTAGCTTTTTCTGTTGTTGGCAAACTCATAAGGTCTTCTATGTCATCATCAAAAGCAGTAGAGCTCAGAGCCTGAGAAAGTTTGGAGCCATCTCTATAGAGAGCATTCGCTTTTAATCCCAATTTCCAAGACAACAGGTATGACTCTTCACATTCTTTAACAGTGGCATTATTCGGCATATTGATTGTCTTTGAAATCGCCCCTGATATAAAGGGTTGAACCGCTGCCATCATATGAATATGACTATTAATCGATAACAATCTTTTGCCAATACGACCACAAGGACTAGCGCAATCAAAAACAGGTAAATGCTCGTCTTTTAAATGTGGTGCACCTTCTAAAGTCATTGTGCCGCAGCAATGGTTATTGGCTATTTCGATTTCCTCTTTGGTAAAACCTAAAGCAGATAACATATCAAAAGTTGGATTATTCAACTGTGCATCAGAAAATCCTAAGACGTCTTTGCAAAATTCTTCCCCTAAAGACCATTTGTTAAAAGCAAATTTAACATCAAAAGCAGTACTTAAGGCTTGCTGAAGCTTAACTAAAGCTTCTTCTGTAAACCCTTGAGCGCGGAGTTTTTCATGGTTAATTCCAGGTGCCTGTTCAAGAGTGCCCGAACCTACCGCATAAAGTGATATATCATTGATTTGTTCTTTGCTGTAACCCAAGGCTTCTAAAGCTCTTGGTGCCATTTGGTTGACAATTTTAAAGTAACCGCCACCCGCTAATTTTTTGAATTTAACAAGCGCAAAGTCAGGTTCAACACCAGTTGTATCACAATCCATTACCAAACCAATGGTTCCCGTTGGTGCGATGACGGTTGTTTGAGCGTTTCGGTAACCGTGTTTCTCGCCTAAGAATAAAGCTTCATCCCATGTTCTTTTTGCCGATTCTGCAACCTCTTTCAAAGGGCAGTCTTTGGCTTTAAGAGCAACCGGTTTGATGGCCAGTTTTTCATAGCCCTTTTCTTCTCCGTAAGCAGCACGTCTGTGGTTACGCATCACACGGAGCATATGCTCTTTGTTTTTAGCATAACCAGGAAATGTTCCGAGCTCTTTTGCCATCTTGGCTGATGTTGAGTAAGATACACCTGTCAAAACAGCAGCGAGACCGCCGGCAATAGACCTGCCTGCATCGCTGTCATAAGGAATACCCATGGCCATTAATAAACCACCAAGGTTCGCGTACCCTAATCCCAACGTGCGGAAGTCATAAGACAGCTGCGCGATTTCTTTGGATGGAAATTGAGCCATCAAAACAGAAATTTCTAAAACCATGGTCCATAAGGAAATGCCATGCTCATACAAACCAACATCAAATTTTTTGTCTTTGTAAAAAGTCACCAAATTCAAAGATGCCAAATTACAAGCAGTGTCATCCAAAAACATATATTCAGAACAAGGGTTGGATGCTTTAATGGAGCCACTTTCAGGGCACGTGTGCCAATCATTGATGGTTGTCGAAAAATGTATTCCAGGGTCAGCACAAGCCCAAGCGGCGTAACCGATTTTCTCCCAAAGATCGCGCGCTTTTAAGGTTTTCATAACCTTGCCATTGATGCGGCCCTTGAGCTGCCATTCTTTATCATTAACAACAGCTTCTAAATAGTCATTGGTCACACTGACTGTGTTATTTGAATTTTGACCAGATACCGTTGCATACGCTTCTGAGTTCCAATCAACATCATAAGCCGGTAGATCCATATGAGTATAACCTAATTCAGCTAATTGAATGGCGCGCTGAATATAGTTTTCAGGAACTAAAACTGTTCTAGCTGCCTTCATTGCCATTCTTAAGGCCAAATTTTGTTTAGGATCAAAACGTTGATCGTCTGGTAAATCTGTGTTTAAACAGGCTTCCATAACAGCTTCTAAATGCATTTTATTGATTTTAGAGCCAGTTACAAGAGCAGCAACTTTTTGCTCCTCAATTACTTTCCACTGAATAAACTCTTCAATATCGGGATGATCTACATCCAAAATCACCATTTTAGCCGCACGGCGTGTTGTACCACCGGATTTAATCGCTCCGGCTGACCTGTCGCCAATTTTTAAAAAGCTCATTAAGCCAGAAGATTTTCCACCTCCAGACAAAGACTCACCAGATCCCCTGATGTTAGAAAAGTTTGTCCCTGTGCCAGAACCGTATTTGAACAATCTAGCTTCACGAACCCAAAGATCCATGATACCACCTTCGTTGACCAAATCATCGCTAATGCTTTGAATAAAACAAGCATGAGGTTGAGGACGTGCATAAGCTGAATTGGATGCTGTTAATACGCCTGTTTGATCATCCACATAAAAATGTCCTTGAGCAGGACCGTCGACACCATAGGACCAATGCAGCCCTGTGTTGAACCACTGCGGAGAATTAGGGGCACACATCTGCATCGCCAGCATGTAACGAAGCTCGTCATAAAAGGCTTGCGCATCCTCTTCGGCATCGAAATAATTGCCTTTCCAACCCCAATAAGTCCAAGCACCAGCCAAACGATCAAAAACTTGTTTGGAGTCAGCTTCGCTGCCAAAGGTTGTATTCGGTTTTGCTTGACGTCTTGAAAGCCATTTTGGAATCCCCTCTTCCTTGACTGCCACCGTTTCTGAAGGAACACCCGCTTTTCTGAAATACTTTTGCGCCAATACATCACAAGCAACCTGTGACCAATGCGCAGGTACGTCAATGTCATCCTGACGAAAGACAATGGACCCATCTGGGTTTCGAATTTCACTACTTAACTTTCGAAATTCAATTCCTGTGTATGGAGATTGCCCAGCAACAGTACAACGACGGTGAATCTTCATGAAATAACCCTTTCTAAGGTTTGGCTTTAAGGTTGACTTTGACGGTTACAATAGAAGCAATTTTAGACAAAACTTACTATATATAGTGATTTATGTGATTCTTCACATCGATATGTTGATATATTGAACACAATGGATCTAAAAAGCAAGTCTTGAAATTTGGGAAAAATGATGTTAAAAGCTCTTTGCTTTGGAAAGAATTTTCTGAGATGAATGGATTATTTTTGAAGTGCAGTGGTGGTGCCATTGCGAGGAATGAAAATGACGAAAAAAAATTATCATCCCCGGAATAAATCCGAGGATGACAAAGGTAGGCTCTTAAATATTTAAAACTTTTGAAAAACTAAGCAGCAGCCGTCGTTTTCTTAGCATCTGCTTCCTTTTGAACAACAGCTTCTTCTTCTGATAGAGCAATGTTTACACGAACAAAAACATTTACTTCAGGATGAAGAACAACTCGTGCTGGGTGAATGCCCAAGGTTTTAATAGGTTCTTGCAATTTGACTTGCCCTTTATCCAAGGTATAACCAGCCTTATCCAAAGCATCAGAGATGTCTTTCGATCTGACCGACCCATACAAATGACCAACTTCACTGGCTTGACGAATCAATGTCACCATAACACTATCCATCTTCTTGGCAACCAACTCAGCTTCACTTTTACGCTTCAAGTTTGTTGCTTCTAATTGAGCTTTTTGTGTCTCAAAATAAGCGACATTATCCTTTGTGACGCGAAGTGCTTTTTTCTTTGGTAACAAATAGTTACGTGCATAACCCGGTTTTACCGATACGGTTTGCCCCATTTGCCCTAATTTTTCGATTCTCTCCAGCAAGATGACCTGCATCTAGAACTCCCTACAAATACAATTTATCCATTATGTGGCAGATTTTTGTCTGCGAAACGCTGCGCTAACCCATACCATGGTTCAACGAAACCTAACAATACTATAATCAGCAGTGGCCAAACAAGTAAAAACGACATGATCATGATGGTTGCGAACCAAAATCTTTTAGAGTCAGTCTTTTGCACAGCTAAATAGCAAATTCGGAACCCTAAAGCCAGCAAGGGTAAACATCCCATCAGCATGATTGTTTTGCCAAGAATAGATAAAAGAGGCAAAGGCCAATAATGATGTCCCATAATTAACATCAGACCAAATGTTACAATAATGTCCCAATAGGCATGGAAGTGTATATCTTTCGAAGTATCAATAACACGTCTGGAAAGATTCTGTCTGACAAGCAGCTGATACGCAGTCCAAGCATTAATAAAACTTGTTGATATCCATGAAATCGTCAAAATGGACGGAAAAATATCGATAAGTTGAGCGATAGCAGTTGGCTGTACACTTGTAAAATTAGAAGGGAGAGCTTTCTCTAGAAAACTCTCAACTGACTGTCTGACATCAATTCCATAAAAAGATAAACCCAATAGCAAGACAATTAAGGTTAAAAGCAAACACAGGTTCACTTTGGAGAACACATCTGCGAGTGAATAACGAAAAGCTCCTGCGGCGTTCTCTTTTAACAAGAAATAAGACAAAAGGAGAAAAGGAACATAAGTCATCATCAGAAAACCAATGGCGTGGTAGGCTCCACCGAAAAGAGCGAAACTAAAAATTGCAACAGTAGCAGCCCTGATACCAAATTGAAGTCCAAAAGCAAAGCTTATTAAAAATAAAGGGAGAGCATTAAAGTAGTTCAGAAAAATTCCCAAAATAGGAATTAAGCCAGAAAGAAAGGAAACGGCAAGAACAGTAACCCCAGCCAGTAAAGACAGAACCGTTGGTGAATAATTTCTAAGTTGCTCTAGCATGTAAAATCAAATGAGATAAAAAAGGTTGGGAAGATTATAACTAATAATCCTCCCTTGGAAATCGCTGGGATTAGCCGTTCACGTATGGCATTAAAGCCAAAAAGCGTGCGCGTTTGATCGCTTGCGCGAGTTCACGTTGTTTTTTGAGAGAAACAGCACTGATACGACTTGGCATCATTTTACCGCGTTCTGACACAAACTTTGATAGAACCCGAATGTCTTTGTAATCAATTTTCATTCCATTAGGACCTGAAAATGGACACGTTTTACGACGACGGAAAAATTGACGACGAACAAAAGTCTTTTGTCCATCTGGACCAACGGAGCTATCGCCACCGCGTGAACTATCACCGCTTGGCCTGGATCCGTATGAACTTGATCCGCCTGAGCTATCGCTGCGTGAACTGGATCCGTGTGAACTTGATCCGCCTGAGCTATCGCTGCGTGAACTGGATCCGTGTGAATTGCAATCTTGACTCATAATATTTGACTCACTCTTATGTTTTATTCTGTTATTTCAGCATCAGGAAGAACAACAAGCGCCTCCCCTTCTTCTTGACCATCACCAAAATCGCGTTGTTGGAAATCTTCACGATAGTGACGTTGTTGCATGAGCGTAGAAGGATTATTATCTAAGACATCAACACGGATGCTCAAATAACGCAAAACATCCTCATTTAGCTTCATTTGACGCTCAACTTCGGAGATTCCTTCAGGCGTAACAGCTAAGTTTAATAAAACATAGTGCCCTTTTTTATTCTTTTTAATGGGGTAAGCCAACGAACGTAAACCACAAAATTCAGTCTTTGTGACTTCGCCGCCGTGTGTTTTAATGACGGACGTATAGTGTTGGGTCATTGTCTCCACCTGTGCTGATGTTACATCTTGGCGGGCAATAAAAACAGTTTCGTAATATCTCAATTCAAACTCCTTACGGTTGCTAACTTGTGAACAAGTCACAGCCCGGAAACTCCGAGCAAGGCGCACTTAATAATTAAGCACTCATCCAGACATATAACGACAATTGTGAAGAAAAATCAAATTATTTTCTTAAAAAGGGTTTCCTTTTGTTTTTCAAAGACTAGTTTCTTTAGAGTAGAAATATATAAAATCAGCAGAGGTACGTCATGAATAAAAAATTAACACTCGGAGCTCTTGCGATTGTTTTGTTAATGAGCGCAAGTCCAGTTAATGCTACGTATGATGAAGACTCAGTTTCTGGAAGAGTTGGTCAAGCTTGGCAGTCACTGAAAGATTTTGTTGTGACTAATTTGGGGCTAGATCCCCTTTTAGACGTGGATCTTAGAGGGAGTCCACGCAAAGTTGAAAGACCCGCCACAACGGCTGCAATGTTTGCAAATGCGCATTTTGAGGGTATGAGAGTTGAATCTGTTAATGGTATATCATTTATGAGTGAGCTTTTTCCAAGTGACAATAACCTTGAAAATGTTGTTTCATCTCCACAATATTTAGCCCTACAACAACTCAAAAAGCTAGAACAGGCAGAAGATCTAAGAGGGTTAGGGTTTTACGTTGATATTGATACAAAAGGAGAAGAAGCTTTGCGAGTTTCATCTATACCTTACTACGGTAGTACTGGTCGAGTTATTGATATGGGAAATAGGAATATCAACCCAGATGATAGTGATGGAATGAGTGCTTTACTAGCACAAGCTTCATGTGCACGTACAGATAATCCAAATATCAAAAGATTAGGACTGCTGGTTTCAACGGGAGGCTAATAACTCTAGGTTGCCCAAACAAACTCTGTCCTCGGGTTTCCCGAGGGCAGGACAAAGCAGACCAGAGAGAACGATTACCCCAAACGGTTGATCGTAATGCTATCAGGTCCTTTGCTTAGGGTTTCAGGGAGCACAGGAAACTGATTTGGGTCAACACTCACAGCAACAACCTCTTGGTTTTCCTCGTCAGGATCACGCAAAACATAACCACGCCCCCAAACGGTTTCAATATAATTGTCTTGTCCCAAAGCTTCAGCAATTTTACGGCGAAGTTTACAAATAAACACATCGATAATTTTTAATTCAGGTTCGTCCATACCACCATACAGGTGATTTAAGAACATTTCTTTTGTAAGCGTTGTTCCCTTGCGCAATGATAACAGCTCTAAAATGGCGTATTCTTTTCCTGTTAGGTTCAGGGTTTCGCCATCAACACTGGCTGTTCGTTTTTGTAAGTTAACGGAAAGTCGGCCTGTCTTAATCTGTGAGTCTGAGTGACCGCGTGAGCGGCGAACAATAGCATGCGCTCGCGCCAAAAGTTCAACTTTACTGAAAGGTTTTGTTAAATAATCATCAGCCCCAAAACCAAGCCCCTTAACTTTATCATCCGTTTCACTCAAGCCTGATAGAACCAAAATAGGCGTCTTAATCTGTGCAGCTCTTAAACGACGTAAAACTTCAAACCCATCAATGTCGGGCAACATTAAATCCAAGATAATAAGGTCATATTCATACAGTTTACCAATTTCAAGACCATCTTCACCAAG
Organism: Alphaproteobacteria bacterium; assembly: GCA_947475175.1. Classification (GTDB taxonomy): domain Bacteria; phylum Pseudomonadota; class Alphaproteobacteria; order Paracaedibacterales; family CAIULA01; genus CANJLN01. The sequence continues at coordinate 8,158 of CANJLN010000009.1, forward strand.
ATCGGTTGTATCACAAATAAAACCTTCTGATTTTAGTGTTGATTCCAAGCTTTTTGCTGTTGCAGAGTCGTCTTCAATTAATAATACGCGCATTATTTTACTACCGTTCACTATTGTCCTTGATTAAAATGCTAGCAAAATTTTCCTAAAATACCTAATATTATATTTTTTTATTTTGTCTTGATTCTTAACTTTTTATTTACTTCTTTCTATTTTTCAAGCTCCTTGCCGAACCCTTTTTCAGCCAGCCATTGCCAATCAAAATGAGGACCTGGATCGCGTTTGCGATCAGGTGCGATATCGTCATGCCCCACAATATTAGAAGGGTCGATGTTGTATTTGGTCGTTAAAACTTTTAATAGCTGAACCAAGGACTCCATCAGTGGCAAAGGATATGGATCCCAGACGTTATGTTTTAAAAAATATTCATAACCCTCGTTTTGTAATTCAATGCCAATTGAGAAATGATTGACATTGTCCCTCCCCTTCCACTGACTAACGCCAGCATGCCAAGCGCGCTTTTCATCAGCTACCAATTGGTAAATCGTGCCATCAATGTCGACCAGGTAATGCGTACTAACTTCTGCCTTTGGATCACAAAGACGCTTCAGCGAAAGGTCAGCCGTTTCCATGTCCGTATAGTGAAGAACGATTGTCTCAATTACAGTCTCTTTAGGGCGTTCATTAAAGTTGGGAGATGGATAAGGGATAAGGTGCATTGGTTGCTTTGATTCAAAATTAACCTAATACCCGTTTTATCTCAGCTTGACTGATAAGACCAGTGGTCAATTTAAACGCAGCATCATCTTTCATGATCTTATAGTTATGCTCTAGGGCATATTGCTTTAATTCTGTCCGATTACCACCGCGTGCCACAATTTTATCAATATCTTCATTAAAAGGAAGAATTTCAGAAAGTACAATACGCCCCTTTAAACCCAATTGATCACATTTAACACAGCCATCTCCTTGGCATTCCGAGCAAATCTTTCGAACCAAACGCTGAGACACAGAGCAAATAACATGCCCTGATAAAAGATTCGGATGTATCCCTAAATCGATTAATCTTGATGGCACTCCAAAACTATCACTTGTATGGAGTGTAGCGATGACCAAATGTCCCGTCATAGCTGATCTAAGGGCCATTTTAGCAGTCGCTTCATCTCTGATTTCACCAATAAAAATGACGTCAGGATCTTGCCTGAGGATTGATCTAACCCCATCTGAAAAACTAACGACACCGCCCTCTTTAATTTCTGTTTGACGGATTCCCGGCAATTGATATTCAACAGGCTCTTCTAAAGTCATGATGTTTCGAGTTTCACTGTTCATTTGCGAGAAAAGCGCATAAAGAGTTGTTGTCTTTCCAGAGCCTGTAGGGCCACTAACGATAATCATACCTTGTGGAAGTTCCGATACCTTTTTTAAATACTCAATTTGCTCAGGCACAAACCCTAAATCATTCAAACTTAAAAGTGATTTATCCTTATCCAAAAGACGCGTAACGATATTCTCTCCGTAAACTGTAGGGTGAGAAGACATTCTAAAGTCAACTTCATGCCCTGCAATTTGTCTCGTAAAGCGACCATTTTGTGGCCGTCTTGATTCTGAAATATCCATTCCACTCATCACTTTTAATCGAACACTCAAGGTCGGCCACATAGTTTTGTGTAACGTTTGCAATGTCTTTAAAATCCCATCCAAACGATAACGAATACGAACAACCTGTTTTTCTGGTTGAAAATGAATATCTGATGCACCAGCTTTGACAGCATGCGCTAGAATTGAGTCGACCAACTCAATTACAGAATCATCTATTTTTTCTGTTGGAAAATGAATAAGAGAAAACTCTTTGCTTTGATTGATATAAGATTCAATCGCTTGTGAATCTGCATGGTAAAACTGAACCTGAGGAATATCATGAGCCTCAAATAAGTTCTGTTTTAAACGATCAACCAATAGAATATTTTCAGGGTCAGCCATGGCAACACACAATACATTGCCACGCCAGCCAAAAGCAACAGCTCCGAGATCCATCCAAATTTCTAAAGAAAGAAGACTCAAAGCCTTTTGATCAAGAGTGATACTTTTTAAATCAACAACAGGCAAGCCAGTGACTAAGGACAAAGCATTTTGAAGAAGGGATGGGCTAATTAATTTAAGATCCAAAAGAATCTCTGCCAGCATTTTCGGATGACGTCGCTGTTCTTCTAAGGCAACATTCAATTGATCAACAGTTAATAGTTCCTGCTGAATCAAGATATCTTTCAAGGATTTATGTGGGGAAGTCGCTACCATGTAATATTTTGCTCAACAGGCCTTTAAAAAAACGATAAGGTGAAATCTATTAAAAATTCGTTAGCAAAAGAAAAATGATTGTAAAAGCTGGCCTATATATTGTGGCAACTCCAATTGGAAATTTGGAGGATATTACCTTAAGGGCTCTGAATGTCTTGAAAGAGTGTGACACCATTATTTGTGAAGACAGTCGTGTGAGCCGAAAACTATTGAATGCTTATGGAATTGAAAAACCCTTGTTGGTTTACCACGATCACAACGCAGATCAAATGCGACCTAAAATCATCCTCAAACTTGAAAGCCAAGAAAAAATGGCTTTTATCACTGATGCGGGGATGCCCTTGATTTCCGATCCTGGTTATAAATTAGTTAGAGATTGTCGTACGCAGAATCTTTATGTAACCGTTATCCCAGGAGCATCTGCCGTTTTGGCAGGATTAGTGTTATCTGCCATGCCGAGTGATCGATTTTCTTTTTGTGGATTTGCCAATTCTAGTCAGTTTGAAGAATTAAAATCCACAAATGGTACTTTGATTTTTTTTGAATCTTCGCCACGTCTTGTTAAAACTTTAGAGGCAATGTCTAAAATATTTTTAGACCGCTCTGTTTCTGTTGTGCGTGAAATTACTAAAATGTTTGAAGAGACAAAAACGGGTTCATTTGAAAACGTCATTCAATATTATAATGAGCATCCTCCTAGAGGAGAGATTGTCATTGTTCTAAGTCCCCCTAAAATCTTAGAGGCAACGGATGACAAAATTGACGCCCTATTAATAAAGTTATTGGAAGAAATGTCTTTAAAAGATGCAAGCGAAATGGTTGCAACAACTTTGGGGTTACCTCGAAAAAAGGTGTATCAAAGAGCGTTGGGATTAAAACACGGATAACCTTACGCCTTCTTCTTTCTCATCATGATAATCCCAGCAATGGTGACACCCACGCTCACAATCCCAACAATGATGGTCGCTAAAGCGTTAATTTCTGGGGTAATACCCAGACGCAGGCTTGAGAAAATAAGAATGGGTAGAGTTGTCGCTCCTGGTCCCGACAAGAAACTGGCAATCACAACATCATCTAACGACAAAGCAAAAGCCAATAGCCACCCAGCCAATAGTGAGGGAGCAATCAGGGGAAGTGTGATCCAAAAGAACACCTTAACTGGTCGTGCCCCCAAATCTTGAGCTGCTTCCTCCAAAGACTGCTCAAAATCTTGCAATCTTGCTTGCACAATCAAATACACATACGCCATAGCTAAGGTGATGTGAGCAATTGTTACCGTCATCATCCCCCGTTCAGATGGCCAACCAATAAGTCTTTCAAAACTCACAAACATTAATAGTAATGCCAAACCAGTGACTACTTCAGGCATAACCAAGGGAGCTGAAATCATCCCACTAAAAAGCGTACGTCCTCTAAAAGAACCAAACCTAACCATTGATACGGCAGCAAGTGTTCCTAAAATAACCGCTCCAGTCGCTGTCATGGATGCTATTTGAAAACTTGTTAAAACGGCTGCAATCAAATCTTCATTTTCAAACAAACGATGATACCATTTGGTTGAGAATCCAGTCCAAACTCCAGGCAAACGTGACTCGTTAAATGAGAATAGGATTAGGAAAAATATGGGTAGATACAAAAAAACATACCCTGCAATGAGAGCAGCCGTTCCTGAATAAGAAGCGCGTCTCATAATTCCTCCATAGCTTGGATTTGTTTTTTCTGAAAGTACATAATAGGAGCCACAAAAATTAAAACGATCGCAACAGCTAAAGCACACGCCAGCGGCCAATCACGATTGTTGAAAAATTCCCACCATAAAGCACGGCCAATCATCAATGTATCTGGTCCGCCCAAAATTTCTGGTATGACAAACTCACCAATAGCTGGAATAAACACCAAAACACATCCAGCGATAATACCTGACATCGATAAAGGAACAGTTATTTTCCAAAAAACACGCCAGGGTGTACACCCCAAATCAAAAGCTGCTTCGGTGTAAACAGGATCAAGTTTTTCTAAGGTCGAATAAATAGGTAAAATCATAAACGGTAGATAACAATAAATAATCCCAAGACTAACAGCATAAGAATTATCCAAAAGCTGCAGAGGTGCTGATATAAAACCAATCTTCAGCAAAAGACCATTAATAAGGCCTTGCGTGCTTAGCAAACTCATCCATGCATAAACACGAATCAAGAACGACGTCCAAAAAGGTAAAACAACCAACAATAATAAAATCGTCCTCCACTTTTCATTTGCTCGACTGATGCCATATGCCATCATGTAACCCAAAATTAAACAGAAAAAAGTCGAAGAACCAGCTATTTTCAAAGAAGATATAAATGCTTCCCTGTAAAACGAATCCTCTAGTAAAGAAACATAATTGGTGAAATTAAACTGCATCTTTAAAAGATGATCGCTTGACCATTCAAAGATGGATGAAAAAGGGGGGATTCCTATTTGAGCGCTTGAAAAACTGATTTTAACGATCAGAATAAAAGGTACTAAAAAGAAAAGAAAAAGCCACGCATAAGGGGCAAAAACAACACCCCAATATTGAGCTTGTTTAGTCTTACTATATAAACTTTGAAGCTTCTCTTGCCCCTGCCTCCAAGAATAAGAGAAAAAGTCTATGGTCATCATGTCGCAAGTACCACGCTATTTTCAGCACGCCAGAACAAGTAAACTTCGTCTTCCCACTTTATGTCCCGTTCTGATAAACGCAATAGATTAGGTAAAGCAGATTGAACCACTTTGCCTGATTCAAGCTGAACATAATAAATGGACATATCTCCCAAATACGCAATGTCGCGCACCACCCCTTTTGTGCAATTCCGATTACTCTTTGGGGGGGTAGTCGAGATCATTGTTTTCTCTGGACGAATAGCAACAACCACTTGAGAGCCTATGGGCATTGCCCCTGCAGTTGCGTACAAAAAACAATTCGCTTCTTTTGATTCAACAAGAACATGATTCGGTTCGTCTTCGGTTACAATGCCTTCGAATATATTATTGCTACCGATAAACTCTGCCACATACCGCGATGTTGGAAATTCGTAAACATCATGAGGAACACCAATTTGACGTATCCTCCCCTCTTCCATAACAGCCATTCGTGTCGACATGGTCATTGCTTCTTCTTGGTCATGAGTGACTAAAATAAAGGTAATGCCCACACGTTCTTGAATGTTAACCAATTCGAACTGCGTTTGTTCACGTAGTTTTTTATCAAGAGCGGCTAATGGTTCATCCAAAAGCAATAACTTTGGTTGTTTGACAAGACTTCGGACCAACGCTACTCGTTGACATTGCCCACCTGAAAGTTGATGTGGTTTGCGATTGGCATAGGATAGCATTTGAACAAGCTCTAATCCTCCTTGCACCCGCTCATGAATCTCAGCTTTACTCAACTTTTCTTGCTTTAGTCCAAAGGCAATATTTTGATAAACTGTCATATGGGGAAATAAGGCATAAGACTGAAACATCATGTTGACAGGTCGCTGATAAGCGGGCCAATGAGTTATGTCCAAACCGTCAATTAAAATCCGTCCCGACGTTGGTTTTTCAAAGCCGGCCATCAACCGAAGAAGCGTTGTCTTTCCACATCCAGACCCACCCAACAAGGAAAAAAGCTCCCCTTTATAAATAGACAAAGAAACATTACGCACGGCCTGCGTTGGTCCATAATTCTTACTGACATTTTCAATTTGGATATAAGGCTTAGCAGCAGGATCTTGCCAAGGCTCTAATTTACGCATGGGTTGAGTTAGTGGAGGCATTTCTTAATCCTAAAAATTCTAACGGTTCAAACGAACTTTGGACCAAGCCCGCGTCCTGAGTCTATCATAATTCATACTTTTCTCATCTGTTTGAGGTTTATCCAAATAAAGTTTTTTCATGACTTCTTTTGATGGGAAAACACTTGGATTAGCGCGAATGCGAGCATCAACTAACTTATAACTCTCATGAACAGCTGTTGGAATATTGGTGTGATTGGTGATCTTTGCACTAACCTCTGGTCGTAACAAAAAGTTGATAAAAAGATGAGCATTTTTGGGATGGGGGGCGCCAACGGGAATCGCAACACAATCAATCCACAAAGTCGTTCCTTCTTTTGGAATGACATACTTAATATTACGCCCAACTTCTTTGGCTTCTTCTTCTGCTTGCTGCGCTTCTCCTGACCAGGCTTGAGCAATGCAAACATCACCCATCACAAGATCATTGATGAACCGTCCAGAAGTAAAACGCTTGATATAAGGTCTAAGCTTTAATAAATGATGACAGGCTTCCTCAAGATCGCTCTCAATCACACTATCTCTAGATTTTCCAAGATAGTTTTGAATCAATGGAATGACATCAACACCTTCTTCCAAGAAACTAATACCATGCGGAGCCAATTTTTTTAAGTTCTCAGGATTAAACAAAAGATCATAACTGTCTTGAGGTACACCCGGCAAAAGGGCATTCATCTTATCAACATCAAATGCAATTCCAAGTGTTCCCCAATAATAGGGAAGAGCATATTTTAGCTCAGAATCAACAAGACGCATTTGCATTTCAATAAATGGATCCAATTGATTCAGATTTGTGAGTAATGATTTATTTAAAGGTTGATAGATTCCAACAGCAATTTGCCGAGCAACATAGGGACTGGCAGAGGGAAAAACAATATCATACCCTGAATTGCTCGCAAGAAGCTTTGCCTCTAAAATTTCATTGTTATCATAGAGGTCATAGCGGACACGAATACCTGTTTCTTTTTCGAACTGCTGTATAACCTCACGGGGCAACATTCCATACCAATCGTAGATATTAACACAAGCTTCTTCTTGCTTGTTTTTGCTAGGCTTTAAAAGAAACCATCCAACAAGTATGGAGAAGACAAAGATGAGCAAATAACGAGAGATTAAACGTATTTGTGCTGCTATTTTAGGGTCTATCTTCACAAGATTTATGCCTGATGACGTTCGGTAACGGTTAAAAACCGATCCAAAAGTTGTTCGATTAAAATAGCTGCCACGATAACACTAAACACGCATATCAAAACGTAACTAAAGAGGGAATGATTAATCCACCCAGTAAACAAAGATGAAAACCAATGTGAAGCAGTATTTGAAAGAAGTGTGTCGGTCACTATTTGGCTTGCTTCCATCTGCGGTTTAAAGAGATCATACGTAAATTTTGATCCTATCAATAATATAACAAAACCACCCAGTAAACCCAAATAAGGACGCGGCAGTGCGTAACTTGCTCTGACACCAATTTGAGAACCAATCGTACTTCCAATCAAAAGTAACGCTACTAAAACAATATCGCAAGGTTCACTTTTAAAGCCATGCACCAAAGCCACAACTGTTGTGATAGCAAATCCCGCCAACAAGGTCGTCCCAGCTACAACTGGACTTGTGCGCCCAATCAAATAAGCAACAATAGGCATCATAAACAAACTGTTACCACCACCCAACGTTGACGTTAAAACGCCCGTCATTACGCCAACACCTATCGGCACCAAAATACTCATCTCTGTTCGGGAACGCATAAAAATACGGTGCCATGGAAAGTAAATCATCCAATGACGCATCATAACGGCTTTTGGATGGGCATTTTTTCTACTTAAGGCCTTGATATTTTGGATAATAAAAGAGATGCCAAGACCACCTAAGACTATCACGTAAATAACGGCCATTTTAGTATAAATAGCCCCATCAGAAGGTATCGAATCCAAAAGGAGCATTTCAATAGCGGCCCCGATCATGCCACCAGCAAATAAATAGCCCGCCAAACCAAAGTCTACGTCTCTGCGTCTCCAATACCCTAAAAATCCAATTAAGTTGGTTCCAATGGCATTATTTAATTGAGTTGAAACTGCGAAAAAGGGCTGCACGCCAATCATCATAAGAGCTGGTGTAATAATGACGCCGCTGCCAATTCCGAGCATACCAGAAGCAAACCCACCCATAAGCCCTAACCCAAGGACGACAAAGGGGTTTAAATCAATACCAGCAATCGGAAAGAAAACATCCAAACTCATGAGAACAGTATGCTCTGTTTTTAAGCAAAAGTCACGTGCGATGAACCCGAACAGTACACATTTCGAGATTTATTAAATTGATTTTTTATGAATTATAAAGTAAACTAGTCTCATTAAACTAGTTTAAGGAAAATATCATGCAAACTATCGGAATGTTCGAAGCAAAAACACATTTGCCCGAAGTTGTTAGAAATGTGCAAAAAGGAGAAAGATATATTCTCACGAATCGTAACCACGAAGTTGCGGTCATCATGTCCATTGAAGATTATAACAAAAACATAGGTTCTTTTTCTTACGATAAACTAAGAAAAATATTTAAAGAAAATCCTTTTATTAGCAGAGAGGAAATTCTAGGCATGCGCGATGAAGGCCGCAAGTAATGGATGTTTGCGTTGTTGATTGCTCGTTTTTCATCTCTTCTTTTCTGCCTGATGAAGAAAACAAAGATCTTGATTTTTTCGAATACTCTGTACACGTTCCATCAATCTTTCTCTTAGAATGCCTAAATGTCTTAGGAGTTTCTCTAAAAAAACGGCGATTAACCAAAGAACAATACAGCGAATATGTTTTTTCTTTTAAGGATTTACCCTTCATTGTCGACCACTTTTCATCCACTCAAGAATCATTACAAAGCATATCTCGCCTTGCTCAGAAATACGATCTCACAAGCTATGACGCAAGTTATCTGGAGCTTGCATTACGCCTTAAGTCACCAATAGGGACATTTGATAAGAAAATAATAGAGGCTTGTAAACATGAAAAAATTAGGGTTCTGTCTTTGTAAAAAATCAATAACACGCCTGTAAATTATTACTCAGCGCTTGATGGGTTTTTTCTTCTAGCAGCGTTTTGTAAGCATAGTAAGGATGCCGTATTTCCAAGATGATATCTTTTCCAATTCCGCAAAAAGTCTCAACTTGGTTGGCACTCATCACAAAATGAAAAAAATGCACCGATGAGGTTTTGCCATCTTCTGTTGTTCTCTCTAAATCTTCTTCTGGTATAGCTTTGATTTCTGTGTCACCAAAACGAAGATAAACAAAATTTTCAATACCACCTAACTCTGAGAGAGCTTGGCGACGTCTTACAAGATCCGGAATTTCAATCATCATTGTGCTGGTAAGCTCTCGGCTCCCGTCTGGAAAAATTTGAGGGATCAAGGAACCATAAGCGTATAACTCATCTTCAATTTGCCCTTCCCCACCCTGTTCGATTCTAAGCATTTCATGGATCTGCCACCAAATGGTTTGGAAATTCTCAAAATAAAATGTCACATCAGGGCCAACATTGACCCGACGATTCTTTTTAATATCCATAATTTCTTGTTGTTTTTGGGATCGAATCTTTAAAAATTCATTTAAAGGGAGAATATCTTTTTTAGTGAGGGAACCTTGCATTCAGAAAACCTTTGTTTAACCGAAAGAAATTATTGAAAAGAGCTTAGTATTGATGGCAATGTAAAGCAATGGTTGTAAAGGTATTTCAGAGTTTTTCTCATGTTTAGTGTTTTCTTAAAAGACGGCAGTCAACGTCAATATGAATCTCCTGTTAGTGGAGAGGAAGTTGCCAAATCGATTTCACCCAAATTAGCGAAAGAAGCTGTTGCTACGCGTGTGAATGGGGATCTGTGGGATCTGAATCGAACCTTACCTGCAAATGCCACGATTGAAATTGTCACACGCCAGGATGCAGAGGGGCTTGAGATCATTCGTCACGATACGGCCCACATTATTGCTGAAGCTGTGAAAGAACTTTATCCAGAAACCCAAATCACCATTGGGCCAGCCATTGAAAATGGTTTTTATTATGACTTTTTTAGACAAACACCTTTTACGCCTGAAGATTTCGAGAAAATTGAAAATAGGATGCGTGAGATTGTCAAGCGAGATGAACCTTTTATTCGTGAAGAATGGCAACGTGATGAGGCTATCCGGTTTTTCAAAGACCAAGGTGAACTGTTTAAAGCCGAATTGATTGAAAGCATTCCAGCAGACCAAGTAATTTCTATTTACCGCCAGGGAAATTTCACTGATCTTTGTCGTGGCCCTCATTTGCCGTCGACAGGCCGCATTGGGACTGCGTTTAAATTAATGAAAGTAGCAGGTGCTTATTGGCGTGGCGATCACCGTAATCCAATGTTGCAACGCATCTATGGAACTGCTTGGGCGACTGAACAACAATTAAAAGATCATTTAACTCAACTAGAGGAAGCTGAAAAGCGTGACCACAGACGCTTAGGAGCAGAGTTAGATCTTTTTCATCTTCAAGAAGAGGCACCAGGGAGCGTATTTTGGCATCCAAAAGGATGGAAACTCTACAGAAACCTTGAAAACTTTATTCGAGGTCGCCTTGAAAAGACAGGCTACGTTGAGGTCAAAACGCCTCAGATCCTAGACCGCAGTCTTTGGGAAGCCTCAGGGCACTGGGAGAAATTCCGTGAAAACATGTTTACGGTTGAATCCGAAGAAAAAGTTATGGCTGTAAAACCCATGAATTGCCCCTGTCATGTACAAATTTTCAAACAAGGCATGAAAAGCTATCGTGACCTGCCGTTGCGGATGGCTGAATTTGGCTCTTGCCACAGAAATGAACCATCGGGTTCTTTGCATGGTTTGATGCGTGTGAGAGCCTTTACGCAAGATGACGCGCATATCTTTTGCACACCTGAACAGATTGTCTCTGAAACCAAAGCGTTTTGCGATTTGTTACAAGGAATTTATAAGGATTTAGGATTTACTGATATTCGTGTCAAATTCTCAGATCGGCCAGAAAAAAGAGCCGGTGAAGATTCTGTTTGGGATGTCGCTGAGAACGCACTCATTGATGCAGCAACGGCTGCAGGTATTGAATATGCGCTTAATCCAGGCGAAGGTGCTTTTTATGGCCCGAAGTTAGAGTTTGTCTTAAGAGATACCATTGGTCGTGATTGGCAGTGTGGAACCTTGCAGGTGGATTTCGTTCTCCCTGAACGCCTTGATGCAACTTATGTTGGCGAAGATGGCAAACGTCACCGACCTGTTATGTTGCACCGCGCCATCTATGGATCCTTTGAGCGTTTCATTGGTATTTTGATTGAACATTATGCGGGTAAATTCCCCTTATGGTTAGCGCCTGTTCAAGCTGTCGTTGCAACCATCACAAGTGACGCTGATTCATATGGAAATGAGTTGTATCAAGAGTTAAAAGCCAAAGGAATCCACGCTGAGTTAGATGTTAGAAATGAAAAGATTAGCTATAAAATTCGAGAGCATTCTCTTCAAAAAGTTCCCTATCTTTTGGTTGTTGGTAAACGTGAAGCCGAAGAAGGCACTGTTGCTATCAGACGTTTAGGTGGTGAAACACAACAAGTCATGAAAAAAGAAGAGATACTTCAGCAGCTGTTGGCAGAGATAAAAGTACCAGGGGTTTGATCTTTTCCAGCCAATCGCTTTTTTAAAGAAAATGTGTTATCTCTTACCTTAACTTAAATATTTTTTGCTCAATAGAAATGACACGTTCAGAGCCTCACCTAAAGGTAGACGGAATCTATAAAACATTCCAACAGACAACCACAGCTGAGAAAGTTTTGGATAATGTCACCTTTGAGGTCGCAAAGGGATCCATTGTTGGTATTATTGGAAAAAGTGGCGCTGGCAAAAGCACCCTTCTTCGCTGCCTCAATGGCCTTGAAAAACCGGATAGTGGAAAAATTTATTTCGAGGGCAAAGATATCACGTGCCTCAAAGGGAATGAATTCAGAGTAATACGCCAAAAAATCGGCGTTGTTTTTCAGTCCTTTAATTTACTGAACTCTCGCACTGTCTATAAAAACGTTGCTCTGCCCTTAGAGCTTTTAAAAATGCCAGAGGACGTGCAAAAAGAAAAAATTGAAAAAATACTAAAACTTGTTGGGTTATTTGAGAAAAAAGACTCATACCCAAGCCAACTCAGTGGCGGACAATGTCAGCGTGTTGCTATTGCAAGAGCGCTTGTGGTTGACGCAACTTTGCTTCTTTGTGACGAATTCACATCTGCTCTTGATCCCCATACCACGGTTGAGATTTTAGAGCTGTTGCAGAAACTGAATAAAACCTTAGGGATCACCATCATTTTTGTAACCCACGATATCAATGTGGTCAAAGAGATTGCTCAAAAAGTATGCGTTCTTGATAAAGGTCAAATTGTCGAAAAAGGCCCCGTTGAAAAGATTTTCATCAATCCATCACATCAGATTACAAAAGAATTGTTATCCGAGCTTTTGAAAGACAATTTACCGGATTTTATTCAGCATCAATTGCACCCACAAGGCCAAGAAAATGATGATTTGGTTTTAAAGTTGATTTTCAACAGTCAAACATCAACCAGACCCATCATTGCTGAATTAATCCAGCTCTGGAAAGTCCCTATTAATATTATGTCAGGAAATTTAGACCACATCGGTCGCGAAACCTTTGGTCATTTGGTTATTTCTCTAAAGCACAATTTGGAAAGCTCGGATCAAATCATCGCTTTCTTAAAAGAAAATCACGTTGATGTTCATCAACTGGGGTACATAAAATGGGCATAGAGCAATTGATTCTTCAGAGTACATTAGAGACTTTGTCCATGGTCTTTGGTTCAATGGTGATTGGAATCTTTATGGGTCTTCCTTTGGGGATCCTTTTATACAACACCTCCGGCAATGGGTTAACCCCCTCCCCTCGCCTTTATCAGCCCTTAAGTTTGGTTGTAAACAGCGCAAGGTCCATCCCTTACATTATATTAACAATTCTTTTGATCCCTTTCACACGTTTGATTGTCGGGAGCTCGATTGGGACCCTATCAGCTATTATCCCTTTAGGCTTAGCGGCAGCTTTACTGATTGGCAGATGTGTGGAGGAGGCTTTACAAGTTGTTCCTAAGGGGCTTTCTGAGGTTGGCATTTCCTTAGGGGCTACCTCCCTTCAGACGATTAGAAAAATTATTTTTCCAGAGGGGTTACCCTCTATCATTGCAGGGATCACAACAGTTGCCATTAATATCGTTGGTTATTCAGCCATGGCTGGAACCGTAGGTGGAGGTGGACTCGGTGATTTGGCCATTCGATATGGCTATCAACGCTATGACATGGTTTTGATGTTTATCATTGTTGTGATCTTGATCGTGCTTGTGCAAGTCATTCAAATGGTTGGGCAATGGTGCGTTAATCAATGCAGGCACTAGATGGCTCGTAAAATAATAGATTCCGTCGATCTACTCCTTCGTCTTGAAAAACAAAAGATGGATGAATTACGTCTTGAGATTTTTAAGGCTGAAGAACAAATTACTTTAACATTGCATGCCATAGAATCATTGAATCAAAAAATAATAGACGAACGTGATCTCAATTCCATAAAAATTGAAACAGGTCAGACTTATAGTTCATTTTCGAATACATCTAAGAAAAAACAAGAAGCGTATTTGATTGAAATGAACTGTTTAAAACTTGAATACGATGATCTTTTAAATAAACTGCGCGACAAGTTTTCTGACACAAAAGCTTATGAAAATGCGATTGAACAATGGCAATTGCGTCTGAAGAAAGAAGAAGCTCATTTGGAACAGAAGGTGTTGGATGATATTGCGTTGAGACGGAGAAAATGACCCAACTTAAACTCTTTGATCTGCCAACGCCTCTTCCCCTTCGGGAAACCAGCAAAGGCATTGAGCTTTTTCTAAAGGTCACCCCGAAAGCGGCTAAGAATCGTATTGGTGAGATTAAAGAAGAATCCCCAGGACATTATGCCGTTAAAGTTTATGTCACAGCACCACCTGAAAATAATCAAGCCAACCAAGCGGTTATTGAGCTGATCGCCAAACAATTCAAAATAGCGAGATCACAGATAACTCTGATAAGTGGGGCTACAAGCCGTCATAAGACCCTTTTGTTGGTGAATGTTACTTTGGGTGAGATAAGCTCGACGTTAAAGTCTTTGTAACTTTATATCCGCGAAAAAACGATAGCCCTAAGTAGGTTTTCTAGGGTACCATGGGGGTTAAAGTCATATTAATTGTGTTCATGCTCAATGAAAAAAATACTTTCTCTTTTTTTAGTCTGTTTGTCTCTCATTGCTTGTGATGAAAAGAAAAACGAAAATACGCTCGTCGTAGCAACTTCGGCGGATTATCCACCCTTTGAATTTTACAAAGATGGAAAAATTGTTGGGTTTGAGATTGATCTGATTACAGCAATAGCCAAAGAATTAAAAAAAGAGATTGTCATCAAAGACATGTCTTTTGATGGCATTATCGGCGGATTGCAATCAGGTCGGATCGATGTTGCGATCTCTGCCATTAGCGAAACATCTGATAGAAAAGAAAAAGTAGACTTCACGGCCCCTTACCATCGGACGATGTCTGTTATGTTGGTTGGCAAAGAATCACCTATAACTAAACCAAATGATTTGGCTAGTAAATCTGTGGGTGTACAGATGGGAACCACATACGAGAAAATGATCAAAGAAGAATGGCAACCTGTAATTTCCAACATGTCTCTTCGTTCTCTTAGTAAAGTTCCAGATCTGATTCAGGACTATAAATCTGGACGACTTGACGCTATTGTGCTGGGCGTCAGTGAAGCCGAAAGTATCGTCAAAACGTACCCTGAACTGAAAATTATTCCTCTTCCTTCAACAGAGGCCGTTTATGCCATTGCGTTGCCAAAGGGATCACCTTTGACAGAAAAAATTAATGAGATCATTAAAAAATGGCACACAGATGGGACACTTAAAAAGATCCAAGATGCTTGGCTTTCACCGAAAGAGTAGAGTTTGATTCTATGCATTTTTTAGAGATACTTCCTTCCTTACCCTTTATTT
Source organism: Alphaproteobacteria bacterium (assembly GCA_947475175.1). Classification (GTDB taxonomy): domain Bacteria; phylum Pseudomonadota; class Alphaproteobacteria; order Paracaedibacterales; family CAIULA01; genus CANJLN01. The sequence goes on from CANJLN010000009.1 coordinate 23,305, forward strand.
TAGAAGGAGTGTTGGTCACTTTAAAGTTCACCACGCTCTCGCTCTTGTGCGGACTGCCCCTTGGAATATGCTTGGCCTTGTGCAAAATTTCACACATTTGTGTTTTGAGAAGCATCGCAAATGTCTATACCTCGATTTTTAGAGGCACTCCCCTCCTTGTGCAGTTGAGTATTATCTTTTTTGCAACGCCTCAGCTTACGGGGTACCCTATTTCAGCCTTTCAAGCGGGTGTCATCGCTTTTTCTTTAAATTCGGCTGCTTATAGTTCGGAAACTATTAGAGCTGGCATTCAAAGCATTGATCAAGGCCAATGGGAAGCTGCCAAGGTTTTGGGGATTTCTTATAAGCACACAATGATGAGGATCATATTACCACAAGCAGTTCGCAACATCTTGCCATCTCTGATTAGCGAAATGGCCAATCTTCTAAAAGAATCCGCCATTGTATCTATTATTGGTGAAGCAGATCTTTTAAGAAGAGCGCAAGTGGTTGCCGCTGAAAAATTTTTGTATTTTGAACCTTTGCTTATAGCAGCTCTTCTTTATTTTCTGATGGTATCGGTTATCAGCTATTTTGGCAAAAGATTAGAAAAGAAACTGGCTTATGCTTAAAGTTTGCAACCTTACAAAAAAAACACCGACAGGTGATATTTTAAAAGACCTTACCTTTGAAGCCAAAGAGGGTGAAATAACAGCTGTCATTGGCGCTTCCGGAAGCGGGAAAACAACTCTGCTTAGATGCCTTGCTCAGCTGGATAAAGATTTCTTGGGAAAAATGCTCTTAGGGGGTAGAGATCTTTCGTCTTTGTCACACGGGGAAATTGGTCTCGTATTTCAGAGTTTTCATTTATTTCCGCATTTGGATATTTTGCAGAATCTAACCTTAGCACCCATCCATCAAGGCATGAGCAAAGCTGAAGCAGAGAAAAAAGCCCACAAGCTTTTGAGTCAGTTTTCTCTTAAAACAAAAGCACATCAGTATCCAGGGCAACTCTCTGGCGGTCAAAAGCAACGGATTGCCATTGCCCGTGCCCTCATTATGGATCCTCCTATCTTATTATTTGATGAACCAACATCCGCTCTTGATCCTGAATTGGTAAATGAGGTTGGGGAAATCATCAGAAGTGTGCAAGATCCAAAACGTGTTATTATTTTAGTAACTCATGAAATTAGGCTTGCTGAAAAAGTAGCTAATCGCATTTTGTTTTTGGATCATGGTTGTTTATTAGATAATATGGAATCAAGTCAATTCTTTGCAAAAGATTGCACCAAGCTTTCAAAAAGAGCCCAGAAGTTCTTATCCAATTTAAGTTAAAGGAATATTTATGAAGAAATTCGCGTTTGCCGCTGTATTGCTTTTGTCGACTGCTTCTTTTGAATCAAATAGTGCTGCAGACCTAAGTCCAGAAGCAGCGGCTATGGACGCTGAAATTAAGAAAATGCAAGATGAGCTTCAAGAAAAAGTCGAAGTTTATAATGAGCAAGTTGCTCAAGATGCTGCCAATCATGAAGTTTCTGTACCAGAACCTGTTGCCAAAGAAACCCCAACAACCATTCTTCCTGCGCAACAAAAACCTGCCACAACAATTCCAGAAAAACCTGACCTTGAAAAGCGTGTAGAATCTCTTGAACGTGAGCTTAAAGCCCTAAAAGATGCTAAACCTGCAGATGGTGCGCGCACACTGGAAGAAGCAGCTGCTACGAAAAAAGCCAATGACACGGCTCCGCTGCTGCCAACAAACACACCAGCCGTTGCCCAATACAATCAAGCATTGACCTTGCTCGAAAACAATGAATTTGAAAAAGCAGCTGGCGCGTTTGAGCAAATTTTAAAAGACTATCCGAATGATCCTTATGCGCATAAGGCACAAGCGCATCTTGGAGAGGTATTTCGGAAATTAGGAAAAATGGAAGAAGCTGAAAAAGCTTATAGTTTGGCATTAACCTATAACCTTGAAAGCCCTATTATGGTTGAATGTCGTTTGGGATTGGCCGAAACACTCATTGCTCTCAACAAACTCAAACCAGCCTGCGATCAATTAATGATCGTTCAAAAAGAAAGTATTGACCCCACCCAAAAAAGAAGATTACAAGAAGCGCTTGGTACAGGATCATGTCAAAAGCATAGTGGTTAGGTTTTATGAAAAAATATTTTTTAGCAATTCTTGTTATTTTCCTTGGTATTCTAGCCACTGTTTACTTAAGAGAAGTTCCTTCTTGCACAGGATTGACTTTAAAAGTAGGGGTAACCTCTGGTCCGCATGCGATGATTTTGGAGCATGTGAAAGCAAAAGCCCTTAAAGCAGGTCTATGTATTCATATCATCCAGTTTGATGATTTTATTTTACCGAATGTGGCGTTGTCTGAAGGTGATATCAACGTTAACTGCTACCAACACAAGCCCTTTCTCGACGAACAAGTAATAACTCGAAAGTACAAAATCCACAGCATTGCTAAAACTGTTTTGATGCCGCTTGGAATCTATTCACACAAAATAAAAAGCCTTAATGAGCTAAATGACGGCAGCAAAATTGGGATTCCAAATGACCCAACGAACGGTGGACGGGCCTTACTCTTTTTACAGAAAGCTGGCTTACTGACCTTAAAAGACAGCACCAATCCATGTCTTTTGGATATAAATGAAAACCCAAGAAAACTTCAAATTATTGAATTAGATGCGCCACTGTTGCCACGATCTTTAGATGACTTGGATTTCGCTGTTGTCAACACAGACTGGGTATTGCTAGCAAAATTAGATCCCTCATCGGCACTCTTAACTGAATCCACAGATTCTCCCTATGCGAATTTAATTGTCATTCGTGATGGAGATGAAAACATGCCTGAGATTAAGCAGTTTGTTGCTTTGTATCAATCAGAAGATACCAAAAAGTTTATTCAGGAAACCTTTAAGGGCGCTATTATTCCTGAATGGTAATCTCACCCTTTGTACATAATCTTCATTGTCAAAACACCGCCGGCAAGAAACAACGTTGCTATGTTGGCAACAAAAATTGACAAAGAACTAATCAGCACACTATAGGCAATCCACAAACAAATCCCCAAGCAAAACAAAATATACATCCCCAAAGATATATCTTTTGTTGAACGAGTCTTAAAAACGTGAATTGCTTGCGGAACAAATGACAGAGTTGTCAAAAACCCCGCCGTGAGACCTATGAGCTCAGGATTCATAGAATTAACCATTTTTTTATAACTTCTGTTTTATATTGTACAATAAGTCGAAAAACATAGGTACAAGAAATGGCAAGTGATCTGCACGATAGACATCTATACCAAGCTGGGGAAGATATTATCTTAGAGGGGCAGGAAGCGAGACATCTCTTTATTGTTGAATCTGGCGCAGTCGAAGTTTGGAAATGGTTTGAAGGAAACAAAAAATCAATTACAAAACTTGGGCCTGGCCGAATTTTTGGTGAAATGGCAATCATTGATCAATCTCCTCGCATGGCAAACGTTAGTGCTGTTGATAATACTGTTTGTATACGCGTTTCTGAAATGAAGCTAAGAGAAGCATTGGATTCATGCCCCCCGTTTGTGAAAGCGCTTCTTAAGATATTGGTCAGTAATTTAAGGTCTGCTCAAAAGTAAATGACCAGCTCTACCCAATCAAACTTTCGTAATAATCACACAAATCACTTATGGGGCACATTTCGCATTTAGGTGCTCTGGCTGTACAAATGTATCTTCCATGCAAAATAAGCCAATGATGTGCATAAAAACGGTATTCGGTCGGTACAACGCGTTCCAATTCTTTTTCAACGTCCAAAGGAGTTTTTCCAGAAGCAAGACCTGTTCGATTACTAACCCGGAATATATGGGTATCAACAGCAATAGTGTTCATTCCAAAAACAACGTTTAAAACAACATTGGCTGTTTTTCGACCAACACCCGGCAATGTTTCCAAAAGCTCTCTATCCGCTGGAATAACGCCTTTGAACTCACTAACTAATTTTTTTGACAAATTGATAATATTTTTAGCTTTTGTTTTATATAAACCAATTGTCTTTATATAATCTTTAAGGTTTTCTTCACCAAGTTCGATCATCTTTTCTGGCGTATCAACAACTTTAAACAAAGGTTCTGTTGCTTTATTAACACCTTTATCAGTTGCTTGTGCTGACAAAACAACCGCAATGAGCAATGTATATGGATTGAGGTATTTTAGTTCTGTCTCGGGATTAGGATTAATCGACTTTAAACGTTCGAATAGTTCATTCGCTTTTGAATACAATGGTTTTCTCTCAGAAGGAAGTTAGCATGGAACCAGGATACTGAGGGGCAGATGATGGTGCAAAAGATCCCAGATTTTTAAACGTAAGCTTAACCAAAAATCCTGAGTCTGGATGAATATCTCTGTCTCTGTACGACGTTTTGTAAACACCTGCATCAAGCTGAAAACATTCATCTTTATAAGTTGCTGAAATGAAATTTGCTAAATCTCGACTTCCTTGGCTTTTTTGAAGATTTCGAATTTGAGCAAACGAGACAGACCAGTTTTCCACAATTTCTGTTCCAATTTTCCAGTTCAGTTGTGATATATCTTTTTTGTTGATCGTTGATTTTTTATTTAAGAAAACGTAACCCAAATCTAAGTTTAATCTTGCATCCCCAAATTTAAAACCCAACTCAGAATAACGAGGTCTATTATTGCCAGGTTTAATTGCTGTTCTATACCGAGCCTCAAACCAAGAAATAGGTTTTATCTTAATACGTCCAACATAATCTGATTTATGAATATCCTCACCTAATCCAATAGGAACGACTTGTTTTCTATCAAGACGCCTATCTTGTCCTAAAAATACGTTTACAAGCTTTTGCTTTGGAAAATAAAAACTGTTGTCAAAACCATAGACCAAACGATTTCCTGAATCTATTCTATCTATGCCATCAAAACGATTCGGAAGGAATAATGTTGTATCATCAAGCTCAAATGAATTTGAATCTTCATTAGGGATATGCGTGTTGTTGAGCTGATAAGGGCTAGAAACCAGCATTCCCATAGGCTGAAAAATCCAGTCAGACTGATTCAATCGTTTTAACAATGGATAACGCCAATCAAGGCTTGCTTGTGGAAAAAGACGGCCTTGCGTATGTTCTAACGAGCTGTTAAATCCAGGTGCAGGTGATCTCGTAGAAAGTTGATACCGTCTTGTATAATACCCATCCGCTCTCCCAGAAAGATTTAAGGTTATCAGTTGACCAGACTTAGTAACGTAAGGAAGCTTCCACGTTACACCTGTCGACACACGTTGCATTTCCGTTCCAAAACGCCCTGGTATTGGTGTTTGCCTAGAAAGTGCTAGAAAGTTTGAATCAAATGATAAAATACCCCCCATTTTATCTGGTTGAATCTGCTGATGGTAAGTTATGGCCGGCAACACAATAGGTGTCGTTTTTGGTGTATCTGTTTGAAAAGAAGCGCCTTTAACAGATATATAATTTTCATCTTTAAATTGCTCAACAGTTATCATCGACGTCATGTTTTTGCTTTGAGCAAAGGCTGGTGTTTGACGTGTTATGGGATAACGCGAAAGATACGTCGTATCACTTGCTCTACTAATATCAAGCAAAAGTCGACGTTCATCGCTGATATCATAATTAACCTTACTCGCTAAATGCCAACGGTCTGACTTGGGAGGTCTTGGACCATTCAAAGGAACAGGACCTGTTTGCTTGTTCAAGCCATGTGATTTTGTGTAACTACCAGCAAACTTAGCTTCCCCTTTATAAAATCGATGACGATATTCTATAATCATGACTGGACCTTGTTTTGTCGTCAGCATCGGGGTCAAAGTTAAATCACGATTAGGAGCAATTGCATAAAAAGCCGGTAAACTTATAAGAGTTCCTAAGTCTTTCGACATCCCATACGTTGGAAAAAGAAGCCCAGATTTGCGCTTAACAGTAGGATCCGCATGAGAAAAATAAGGAAGATAAAAGATGGGGACTCCTTTTATTTCTAACCGGGCATGCTTATAAATGACTTTTTGTTCCGCTTGGTCGTGTATTACTTTATCCGCTTTTATTTGCCAAAGAGGATATTGATTATTATTCTCCACTTTGCAAAATTTGCACGGAGAATAGACGGCTTTTTCAAACTCTGATTCACATCCATTTTCTCTTTTGCCACGAGATGCTGCTAATTGCGCTTGATCATTAGTCCATATGTGAAGAGCTTTGCTCACACCCTCTTTAAAATCACCTGTAAAAACAACTTCATCGGCTGTGATAATATCACCCGTTGGCTCTTTTAATTTGACATTGCCTTTGGCAATAATCTCATTTTTCTTTTGGTTATACAGAACATTTTCAGAGCGTAAAACCCGCCATCCTTGATCAGGCACATATTGACTAATCTCCACATTCCCTTGAGCTATTACGGTTTCTTGTAAGCTATCATATGTTAGCTCATCTGCTTTCATTAAGATGGGTTGATGAGCATCTTTCATTGTCAAAGAAGTGGAAGCTTTTGCTTCTCTTAAGACAAAACTTAAAACAATCATCATAAAAACGAAAAAAACTCTCATTCGTTACTCTCTTGATGAATAAGAAAAGTTGTGCTTAGCATCAGAGTCAAAAGAGCAGGCATCCAAGCAGCTAAAAAAACGGGGATTTTTGCAGCAAGCCCCAACGCATAAATAACATCACTCATAAAGTGGATAACGAAACCAATGAGAATACCACCCGATATCAGGGCTGGAACATTTCTATACCTGATAGGATGCAAACAAAAGGTAGCCGCCAGGAAAAGCATTGAAACCATCAGTCCCAAATTAGCAATTTGACCATGCCAATACAGCCTGTACCTAAGACTTGATAAACCTGTTTTTTCTAAAATTTCGATGTATTGAGGTGTTTTCCAAAAAGAAATAGTTTCAGGCGATGCATAGCTTTCTTGAATCTTACCAAGCGTAAGATCACTGGGACGTTGTAAAGTTTCATAAGTTTTCTTCACATTTTCCCGGTCGAAGTAAATCACTTCATTCAGTGTCCAAGAACCTTCTGTTAATGATGCTGATCTTGCATCAGAACGCCCCCTATAGTTTCCTTTATCGTCAAAATCGTAAAAAGTAACGCCTTGAAATTTGTTATTCGAAAAATCAAAAGAGTTTGAGTGAAAAATTGAGCTTGCTCCTTTATTAAACTCTTTTAACCACAAACCCGTTGTTGAAATGGCCAAATTATGACTTTGATTATTGAAAACTTTGCCCTCAAGTTGATTGAGTCTCGCGGTCATCGCTGCGCTTAAAGGATTTAGAAATATTAAATGAACAAGCCCTATTATCACTATAGCCGAACTTAACCCGATAACAATCTGCCATACAGAAACGCCAGCAGTGCGCGCTGAAGTTATTTCCTGAGTGTGATTGAGTCGCCATAGACCTAAAATTGATGCAAAGAAGACAACAAACGGTAGCAATTTATCAATATGACTCGGCAGTTTTAAGATAATCATTTCAGCAATTACTGAAAATGAGATCTGCGGATGCGTCATGGACCTTCTTAATAACTCAGCCATTTCAAAAAAACTAACAATCGCAAGAAAAACACCCAAGGTTAAAACGAACCAAAAGAGCAAGCATCTACAAAAATATCGATTTAATGAGGAGAATAGAAAGAGAATCACGATCTTTCCCTCCTTTTTAAAAGAGAAAACGATATTCTTCCCCATTCAAGAGATACAAATAAACCACCAATGATAGACGCTATCAATAAATAGATATAGGTGATGAGAAAAGGATGTTGGACGCTTAGATTAAGCAATACGTGTAAAGAAATGTGTAAAAATAAAGATAGCGTAACGCCAGTTAAGATACGATATTTGCGCCCTTTGCGACCAAAATCGCCTATAAGCATAAATGTACACACAATCAGAACATCAATCAAAGAAAACCAGGGTGTTAAAAGACGTTGATGCCCTTCGACACGCATACGGGATTTTAAATTTGGATCACTCGTTGCGTCTTGACTAAAAAGCTCAGTTAAGCTTTTTTCATACGGTTTTGTTACTCTTGTGCTTTCTTGTTTAATGACGGTTGAAAGATCCAGAGTGAACTCTCCAAAATTAACAAAAGATAATTGCCCCGTCACAGAATCTCTTTCTTGCCTGCTTCCATTTTTAAGAACAAGAACGAGATCTTCTTCTGTTTGGCACAAATTACCTTCTTCAGCAATAATGGTTTGAGACGTTGGCGATGCTCCTTCTCCATTAGTATCTTTTTGAACTTGAGGGTTATAGATCAAAATCCCGTAAAGTTCTCCCTTCTCTCCTCTGGCTCGAACATAAGCTGTTATTCCTTTGACAATATTAAAGGTACCTTCTCTGATCAAAGAACCAGAAAATTGATTTCTAATTTGATGTTCTTGGTCCCGAAACTTTTGAAAAGAAAGCGGCATAATATAAATATTAATAAGAAAGACTACTCCAGTTGTCAGCAATCCTAAAATAAGCAACGGCTTTGCTATTTGAAAGTTACTGAGACCAAGAGCTCTAATAACCTGAATTTCATGATCATTGGTCAGTTTGGAATATACATGTATTCCACCAATCAAAAGACAGATGGGTAGAGTTGTCGCCATTAAATCGGGAATGAGATAAATGATTAGTGAAAAATATCCCCACAAAGAAACACTATGGTTAACAATCACTTCAATAAACCGCAAAGATTGTGTTAACCAGATTGCTCCTATGAAAATGATCGTTAAGAGAGCGATTGTAACGGTCATTTTTTTAAAGAGGTATCGAGATATTAATAACATGTTTTTCTGGAATATTACTTATAAAGGTATTATATAAATATGATGTATGATGACATACGCGGATACACCGTTATTAAAAGCTCAAAAAAAAGAAAGACGTCCTGTATCTAGAATTACCACGCTTTAAAGCGGATGCATAGATGCTTGCTGTATTTTTTAAAAGGCCAACATGACTAAAAAATTTATGATTCAGAAAATTTTTTCCATTATTTTAGTAAGCTCTACAGTTCTTTCTGCTAGTTCACTTGCTCCTGTTCCTGCATCAGCGATAGGCTCTCTTTCTCCTCAGCCAAAAACAGAGGCAAAAAAAGAAATAAGAGAAAAGTCACAGGAAAAACCAAAGGAAAAATCAAAAGCAGAGCCAATTGTTTCAGCTCCTCCTATCAAAGCAAAAGACGGTGCGGAAATTGCTGTGATTGTCAATAAAGATGCTATTAGCAAGCAAGATATCTATGACCGGGCCAAACTCATTTTGTTAACATCAGGGATGGCTAACAATCAGCAGATGTTTGAAACCATAAAAGAACAAGTTAAAAAAAGTTTAATTGATGAGAAAATTCAATTGCAAGCTTCAAAAGAACAGAAAATATTTGTAAGCGAAGCAGAAATTACAGATGGGTTGAAAAACATATCTTCTGATAATGGCATGACTGTTGACCAAATGAAGGAAATGTTTAAAAAACAAGGTATTTCGATTAAGACATTGGAAGATCGATTAAGAGCTCAGATTTCTTGGGTTCGCACCGTTCGTGATGCCTTTGGCGGGATTGTGCACATTAATGAAAAGGACGTATCGGCAGAACTTTCAAAAATTCAACAAAATAAAAATAAAAACCAATATGACCTTTTTGAAATTTTCCTTCGAGTGGAAAATCCTAATCAAGAATCAATCATCAAAAAAGATGCCGATAGAATTCATCAGCAATTAAAAGCGGGGGCACACTTTCACGTTATAGCCCAGCAATTTTCCCAAGCAACATCGTCTGCAAAGGGCGGTCATGTTGGATGGATGACTCAAGGGCAAATGGAACCACCTGTTGAGGCAAACATTCAGAACTTACACATTGGAGAGTTCTCGACGCCTATTCGCACAACCATGGGGTATAAAATTATCCTTGTGAAAGACATAAAGATGGCGGGACAACCAGCTTACGGTCAAACTGAAATCACGTACAGACAAGTTTATATCCCTTTCACCGATGATATGACCGAAGCGCAATATCAAATGATCGACACTCATATCCAAGAAATGCATCAAATAAAGTCTTGTGATAGGTTGTCCCAAAAGGCGAAGGATCATGGATACGAGTGTGAAATCTCTAACAAGGCAAGCTTTAATAGCCTGCCGGCTGGTTTCCAAAAACTTTTTCATAACGCCAAAATTGGACAGTGTCATATGCCTATCCGGCAGGAAGATCATTTGATTGTGGCTATGGTATGCACGAAAGAATCACCCGAAGAAAAGTTACCGAAACCTGATGAGATTCGAATGTCTTTGGAACAAGAAAAACTCAACAAGATTGCAACGCGTGAATTTAACAAGCTAAAAAGCGTTTCTTTTATTGATGATAAATCAGCCGTTTCATCTGTGGTCTCCTCAAAACAAGAGTCAGCAGCTCTTGCCGGATAATCAATACAAAAGCCTTCTCCCCCTTCGACAAGTTGTTGGAGACAATGGACTGTTAAGTCGGCATGGCTTTTCCAAAAAATTAGGGCAGAATTTTCTTTTAGATCTTGATATAACGCGCCGCATTGCAAAAATTGCGGCTCCTTTAAAGGGATGTACTGTAATCGAAATAGGGCCCGGGCCAGGCGGGCTCACGCGTGCAATTCTTGAGCTGGAACCGGACAAAGTCTTTGCAATCGAAAAAGATTCAAAGTGCATTGATGCACTTGCTGAATTGGTTAAGTTGAGCGAAGGTGTTTTATCAATCGTTGAAGGAGACGCTCTAAAGACCAATTTCCAGAGTTTAGTTGATGGTTCTATGAAAATTATTGCCAATCTCCCTTACAATATTGGCACGCAGCTCTTAATTAATTGGCTGCATAATTTATCTAACATCTCTTCACTTACTCTCATGTTCCAAAAAGAAGTCGCTCTTCGAATCACAGCAGAACATGGGAACAAGGACTATGGTCGTTTATCGGTGTTGTGCCAATATTTGTGTGATGTGACGCTTGTATTTGACCTTCCCCCGCATGTCTTTAAACCAGCTCCTAAAGTTTTTTCTTCAGTGATCCATCTTGTCCCTAAAAAATTGGAGAAAAAAGATTTAGATCTCGTTCCCTTTATCGAAAAAATGACAGGGGCTGCTTTTGGTCAACGACGAAAAATGCTTCGTGTAAGCCTTAAGAGTGTTTTCCCTGAGGGGGATTTAAATAAAGCCTTTGAGACATTGAATATCGCACCAACGGAAAGAGCAGAAAACTTGAGCGTTGAGCAATTTGTGAGTCTTGCTCAGTTTTTGTCATCATTGGACTCTATACCCAGGGGATAAATCTCTTACCTTCGATATATCATCTTTTTAATTACAAGAACAACTAAACCAAGCGAGCCCAGGCCGAATAATGTGTCGCCAAAAGCACGCATCCAAATAAACATGTGCACTATTGGTTGCGAAGTAAAATGTTCAGAACGTGCATACCACATGTCATGTGTAATACTTGTCCAAGCCTGATATAAACCAACAGGTAATAAGCTAAAGAAACACATACTTGCAATGCCCACATTCAAAAGCCAGAACACCCACGAAACAAGCTTCTCATCGCGAATAATATTTTTCTTGTTGATAAAAGAATTCATACAAAAAAGGAGTAACCCGATTGACAGATTTCCATATACACCGTAAAGAGCTGCGTGAGCATGTAAAGGTGTTGTGTTTAAACCTTGAACATGATAGAGAGCTGATGGCATATTGATTAAAAATCCAAACAAACCTGCGCCTACTAAATTCCAGAAACTTACAGCAATAAAGAAGTAAATTGGCCATTTATAGATTGCAACCCAAGGAGAGGATTTACTAATTTCATAATTATGATACGCCTCAAAACCCATTAAGGTTAAAGGAACGACCTCTAAAGCACTAAAAATACCGCCTAATATGATAACTGTTTGTGGCGTGGCTGTGAAATACAGATGATGAAAGAGACCTATAATTCCACCAAAAGCATAGATACTGGTTGCTAACAAAACAGTTTTTGTCGCTTTATGACGATCAAGCAATCCTAAATTAACAAATAAGAATGCAACAGCGGTCGTGGTGAAAATCTCAAATATTCCTTCGACCCAAAGGTGGACAACCCACCAACGCCAATATTCTACAATAGCAAGATTGGTATGCTCTCCCCACATAAACCCAGCACCGTAAAAAGCAGTAATTGTAAAAACAGCAATGCAAAAGAGGAAAAGCAAACTCCTGTTCTGCGTCTTATTTCTTAGAGCTGGCATCATGGCACGAACCATTAGAATTAACCAAACACAAAGACCAACCATTAAAAATGATTGCCAAAAACGACCCAAGTCAACATATTGATACCCTTGATGTCCAAACCAGAAATTCATTTTTAATGAAAGGAACTGCTGAATTCCAAACCATTCACCAGTCATCGACCCTAAAACAATAATAACCAGGCATACCCACAGAAAATTAACCCCCCATCTTTGATATGGTGGCTCGTATCCTGAGATCATGGGTGCTAAATAAAGACCTGTGCCGAGAAGAGCCGTTGCAATCCAAAATAATGCCAATTGAACATGCCAGGTTCTTGAAACTGAGTATGGCAGAATTTCTCCTGTTCTAATACCAAAAAAAGCATTGCCCTCAACTGTATAATGGGCGGTTATTACTCCAAACACTACTTGTAACAGAAGCAATAATGCAACAATGAGAAAGTATTTCTTTGTCGCAATCATCGAAGGGGTTGGAGCTTGAAAAACAGGCTCTTTTTGTATGGTTATGCCCTGATGCCCTGACTTTAGATGAACTGCGTAATACCAAACCATAACACCAATCGCTGCCAGGAGAAGCACAACACTCATGATTGATGACATCAAAAGAACAGGTGGGGCTGTATTAACGCGAGTTCGGGATTAGAAGTGAGTATTTGCAAAGGGTAGAGGGATGTTTTAGTTATAATTTTAGAGAAAAACAACAAAACAGATCCCTCTAATGAAAAAAGATATCACAGAATTGTTTACGTTTGTCGACGATTTTTTTAA
>CANJLN010000010.1 GCA_947475175.1 Alphaproteobacteria bacterium
AAATCACTCGACATCATATGAGATCTTACTAGTTTCTTATAACGACGCTCTAATCTTGCCTCTAAAACCACACTAAACACCACCCTAATGAACAACACTAGAGAAATACTAAACCATCTTTTGCAGACTTGTGTAGATACCTATGGACTCAACGAGGAGTTATCATGACTAATCTTTCCGAATCGCAAAAACCCATTCATCTGCTACTTCCTTCTGACTTTAATGCGGAAGAAGTGAAAAATGTGACTTGGCAACAAGGGGATTTATGGCAACAATTATCAGAAGAGACAATTGAGGAAACAAATACATTAGAAGCTGCTCTTGAAAGAGCTAGCAAGCCTCAAATTATTCCTAAAGAAGAGAAAGAAACCCCTAAATTGAATAATCTTATGAAAGTATGGCTCGGATTTTGGGGAAGAAGTGCACTTTATTTTTGCATGATTGCTTTTATGCTGGGCTCTGTTTTGAGCCTGACTTATTTTTATAAGTTTGAATTAAACCTCGATCACCTGCTCACCACTTATATTGTGTGCAGTTTTGTTTTGTGGTTTTGTTTAACCCCCCTCGCCCTTTATCAAAGTTTGAAAGGAAGTATGAAGGGGTGAATTTTTTAGGTGTCATCTTCGAAACAAGTCCGAGAATGACACAATAGGATAAAGAAAATAAAGAACCTACTTCTTCCGCTCAGGTGCACCATCACGGATCACAACTTCATCCGGACGAGCAAAATTAAGCAAAAGACGCACTCTTTCTTCTAGCATATCTCTATCCAAGCTGTCGGGACGTAGAAGATACACTTTTCTCTCCAAAACTTCACGTTGACTTTGAAGATCGACTAAAACGATTTCGTCTTCTTTAATCTTTTGTTGCAGGCGCAACCAAGCCAATAGACCACGTTCCCCTTGAAAAATGTGATAAACAAAATAAGCCATAATGCACAATGTCAAAAAGGGCCCGAGAATATCACGAAGGCGTTTTTCCCCTAATAAAGAGGGAAAAGAAAATCCTTTAACTTCTGGTAAAACACCATCTCTTGATGCTGCAAACATAATTATATCCCCGTAAACGAACTCATTTCGCCCAATTCCTCAGCAATTCGAATCAAGCGATTATATTTGGAAACACGATCAGAACGGCAGAGAGATCCTGTTTTAATTTGACCGGCATTGGTTGCAACTGCCAAATCAGAAATAGTTGTGTCTTCTGTCTCACCTGATCTATGAGAAATAATCGTCTTAAATCCGGCCCTATGGGCGAGTTGAATTGTATCCAAAGTTTCGCTTAAGGTGCCAATTTGGTTTAATTTAATCAAAATAGCGTTAGCGGATTTTTGTTCAATCCCTTTTTTCAAACGAATGGGATTCGTTACAAACAAATCATCGCCAACAATTTGTAATTTATCACCCAATTTTGACGTTAATAAATTCCAACCATTCCAATCATCTTCTGCCAAACCATCTTCGATCGAAATGAGCGGATAGTCTTTGGCCAAAGCCACGTAGTAGTCAACCAGCTCCGCTGATGAGAGTATTTTACCCTCTAAGGTATATTTACCATCTTTAAAAAGTTCATTCGATGCTACATCCAACGCCAAATGAAAATCACGGCCTGTTTTATAACCGGCTTTTTCAATCGCTTGCATAATGTAATCCAAAGCCTCACGAGAACTATTAAGAGCTGGCGCTAAACCGCCCTCATCACCCACATTCGTATTGAGTCCTGCTTTCTTAAGAAGAGACTTAAAACAATGAAATACCTCGGCACCCATTCTAACCGCATCTGAAATATTAGTCGCTGAACTTGGGATAATCATGAATTCTTGAATATCAACGGGGTTATCAGCGTGTGCCCCACCGTTTAATATATTCATCATGGGCATTGGTAACTGACGTGCATTTGTCCCACCGATATAACGATATAAAGGCAACCCAACTGATTGAGCTGCTGCCTTTGCAACAGCCAAACTCACGCCCAAGGTTGCATTGGCACCAAGGCGTGATTTATTTGAAGTCCCATCGAGTTCAATTAAAGTTTGGTCAATATCACGTTGGTCTTCTGCCTCCATTGCCACAAGGGCTTCAAAGATTTCTCCTTGAATAGATTCAACAACGCTGAGAACACCCTTGCCATTATAACGCTTGGAGTCACCATCCCGTCTTTCAATCGCCTCAAATGACCCTGTCGATGCCCCTGATGGGACCGCAGCCCGACCCAAACTGCCGCATTCCAACATAACGTCAACTTCAACAGTCGGATTTCCCCGGGAATCTAAAATTTCACGAGCAAGGATATTAACGATTTCTGACAAGGTAATCTCCGGAAGAATATTGATATGGTATGCCTCTAGCATACCGTAAACTGGCTATTTTGTTAAGAAAATACTAAGAAATCCACCTAGGATACTTCTTGGCCACCAGATCAAAAGCCATTAATTCGCGCAATACTTTTTCCATGTCTTTTAAATGAATCATGTTGGGGCCATCACTTGGTGCACAGTCTGGATTTTCGTGCGTTTCCAAGAAAACGCCGGCAATACCTGTTGCAACGGCTGCACGCGCTAAGACAGGGGCGAACTCGCGTTGCCCGCCAGTTGTCTCCCCTTGCCCGCCTGGTTGTTGAACGGAATGGGTTGCATCAAAAATAACAGGATAACCGGTGCTTGCCATGATGGGTAATGATCTCATATCAGACACAAGTGTATTGTACCCAAAGCTAGCACCACGCTCACACAGCATCACCTGTTCATTACCAAACGCTTCCATTTTTGAAATCACGTTTTTCATATCCCAGGGTGCTAAAAATTGCCCTTTTTTAATGTTTAGAGTTTTCCCCGTTTCAGCTGCTGCTTGCAAAAGATCCGTCTGACGACAAAGAAAAGCAGGGATTTGCAAAACATCAACAACAGAGGCTGCAAGAAGGCATTGTTCAGGGGTATGAATATCCGTTATCACAGGACAGCCAAACTTTTCTTTAATCTCAGAAAAGATGAGCAAACTTGCCTCTAATCCAATGCCACGAACACCTTTTACACTTGTGCGGTTTGCTTTATCAAAAGAGGTTTTGTAAATAAGGCCAAAACCTAATTTTTTGGATAATTCAACCAATTCAGCTGCCATCATCAACGCATGTTCACGGCTTTCCATCTGACATGGGCCTGCTATGATGGTAAGTGGCAGGTCATTTCCAACGGTTAAAGATCCAATTTTTAAGTGGCGCATTTAATGACCTTTCTTAGAATCTGAAGCGGCCTTTATAAAAGCAGCAAACAGAGGATGCGGTTCAAAAAGTCTTGATTTTAGTTCGGGATGGAACTGAACACCGACAAACCACGGATGATCGGTTCTTTCCATCATTTCTGGCAAGCGGCCATCAGGAGAAAAACCAGAGAAACGTATTCCAACACTTTTTAATCTTTCACAATAAGTTTTATTAACCTCATAACGGTGACGATGACGCTCATGAATCAAATCTTGACCATAGATTTTATGAACCAAAGATCCTTTTTCTAAAGAACAAGGGTACGCTCCCAAACGCATTGTGCCCCCCAAATCACTGGTTTCAGATCGCAACTGCACACCCGCATCACTTGCCCATTCTGTCAATAAACCAACAACTGGCTCTTTCGTTGGACCAAATTCAGTACTGGACGCTTCTTTCAAACTCAATTGATTTTGACAAGCCTCTATAACTGCTAATTGCATCCCAAAACAAATGCCAAAATAAGGAATTTTATTCACGCGAGCGTATTGAGCAGCAAGCAATTTGCCCCCTATTCCACGTTCACCAAAACCACCTGGAACCAAAATACCATCCACAGTCTTGAGCTGGTTTATCACATCGTCTTCTTTTTCAGAATCAATCCAAACCAATTCAGGAAGAACGTGATGTTGAATACCACCATGGGCTAAAGCTTGAATGATGGATTTATAGGCATCCAAAAGCTGCACATATTTGCCAACAATGCCTATTCTAACAGTTGATTTAGGATTTTTAAAATCATCAACAACTTTCTGCCAACGACTCAGGCTTGTCACAGGTTTTTCCACGTTAAAGAATTTGCAAACTTGTCGATCAAATCCTTCTTCGTGATATTGCAAAGGAACTTGGTATATATTCTCTGCATCTAAAGCAGCAATCACGTTTTCGCTTTGGACGTTACAAAATTGCGCGAGCTTTCGTTTAGCTTCAACAGGAATGGGACGGTCACTTCTACACAGCAAAAGATCAGCTTGAATACCAACGCTCAGCAGTTCTTTAACAGAATGTTGTGTTGGTTTTGTCTTAAGCTCCCCTGCCGTGGAAATATAAGGCAAAAGAGTAAGATGCACAAACATCGTGTGTTCACGTCCTAAATCATTTCTAAGCTGACGAATCGCCTCTAAATAAGGCAAGCCTTCAATGTCACCGACCGTTCCACCAATTTCGCACAAAACAAAATCAGCTCCTTCGGTTTCATTTGTCACAAAGTATTTTATTTCATCTGTAATGTGAGGAATAACTTGGACACAAGCGCCAAGATAATCTCCGCGACGCTCTTTGCTCAAAACTGTTGAATAAATTTTGCCAGTCGTAACATAGTCACTTGAACGCGCAGGTACACCAGTAAACCGTTCATAATGTCCCAAATCAAGGTCTGCTTCAGTCCCATCATCGGTAACATAAACTTCTCCATGCTGATACGGGCTCATCGTCCCTGGATCCACATTCAAATAAGGATCCAGTTTTCTTAATATAACGGAAAAACCACGCGCTTGAAGCAAAGCTCCAAGGGCTGCCGATGCAAGCCCCTTTCCCAAGGAAGAAGTTACCCCTCCTGTTATAAAAATATAACGAGGAACCATTATTTCTTATCTGATTGTGAAACCGGTTGAGAGGCAGGTGTATCCAAGAAAGAAGTTGAATTACGGATCTGACTACTCGTCATGACCGTCATTAAAATGCAATTACCAATGAAAAGCGCCGCCAAAACAGCCGTTACACGGGTCAATAAGTTTGCTGCCCCCCGTGCTGTAAACATATTGCCAGAACTGCTGCTTCCACCAACAAGACCGCCACCGCCTTCACTGCGTTGCAGTAAAATCACCCCTATTAATGCCATTGTAATAAATACGTGGATAACTAAAAAAAAATTCATTGTCTAACCCAGACCCTTTCTGTTTTGGTTGGTTATTCTATTTGACTATTTTGGAGCCATAACCATTATCATCTGCCGTCCTTCAAGTTTCGGCAAGTTCTCAACTTTTGCAATTTCATCGAAATCTTCTCTAACTTTTAACAAAAGATCCATACCAATTTCTTGGTGACTCAGCTCACGACCACGAAATCTCATGCACACCTTAACCTTATTCCCCTCTTCAAGAAAGCGTTTAATAGCGCGACACTTGACCTCGAAGTCATTGTCATCAATCATGGGACGCATTTGAATTTCTTTTAGTTCGATGACTTTTTGCTTCTTTTTAGCTTCAGCCTTTTTTTTCTGTTGCTCATATTTAAACTTACCGTGGTCTAATATTTTACAAACAGGCGGTTCAGAGTTAGGTACGATTTCAACCAGATCCAGCCCCGCTTGTTGGGCCATACCGAGAGCTTCTGATCTACCAACGATTCCAGCCATTTCCCCGTGCTCATCAATCAGCCTTACCTTTTGCGCCGTAATTTCTTGATTGATCCTCGGACCATCATTGCGTGTTCCCTCTCTATTCGAAGTCGGGTCCTGATTAACTCGAGCTATGTCACATTCTCCATAAATAACAACTAAAACACTGACATTTTACCAACAACCTAAGGCAAAGTCCAGGCTGCTGTTTTTGAAAATTTATTTTTCTCTTTTTGAATCAATTCTCACCGGTCATGAAAATGTTGATAGATTTTCATAGCAATAGATTTACTTACTCCTTCCACAAGCTGCAGATCCGTCAGCCCTGCTTTTGCAACGTGTTGAGCTGAACCAAAATGCTGCAATAATTTTTTCTTACGAGAAGGTCCTATTCCAGAAATTTCATCAAGAAGAGATTGCTTTATTTTTTTTTGTCTTTTTGCACGGTGTGTCCCAATTGCAAAGCGATGTGCTTCGTCTCTGAGGCGTTGAAGAAAATGCAAAACACTGCTGTTTCCTGACAAAGAAAAAGGTTCTTTCTCAGACATGTAAAACGTTTCCTTTCCTGCATTACGATCAACCCCCTTCGCAATACCAGCAACCGGGATATCCACATTCATTTCACGCATAACTTCTAAAACACTACTCAGATGCCCCTGCCCTCCATCAATTAACAAAAGGTCGGGCAGAAGCCACTCTTCTTGATGTGAAAATCTTCTCCTCATAACTTCACGCATCATCGCGTAATCATCCGCTTTATTATGTGCGTTTTTGATAGCAAATTTTCGGTAAGATTTTTTATCAAACCCCTCTTGGTTTGCAACAACCATAACCCCGTACGCATCTGTGCCTTGAATGTGACTGTTATCATAGATTTCAATTCGCTCTGGAACTTTTGACAGATAAAATATATCCACTAAGTCATGAAAGACCTTTTTGATTGACGCATTTTCGGCGTGCAAACGTTCTAAATTTCCTTTCGCATTTGACAGGGCATGATCGATCAATTCTTTTTTAAGGCCTAATTTGGGAACTTCCCACTTCGTTATTTGACCATGTTGAAGTTTTAAAGCTTTCGTTATCAGCTCAAATTCCTCTGGACTGTGACTTAACAATACTACAGGTGCAGGAGGACGCTCTCGGTAAAACTGATTAACAAAGGCAGCCATAACTGCTTCGTTGTTTTGTTCATTGCTGTGACTCAGCATAAATGATTCTGTTCCAAGATTTCTGCCGTGACGAAAAAAGAAAATTTGAACGCAAGCCTTTCCACCCATTTGCACAAGGGAAATCACATCACCATTTTCAAGAGCACTAATATTGATACATTGACGGCTTTGAATCTGTGTTAAAAGACGGATGCGATCGCGATAGGTAACCGCTTTTTCAAAGTTCAACTGCTCACTGGCTTCATTCATTTTCAAAGCCAACTGCCGTTGAACCCAATCCGTTTTTCCTAAAAGAAAGTTCTGCGCTTGCTTTAGATTTTCGTCATAGTCATCTTTTGAAATCAACCCAACACAAGGAGCTGTGCATCTCTTAATATGATACTGAAGACAAGGGCGGGTTCTATTTGCAAAATAAGTGTCTTGGCAATTCCGAAGTTGAAAAACGCGTTGCAAAGTCAAAATTGTTTCATCAACAGCAAGGATAGAGGCAAACGGGCCGAAATAATCGCCCGCCACATCTTGAGGGCCTCGATGTTTAAAGATTCTAGAAAAAGCGTGATCCTTTGTCAGTAAAATATAGGGGAAAGATTTATCATCTTTTAAAAGAATGTTATAACGAGGCTGCAGTTTCTTTATTAGATTACTCTCAAGCAATAACGCCTCAGTTTCGGTATGCGTAGTCACAATCTCTAGATTTCTTGTTTCTGAAACCATCCGTTGCAGACGATTGGTAAGTTTATGAACTTGAGTGTAAGAATAAACCCTCTTTTTGAGGTTGTTTGCTTTTCCAACATACAAAACCACCCCCTTGTCATTAATCATTCTATAAACACCAGGTAATGAAGGGAGCGTTGTCACTGCACAATCAATAAAGGCAGCACCTTCTTTTAAGGTATTTGAGTTGTTAAGATCAGATTCTAAATCAGGCATAAGGTTGTATCTTTTTTGGTTAAATGAATGCACTTAAAATAAGTGAGATGATCTAAAACATAAGCAAAACAAAGAGATTAACAAAGAGTTAATTTTTATCCACGAAATCTGTGGATAACTATGTGGATAGTTTGTGGGGTACTCGAAAAATACCAAGCAAACCCTCAGGTTTCCAGTCTCTGCCCAAGCTTTAAGCTTTAAAAATAACTCGTTGTTTTTAAACGATTTTTTATTTCTTCTTATCCGTCCCACTGAAATGACAGGCGAAAATTCAAACATTTTTAATCTATCTTTTTCTATTTGACTCCCTGTTAATAACTTTAACTCTAAACCATCAAATTTTAATCAAAATTTAACCTAACCTGGGTTGTTATTAAAACATCCACAACAATCTCGAAATTCCAGACAACATCACTCTTGAAAATATTGCTAATCTCCAAAAGATAATGTACATATTGAACTTCACATTTTTTAATATGTTCATAAAAAAAGAAAGGCTCAGATAGTGGTTAAGTTAGAGTGGGGAACAAAACGCACCTGCCATGGTTGCAGTTCTCGTTTTTATGATTTACGCAAAACACCGATCAATTGCCCTAAGTGCGGATCGATTTTTGAAATTCAAGTTCCGACACGCGGTCGTCGTGGGCGTGCTGCAGCTGAAGCAACGAAGGATGTTGGTGTTGGTCTAGACGAAGCAGTATTGGTTGACGATATTGCTCTGGTTGACGATATTGATGGCGAAATCGAAGATGATGGCGGATTGATGGAAGATACGTCCGATCTGGGTGAAGACCTTGATGACATCCCAGATGTTCTCGATCATGAAGAAGAAGGATAAACTTCTTTTTCTTAATACAAACGAAAGCCCCTTGATGGGGCTTTTTTTATGGATGACACGGGAATATAACCGGAAAATCAAGGTGATGCCGCCTGAGCCGTCAGATTTCGATCCTCTCGTGGCCAAGTGACCAGGTGGGTACCATATACTGAAACCACAGTCTCAGCAGGGACAGCTCCCGAGGATAATAATTGGGCCAAGGGATTCTAATCTTACAACGCACTCTGCAGCATCAATTTCTGTATAGCACATAAATAGTTAAAAAACGACTAAACCCTTCGCCTTGCTAAATTGTTTACCAGTATCAAATCATACTGGCCAGATGCGAGAAAAAATCTTGAAAGCCTTGTCGCAATTAGAGCTCATTTGCAGCAAAGAGAAAGAGGATCGAATTAAAATTCTACGAAACAAACCCATTGTGAACAAGCCATGTCTTCCCTTATTATAAAAGCAAGATTCATCTTAGGTTTGGCTCAAATTCATGCGAGTGACTCAACGCGTTAAAAAGATCCTAGGCTTTTACGAAAGCGACAACCCTGGCAGCAAGACAAACCTGGCGCGGTTTCTGATGCACGGAAAATTAGCAGGATCAGGGAAAATAATGATCTTGGCCGTTGATCAGGGATTTGAACATGGCCCCGACCGCAGTTTTGCTGCAAACCCAGCCGCTCTTGATCCGCATTACCATTATCAAATGGCTTTGGATGCTGGCCTTTCTGGTTATGCAGCACCTCTTGGCGCTTTAGAAGCAGGGGCTGATACATTTGCAGGCGCCGTTCCAACCATCTTAAAGATGAATAGCAGCAACAGCTTGACTGCTAAAAACAATCCACCGGACCAGGCTGTTACAGCGAGCGTTCATGACGCCTTGCGTTTGGGGTGTTCAGCTATTGGTTTTACAATCTACCCAGGTTCTGATGCATCCTTAGATCTCTTTGAAGAAATCAGAGAGTTATCCATGGAAGCCAAAGCATGTGGCCTTGCTGTTGTTATTTGGTCTTATGCGCGTGGAAATTTGAGCAAAGAAGGTGAAACCGCTATTGATGTTATCAGTTATGGTGCTCATATGGCAGCGTTATTGGGGGCCCATATCATAAAGGTTAAGCTTCCCTCCGCGTATCTAGAAATTTCCGAAGCCAACCAAAACTATATAAAATACGGCATCAAAATTGACACCATGGCTGATCGCGTTAAACATGTGGCGGACTGCTGCTTTAAGGGGCGCCGTATGGTCATTTTCTCTGGTGGTGAAAGCAAAGACACCGGCAGCGTTTTACAAGATGCAAAAGACATTAAGGCTGGCGGTGGATTTGGTTCAATCATTGGTCGCAATTGTTTTCAACGTCCTCGACCTGAGGCTATGAAGATGCTTCAGGATTTAGCAACTATTTACAAAAATTAATATGGACCTAAGCATTATTTTATTCACCTGGTGGAAAGGAGTTCTTGTCGGCATTGATACGTTCGGCAATCGCTATTTTCAGGAAAGAAAACAAAATAAACACCGAAAATCCAGACGGTGGGTTCTGTATAAG
Organism: Alphaproteobacteria bacterium; assembly: GCA_947475175.1. Classification (GTDB taxonomy): domain Bacteria; phylum Pseudomonadota; class Alphaproteobacteria; order Paracaedibacterales; family CAIULA01; genus CANJLN01. The sequence goes on from CANJLN010000010.1 coordinate 10,069, forward strand.
GGGAAAGCCGAGGCTTCTAAAGTTCCGGCTCAGTGGCACGGCTGGCTGCATTACACACATAACGATATTCCATCCGATAATCACACTCATGATTGGCAAAAAGGGCATTTACCTAATTTAACAGGAACAATTTTGGCTCACCGCCCTGATCAATCTTCTCTTTTACATCCACAAACAACCAAACATAATGCATCTGATTATGAACCCTGGAAACCTTGATTTCCTGTCTTGCGAGGTATTGTCCAATGAGGCAAACCAACGCTTAGACAAATTTTTAACAGCAAAATTTCCTGAATACAGCCGCAGTCGTTTGCAAGACTGGATTGAAAAGTCTTGTGTGCTTTGCAACGATGAGCCTATTACTTCTTTAAGTTATAAGATCAAAACGGGGGAACAATACACCATCTCTCCTCCCCCATTAGAAGAGGCTCTGCCCAAACCTCAAATCATTGATTTAGACATTGTTTTTGAGGACGAAGATTTATTGGTCATCAACAAAGCCCCTGGCATGGTCGTTCATCCAGCCCCGGGGCATTATGACTCGACTCTTGTGAATGCATTGCTCGCTCATTGCGGAGATTCTTTATCAGGCATTGGTGGTGTTAAGCGTCCAGGTATTGTTCATCGTTTGGATAAAGACACCAGCGGTTTGATGGTTGTTGCAAAGAATGACGCCGCTCATATAGCTTTATCAGCTCAATTTTCTGTTGAAGATAATCAAAAAATCTTGAGTCGTGTCTATTGGGCTTTGGTATGGGGGCATCCCCATCCTATGCAGGGCAAAATCGAAACTCAAATCGGCAGACACCCCAGGAATCGTCAGAAAATGGCTGTTGTTCGAGAAAATACTGGCAAGCTTGCGATCACCAACTATATAACCAAAAAGATGTGGGGACTGGGACCAAAGCAAGAACTGAAATTAAGTTGGGTGGAATTTATTTTAGAAACAGGAAGAACACATCAGATCAGGGTTCACAGCCTTCACATAGGTTGTCCTGTTATTGGTGATCCTTTGTATGGCAGAAAATCATCACCCTCTGCTAAAATTTGCCCCCCTGAAATTTTGGCATTTAAAAGACAAGCCCTACATGCAGCAAAGTTGAAATTCATCCATCCCAATAGCAAAAAAGTTATGGAATTTGAAGCTCCTTTGCCAGAGGATATAAGAGAGATTTTATCGTTGTTGAATAGAGCTGAGGAAAATTGAGAAGATGAACCAGTTTCTACGCTACTTCTTCGTTATTTTTTGCCTATGTTCAAGCTTTAAGGCTTTAGCTGAATCTATTTCATCAGCCAGTTCAGCTATCCATCAATCTCCATCCCAATTATTTCCGGACTCCACACTATCATCCTCGGACTTGTTCCGAGGATCTAAAGATTCTCGCAATAAATGCGAGAATGACACCATCTTATCCGGTACCTACGCCATTTACTGGGGATGTTTTGACCCACCAACCCTAGCGCATCGGGATATTATCGTGCAGACCATTCAGAAAAAAGGAGTCGATGCGGTCATTGTTGTTATTAACAGTTTTAAAAACAAAACGTACCAAGCGGACATATCTAACCGCATCAAAATGCTAGAGATGCTGTTACAGGACAATAGAGAAAAAGTTATTTATTTCATCCAAGATGAGGATCACAAAGCCGATTACAAACAAATGAAATCACAAATTAAAGGCAAGCTTTACGCAATCGTTGGCCAAGATTCTTATGAAAAATGGGCTCAGCATGAAAGTGACTTTTCAGAATATGATGAAATTATCATCATTCTACGCTTTGTCCCCTCCTCTATTAATCCCTTTACAAAGCCCCTAGCAGCCAACATATCTCTTATGAAAATTGATCAATATCTTTATGATTGTTCTTCCGCAAAAGTGCGCACTGATCTTTTGACAGAAGAAAGATCCTCTGCATTTTTATCTTTAAACACGCTTGATTATATCAAAGAGCATCATTTGTATGCAGCAAACCACCAAAAACATTAAAATTCATTTGGCAAGAATACGCTGTCCACTTTATGGTAGAAGCAAATCAATAAAAAATTTGTGGAATAGTTTGAATGAGTCAATTTGATGTGATTGTCATAGGTGGTGGCCCTGGTGGATATGTGTCTGCTATTCGCGCATCTCAATTGGGAATGAAAGTCGCCTTGGTTGAAAAAGAACACCTAGGAGGTGTTTGCTTGAACTGGGGATGTATTCCAACCAAAGCCCTATTAAGGTCTGCTGAAATTAAACATCTGATTGATCATGCCGATGAGTTTGGTATTGAGGTTAAGGACGTAAAAATTAATCTCGGAAAAATTATTGCACGATCGCGAACCATCTCAGGACAACTGGCTGCCGGCATCAAACATCTTTTAAAGAAAAACAAAGTCACTGTTTATGACGGTCATGGGCGATTTGAAAAGGCTGGTGCGTTAGCTGTCACCGACAAAGACGGCAAGAAAGAAACGTTAACAAGCAAACACATCATCATTGCAACTGGCGCACGCGCTCGATTTTTACCAAATACAAAAGAGCACCCAAGACTGTGGACCGCCAAACAAGCAATGACGCCAACCTTTATGCCAAAATCTTTACTGATCATAGGCTCAGGCGCCATTGGTATTGAATTTGCCAGCTTTTATAAAACCCTCGGGGCTGAAGTTACTGTTGTTGAAATGCTCGATCGGATTTTACCACAAGAGGATGCTGAAATCTCAAACTTAGCTTTAAAAAGCTTTACCAAACAAGGGATGCAGTTTCATTTAAACTCAACCGTCAAAGACATAAAAACAACAGACAATAATGTGACAGCCACAATCGAAGGCAGTGACAAAAAATCACAAACTTTAACCGTTGATGCGGTTATTGTTGCCATTGGTATTATTGGCAACACCGAAGATCTTGGTTTAGAGAGTACAAAAGTTAAGGTAGAGCGCGGCCAAATCCTCACCAATGAATGGTCAGAAACGGCTGAACCTGGCATTTATGCTATTGGTGATGTAGCAGGAGCTCCTTGGCTTGCTCACAAAGCATCCCATGAGGGGATTATTTGTATTGAAAGAATTGCGGGCATAAAAGACGTTCATCCTATGAAAAAAGACATGATCCCTGGATGTACCTATAGCTTACCGCAAGTTGCAAGCGTAGGACTAACCGAAGATAAAGCCAAAGCAGCTGGATTCGAGGTTAAGGTTGGACGATTTCCGTTTAAAGGAAATGGTAAAGCGATGGCTTTGGGGGAATCGGAAGGATTGGTTAAAACCATTTTTGATGCCAAAACCGGTGAATTATTAGGTGCGCACATGATTGGATGTGAGGTTACAGAATTGATCCAAGGATTTACTCTTGCCAAAACCTTAGAGACAACAGAAAAAGAATTAATGCACACCATATTCCCCCATCCAACATTGTCAGAGATGATGCACGAGGCTGTTTTAGATGCTTATGGACGGGTGATTCATTTTTAAAAAGTTGACTTTACGAAAGAGAAGATGTTTCATTGGTACAGCCATTTCGGGCTTTGCTCAAAACAAAGCTGGCCTTACAAGGATAATGATGCGAAACATTTTCTCTTCTCTCTCTCATCACAGACAAAGCGTCTTATGGATGCTGCTTTGGTCGCTCAGCATCACAACCGCCGTGTCTTTTGCAAAAAAATTAGATTCTGAGACAAGTGGATTTATTCTTGTTTTTTTAAGATGTTCCTTCGGCTTTATGTTTACATTGCCATTTGTCTTTTCCTCAGGGCTACAAACCTTTAAAACTAAGCGGCACTCCTTACATCTTTTGCGTGTGTTTTTTTATTGCACTGCCCTTTCTTGCACCTATTATGCCTATCGTCATTTACCAATAGCTGAGGCTTCAGCGATTGGTTTGACAGAACCCTTTTTGACAACTCTCATGGCCGCTTTTGTTTTAAAAGACAAAGTGACGCTTGCTAAATGGTTGACCATTATTGGTGGATACATGGGCGTTTTAATTATTGCAAATCCAATGAATTTTATTGTTAATCATGCTTTGTTGGTTTTGCTGGTAGCCAATTTTTCAGCCAGTTCTGTGCTTATTTGCACAAAGTTGCTGACTAAAACTGAATCGACAATCACGATTTTGACGTACACCAATATCGTCAGTGTTATCATAGCAGGTTTAGTTGCCATCCCTTACTGGAGTGCCCCGAATAACAGAGAGTTAGCGATTCTCGTTTGTGTTGGTTTTTTTGGAATTATGTCCCAGCTTTCTTATGTTCGCGCTCTCAAGTTAGGAAACCCATCCTTTTTGTCCCCCCTAGAGTACATGCGATTTGTAATCGCCATTCCTGTGGGTTATTTTGTGTTCAAAGAAGCTCTAACACTTCACACAATATTGGGTGGAGGGGTTATTGTTTTAGCCACCTATTGGTTGAACCATCTTGAGAATAGGGAAAGTTCCGACCAGGATCCCTTACTTAATCGTTCGTAATGTCGACCAAAATTATCGGCATCCCATTTGGGCAATGTTTTTTAGAAAGTCTTGCGAAAATACTGCTTGAACAAGCCACGGATCCGTTGGATCTTGCGCAGACTTTGGTGTTGTTACCCACAAAACGAGGTGTATTAAATCTACAAGAGGCTTTTCGGAAGACATCATCATTCTTAATGCTTCCCCGAATGATGGCCCTTGCTGATATTTCTTCCGAAAATCCATTACTCTTAGCATCCATTGACGACCTCCCTCCCTCCATCAGCAGCTGGAAACGTCTTGGTTTATTCACACAACTAATTTTAAAATTTCAACCAGACTATACGGTTAATCGGGCTTTAAAAGCTGCGAAATCATTGATGCACTTGGTTGACGAAGCCGAAACAACGGGCATTGATCTAAACCAACTGGAAAATTTGGTTGCTGAAGATTACGCAGAACATTGGCAAACGACCTTGGGGTTTTTAAAGATTGTCACGCATCATTGGCCAGAAATTTTAAGAGAGCTTCAGCTCATAGAACCACAAACCAAAGTTCGTCAGGCCTTATTGGCTTTGAGTGATCACTGGCTGACTAACCCACCTGATCATAAAGTTGTCATTGCTGGAACAACAGGAACAGTCCCAGCCACAACGGAATTGATTAAAACAATCTTAAGTTTGTCAAAAGGACTGATTGTTTTACCAGGATATGATGCCAATTTTACCGACGCTAGAAAAGTATTGACCCATCCTCAGCATACTTTAGAGAATCTTGTTAGTTTTCTTTGTCATCCTTCCTTCTCATCTTCGGAGTCCCATCTGTCATCCTCGGACTTGTTCCGAGGATCCATAGATTCTCGCAATAAATGCGAGAATGACAATGCAATCCACATACAACCTCACTCTTCCGCCCTCGCAACCGACAGGCAATCCCTCATTCACGCCTCTATGGATAATGAAACTCTAGATTTGGATCCATCCTTTGACCCCACTCATTTTCCAGAAATGATTGAATGCGACACCATTGCAGAGGAAGCCAAAGTCATCGCTCTCATGATGCGTTATTATTTGGATGAAATAACAGGAACGATTGCACTCGTCAGCCCTAACCAAGGCTTATGTCGATTGGTAGAGGCAGAATTAGATCGTTTTGATTTGGTTGCGAACTCCTCTGGTGGCATACCATTGAACCAAACAGTTGTTGGTAGTTTTTTGCTTGTCATTGCAGAACTTTGGAGACTCTTTGACGTTAGCCACCTATTGACGGTTCTGAAACATCCTTTGTGTATGAAGAATGATCGTCATGCTCATCTTGAGAATGTTCGTCGTTTAGAAAAAGACCATTTAAGGCACCCTGATTTTAATATGAATGATTTGTGGTCTTTGTTACCTTCCTCATTATCATTCTTGTCATCCTCGGACTTGTTCCGAGGATCTATAGATTCTCGGAATATTTGCGAGAATGACAACGTCGAAAAAACAAGTCAAGTTCTCCCCCTACTCGACCTCCTAATCCTTCACCAAGACATCGCTTTAAAACTCGTCGGTGACAACACAGAGGATTCGCGTCTATGGCAACAAAATGACGGCATTGCAGCACAAAAGTTTTTTGATGATCTAAAAGAACACAGTCATTTCCCACCTCTCTCTTTCAAATCTTACCCCTCCTTTTTTGCAACCTTAATGCAAGAGTCATCTCCTGTTCGAGAATATAAAGGCATCGCCTCGAGACTCGTTATTTTAGGCGCTCTTGAAGCTCGCCTTAGCGATGCTGAGGTTATTATTCTAGGCGGCCTCAACGAAAACAGCTGGCCACCCGCAATTGATCCTGACCCATGGCTTAGTCGTTCTATGCGACAAACATTAGGCTTACCAGCTCCAGAGCGCAGAATCGGACTATCAGCCCATGATTTTTGCAGCTGTTTTTATGCAAAACATTTACTGTTAACCCGTTCCCATTCTGATAATGGCGCCCCTACCCTCCCCAGTCGCTGGTGGCAACGATTGGAAACAGTCCGCGCTAAAAACTCACTTGTTCAACAAGGATATCCTTGGAAAGCTTGGGTAAAAAGCTTAACGCCAGTTTTAGATCCAATTAAAATTCACCCCCCCAAACCTTGCCCACCTGTCAACATACGCCCTAAGAAACTATCGGTCACCGAAATCGAAAAACTGATGCGAGACCCCTACAACATCTATGCCAAGCATTGCTTGAAACTGAATCCACTTTTGCCGTTGCACCAACCTTTAAATCCTGCTGAAAAGGGGCAGATTATCCATAAAATATTAGAAGAGCATATCGAATCAAAAGATAACAGCTTGAGTCAGTTACTGGACAGAGCTCGCCCACACTTTCTCTACAATCCTGTTAGTCGCGTCTTTTGGTGGCATCGATTTGAGCAAATAGCTGATTGGTTTTTAGTCAAACTTGCAGAGAGTAATATCAAGGAATGCCTGACCGAACAAAGAGGTCGAGTTTCATTCAAAAATGGTTTCGAAATTACAGCCATTGCTGATCGGATTGATTATATCGATGAAACTGGTGTCAGAATTGTTGATTACAAAACCGGCACGCCTCCCAGTAAAAATGATATGAAAATGGGGTATTCACCTCAGTTGGTGTTAGAAGCATTGATGGCCAGCAAAGATGGATTTGGAGTGCTCATGACACCCATAGAAATTGCCATCTGGCATCTGAGAGGCGGAGACCCTGCAGGTAACATCATCTCTCTCCCTATCACAGAAGAATTTTTAGACTACACTGAAGAAAACATTTTAAAGCTTTTAGAAATATTTCAAGATCCAAACACTCCTTATCTCGCCTGCCCCGTTCCAGAAAAAGCACCACTTTATAACAACTATGCTCACTTAGAACGTTTATTGGAATGGGGTTGATGTCAATGAATCCACAAAAACAAGCCGCAAACCCTAACAGCAGTTGCTGGGTTGGGGCGTCAGCTGGAACAGGTAAAACAAAAGTTCTTGTTGATCGCATTTTAAATTTACTGCTGTCAGCGGTGCAACCTGAGTCAATCCTTTGTCTGACATTTACAAAAGCAGCCGCTGTTGAAATGCAAAATCGCTTAACCAGTAAACTGCAAGAATGGGCAATCCTCGATGATCAAGATTTGGCTAAAGTTCTAGAAGATTTAATCGATGAAAAACCAACTGATGCGCTTTTAAAAATGGGCAAAGGTCTTTTGTTTGAAGTTCTGGATACACCTGGTGGTATGAAAATCCAAACCATTCACAGCTTTTGCCAAAGTTTACTACAACGCTTTCCGCTAGAAGCTGGCATAGATCCAAGCTTTACCTTGATGGAAGAAATTGAAGCCAATCAGCTCTTAAGCGATGCTTACATTCATGTTTTAGAAAAGAACGATCCCGCCATTTTAGAAGCATTTCAAAAAGTCGCTATTCGTATGTCTGATTATCGTTTTGATGATTTGCTGCAAAGCATCCAAAACCAACGCGGATTGTTTGGGAAACTGTTGGCACGGTATGAGAATTTGAATGAATATCAAGTAGAATTAGAGGCGTTTCTTAGCTCTCCATCTTCAGACTCTCCACTGTCATCCTCGCCCCCCCCTCTGTCATCCTCGGACTTGTTCCGAGGATCTATAGATTCTCGCAATAAATGCGAGAATGACAAAGTAAGAATAAGTGCCCTTTTCAATGTCATCAAAATACTAAGCGAGCATGGAACCAAAGCCGATCAGGAAAAAGCCATCGTTTTGCAAAAAGCTTTAGAAGAGGACCTAGATTACACTGACCTCTTTCTGACAAAAGAAAGCCAAATCCGAAAAAATTTAGCAAGCAAATCTATTCGAATAGATTATGCAACTGCATACGAAACTCTCGAAGAAGAGGCATTGCGCTTTTTCAGAATTAAAGAACAGCACAAAAACAAAGAAGCAACCATTCTGACGCTGGCATTTATGCAGGTTGTCCAAGCCATTTTTGAAATCTATCAAGGTGAAAAGCATAAACAAGGATTGCTTGATTTTGAAGATTTGATTGCGAAAACCAATGCATTGCTTTTAGAGCCTGGTATTTCTGATTGGGTATTTTACAAACTGGATAGCAAATTAGATCACATTTTGATTGATGAAGCGCAAGATACAAACCCAGATCAATGGCACATGCTAACAAAATTGGCAGAAACTTTTTTGAACCCAGACAAACCGCATCGCACGCTTTTTGTTGTGGGTGATATAAAACAATCTATCTACAGTTTTCAGGGAGCAAAGCCTGCTCTTTTTGACACTCTTCGACCCTATTTTCAACAACAAGTTGAACAACTACAGCAATCTTGGAAAAACATACAACTCCATACTTCCTTTAGAACCACACCAGCGATTCTTGAAGTTGTCGATAAGATTTTTAATGACCATCCAAAAGGCGTCAATTTCTCTAACAACGTTATTCACCATACCCCCAATAGACAAGGGGAACCAGGGCTTGTTGAATTGTTACCTCTTATTGCGTTGAATGAAAACATGGAGGAAACCAAAGAAGGCTGGCCGTTACCGATCATCCAAAAACAACCTGTTTCCACTTATGCAGAATTAGCACGTCAAATAACTTTCAAAATCAAAACGCTAATTGAAGGCCATGAAATTCTGCCTTCAACAAAGGCACCTATCCAGCCGGGTGATATTCTGATTTTGGTGCGTAAAAGATCTGATCTAGTCCCACTTTTGATTCAAAACTTAAAGCAAGAAAACATCGCTGTCAGGGGCGCCGATCGTTTGCCATTAAAAGAGCATATTGCGGTAATGGACCTTTTGGCCCTTGGAAACTTTTTATGTCTTCCTCTTGATGATTACAGTCTTGCTTGTGTTTTGAAATCCCCTTTGATTAATGATGGAAAGGGATTATCTGAGGAAGAGTTATTTGATCTTTGCCATGACAGAAAAGGCTCCTTATGGGAATCGCTCAAGCATAAACAAACTGGTGTTTTCAAAAAAACATCTGAATTTTTAAAAAATATTTTGGGTAAAGTCGATCTTAAAAACCCTCATGAGCTTTTTCATGAGATTATCCGAGAGTACGAAAGTTATTTCATCGCTAGATTGGGTACCGAATGCCAAGATGTTTTGGCTGAATTTCTGAATCAAGCCGCTTTATTTTTAGAAAAAAATCCACCAACGTTACAAGGCTTTATGTATTACATGGAAACCATGGATACCGAGATTAAGCGAAGCACCCTTACTAACAAAGGCGATGAAGTTCGGATTATGACCATCCATGGTGCTAAAGGTTTGCAATCTCCTATTGTCATTTTAGCGGACTCAACAGATCAGCCCACTTTACAGAATGAGAATTTTCTATGGCAGGAAGGCGATGCCCCTCTTTTTATCTTAAAACCTTCTAAAAAATACGAATCCGACATTGTGGGTTCTTTGAAACAAGAGGCTTTGGATAAGCTTGAAGAGGAAAACAGGCGGTTGTTATATGTAGCCCTCACTCGTCCCCAAGATCGACTTTATGTAACGGGCATTTTTAAGAAGAATCTAGAATCAACTTGGTATCATCTGTTGCAGTCTGCATTGAAGGACATTGCTGAATCAACCGATGAGGACGGGTTGATTTATCAGCCTTTGGCGTTTACCGCACTCTGTCATCCTCGAGAGGCCGAAGGCCGAGTCGGGGATCCAGAAAATATAAACTGGATTCCCGCCTTCGTGGGAATGACACCTAAAAGTTGCAAAATCACATCCCCTGACTCCAATGCAATCCCAACCACCGCCATGCACCGCGGCACCGTCATTCACAAACTATTTGAACTGTTGCCAAACCATAAAAGTGATGATCTTTTAAGCACAGCTCAAAAATGGATAAAAAGGCAAGGTTTTGAAAATTTACTTCAAGCAAATGATATTGAAAAAGTATTATCCATCATCACACACCCTGACTACAAAGAATTTTTTGGGCCTAATTCAATTGCCGAGGTTGCTGTGGCAAATGCAGAATTTATAGGCAGAATTGACAGACTTTGGGTGGGATCAGACACGATTGTTATCGTGGACTATAAAACCTCTGTAAAGCCTGCTGCAACAGTGACCGAAGTCCACAAAGATTATCTTGATCAACTAGATGATTATGGCAAAGCGATACAGGAAATTTACAAAAATCATCGCATTCGTACATTTTTACTATGGACAGAGGGCCCTCATTTGATGGAAATTCCTTATAAGAGTCCCTAACAACCCTTAAAAACAGGAACCAAATAATGGCATTACAACAAATAACGGATGCAACCTTTGAAACAGAAGTTTTAAACTCCGATGTCCCTGTTCTCGTTGATTTCTGGGCAGAATGGTGTGGCCCCTGCAAAATGCTCATGCCAATCCTCGAAGAAATAGCACCAGAAATGGCTGATAAAGTTAAAATTGTTAAGGTTAACATTGATCAAAATCCATTAACCCCAGGTCAATTTGGTGTTCGCGGTATTCCAACAATGATTCTGTTCAAAGGTGGAAAAGCAGAAGCGACAAAAGTGGGGGTTTTCCCCAAAAGCACATTGGTTGCTTGGATCGAAGGAAGTCTATAATTGTGTCATTGAGTCATCTTGCTAACGCCATTCGTGCTTTGAGTATGGATGCAGTTGAGTCCGCAAAATCTGGTCACCCTGGTATGCCGATGGGGATGGCTGATGTTGCAACAGTTTTATTTCATGACTTTTTGAAATTCAATCCAAAAGACGCCGCTTGGCCGAATCGTGATCGCTTTGTGCTCTCAGCGGGTCATGGATCCATGCTTCTCTATAGCCTTTTGTATTTAACAGGCTATCCTGAAACAACCATCGACCAACTTAAAAATTTTCGTCAGCTAGGCAGCAAAACAGCCGGTCATCCTGAATACGGTTATATGCCGGGCATTGAAACAACCACTGGTCCCCTGGGGCAAGGTATTGCAACGTCAGTTGGAATTGCTATTGGTGAAAAGATGATGGCTGCTCGTTTAGGCAATGATTTGATCAATCATTACACCTATGTCATTGCTAGCGATGGTGACTTGATGGAAGGACTGAGTCACGAGGCCATTTCTTTAGCAGGCCACTTAAAACTGAACAAACTGATTGTGTTATTTGATGACAACAGCATTACCATTGACGGTGCTGCTGGCTTGAGTGTTTCCGATAATCAATTGCTTCGCTTTCAAGCCTGTGGTTGGAATACAGACAGTGTTGATGGTCACGATTATAAAGCTATCCACGAATCTATTGCCAAAGCGCAAAAATCAGATAAACCCACGTTGATTGCTTGTAAGACTATCATTGGTAAAGGGGCTCCTAAAAAACAAGGCACCTCTGGCAGTCATGGTAGCCCTTTAGGCACTGATGAAATTGCAGCCACCCGCGCAGCCATAAACTGGCCCTATCCGCCTTTTGAAATACCATCTGAGATTTTAAATGCGTGGCGAGAAACTGGCACACGATCGGAGAGTAATTACAAAGAATGGCAGTCGGCGTATCAGCATTTATCTTCAGAGAAAAAAGCTATTTTAAAGGGAACTCTCCCCACTAATTGGCAAGAAAAAGTTATGGCTTTAAAACAAAAGATGATGGATGAAAAACCATTTCAAGCCACACGACAATTATCACAAACAGTGTTAGAAGAATTAATACCTCATCTGCCCATGTTAATTGGCGGATCAGCGGACCTAACCGGATCCAATAATACAAAAGCCAAAAGCCAAAAACCAATTACAGTTGATGATTTCTCTGGTAGTTACATTCATTACGGCGTGCGCGAACACGGCATGGCAGCAGCCATGAATGGACTCAGCCTTTATGGCGGTTTCATCCCTTACGGTGGGACGTTTCTGGTCTTTAGCGATTATCTAAAACCAGCGCTACGTCTATCATCCATTATGCATCAGGGCGTGATTTATGTTTTAACCCATGATTCAATTGGCTTAGGTGAGGATGGACCAACGCATCAACCGATTGAACATCTGGCAATGCTAAGAGCAATTCCAAACGTTCTTGTCTTTCGCCCTGCAGACGCTGTTGAAACCGCTGAATCCTGGCAATTCGCCATTGAACATCGTGAATCCCCAAGCGTTCTTGCCTTAACACGGCAAAACGTCCCGCACCTGAGATTAGAGAACACCTCAGAGAATCTATGTGGCAAAGGCGGGTACATCCTTCGAGATTGTCAAGGAAAACGCCAAGCAACTATCATCGCAACCGGTTCTGAAGTTGGATTAGCCGTGGAAGCCTATGAGAAATTACAAGCTGAAGGCATTCAGACAGTTGTTGTGTCTTTGCCATGTTGGGAATTATTTGATCAACAACCTCTACCCTATCGACAAGAAGTATTGGGAGACTCCCCGCGTATTGGAATAGAAGCAGCCGGTGATTTTGGCTGGTCAAAATACCTAGAGAGTGATGGCATTTTTATCGGTATGAAAGGTTTTGGTGCATCAGCCCCTGCCCCCGATCTCTACCACCATTTCGGCATCACAGTTGATGCTATCATAAAAGCAGTTAAAGAGAGGATTTAGTCTATGACAATTCGTGTTGCCATTAATGGGTTTGGACGCATCGGCCGTATGGTTTTAAGAGCCTTGGCTGAAAACAATCGAAAAGATGTCCAAATTGTTGCTATTAACGACTTGGGCTCTTTAGACAGCAATGCGCATTTGTTTAAATACGACTCCGTTCATGGTCGATTCCAAGGGATCGTTACAACCGCTGACAATACGCTGGATATAGGTTTGGGGCCGATTCAAGTATTGGCAGAACCCAATCCTGAAAAGCTTCCATGGGGTGAACTTAAAATTGATTTGGTGATGGAATGCTCAGGACGATTCACCAGCAAAGCTGATGCTTCTAAGCACATAAGTGCTGGCGCTAAAAGAGTTTTGGTTTCAGCCCCTGCAGATGGTGCCGATTTGACTGTTGTTTATGGTGTTAACCATGATCAAATCAAAGCTGAACACCAAGTATTATCCAATGCATCTTGCACCACCAATTGCTTAGCACCTGTAGCTTATGTTTTGCATAACGCAATTGGTATTCAACATGGTTACATGACAACCATTCACTCCTATACAGGCGATCAACGCTTAGTTGACACACTCCACAATGATCTACATCGTGCTCGTGCCGCTTGCATGTCAATGATCCCAAGCTCGACAGGCGCTGCAAAGGCCGTTGGATTGGTCTTGCCAGATCTAAAAGGCAAATTGGATGGAACCGCCATTCGTGTGCCAACGGCGAACGTATCTGTTGTTGATTTTAAGTTTGTCCCAAAAAGAGAGACAACCAAAGAAGAGATTAACCTTGCCATCCTAGAAGCTGCCAATGGTCCTTTAAAAGGAATTTTGGCCGCGATTAGCGAACCTCTGGTTTCCATTGATTTTAACCATGATTCACACAGCTCCAACTTTGATCTGATGCAAACGCAAGTCATTGATGGTCGTTTCTGTCGTGTGTTGTCCTGGTACGATAATGAATGGGGTTTTGCGAATCGCATGTGCGATGTAGCAGCTTATATGTCAAAGATATAAATTATGAGTATTGCATTTGTTTTTCCCGGCCAAGGATCCCAAAGCATTGGCATGGGACGGGATTTTATTGAACAATTTCGGGCAGCCCGCCTGGTTATGGAAGAAGTTGATGAAGCTTTGAAACAAAAGCTTACACAATTAATTTTAAATGGCTCTCAAGATCAATTAACGCTGACAGAAAACACACAACCTGCTCTTTTGTCCATCAGCATGGCCATTTTAAAAACCATTGAAACTGAGACAGGAAAATCTGCGCATCAAATTGCGCACTATGCCGCTGGTCATTCGTTGGGTGAATATTCAGCCTTATGTGCAGCAGGTGTATTTTCAATCACCGATGCTGTTCGTTTGGTCAAGCTACGCGGACAAGCGATGCAAAAGGCCGTTCCAATTGGCGAGGGCAGCATGTCAGCCATCATTGGCCTTGAAATTGACCAAGTTGAATTGTTGATAAAAGATTTAAATTCTGCCTCTAATCTATGTGTTGTCGCCAATGATAACTCTCCTGGGCAAGTGGTGATCAGTGGTCACACGGCAGCTGTCGAGGAAGCCAACAAACGCGCGACAGAAGCAGGTGCTAAACGTGCTTTAATGCTCCCTGTCAGTGCTCCCTTTCACAGTCCCCTCATGGAACCAGCAGCCAGAGTGATGGCAGCTGCTTTAGAAGAATCCAAAATCAATGAACCCACATTAAATGTGATCGCGAATGTGACTGCAATGCCCATCCAAGGGTCCAAATTTATAGCTGATATGCTGGTCAAACAAATCACAGACCGTGTGCGTTGGCGTGAAAGCGTCATGCATTTAAGCGATCTTGAAGTCGAACATGTCATTGAAATTGGCGCTGGAAAAGTATTGACTGGGCTTAATAAACGCATTAATAGCAATCTAAATGCTTTTGCAATTAATAATCCAAGCGATCTAGATGAACTCTTAAAACTGTTAGCTTAAAAGGAATTTTTTATGTTTTGTCTCAAATCTTATAATGCACTCGTCACCGGTGCCACAGGTGGTATTGGTCGTGCCATCGCTGAAGCCTTGTCCGCTCAAGGTGCTCGTATGGTTTTGTCAGGCACAAGAGAAGCCGTTTTGATAGAGCTAGCATCTGAGCTTCAAGCAAAATATAAAAATGATCCAGTCGTTCTGCCTTGCTCTCTATCTGACACTGAAGCGATTGAAAAACTATTTCCAGCAGCAGAAGAAGCTCTCGGTGGAAAAATCGATATCTTGGTTAATAATGCTGGCATTACGAAAGATGGACTGGCTATGCGTATGAAAGATGAAGATTGGCAACAGGTGATTGATGTAAACTTAACCGCCAGTTTTCGTTTATGCCGTGCCGCCATTAAAGCCATGATGAAAAGACGCTATGGTCGTATTATCAACATAAGCTCTGTAGTTGGCAGCATGGGTAATCCTGGGCAAGCGAATTACTGTGCATCTAAAGCTGGTCTTGTTGGCATGTCAAAAGCTCTCGCACATGAGGTTGCTAGCCGCGGGATTACCGTTAACTGTGTTTCCCCTGGGTTTATAGCATCGGCGATGACCGAAGTTTTAGCGGATAATGTGAAAGAAAAAATATCGTCAAACATTCCGATGGGCAGGATGGGAAGCCCTGAAGAAATTGCCACAACGGTTGTTTTCTTGGCATCACAAGAAGCAGGCTATATGACAGGCCAGAATCTGCATGTCAATGGCGGGATGGAGATGGTTTAGGGGGAATTTCAATGCTTGATCTATCATCCTTTCAAAAAGCCCTTGCAACATTAGAAGAAGCTTTAAATGCATACCAACACGACTCTAAAAATGCTTTTATAAGAGATGCCTGCATCCAACGTTTTGAATACAGCTACGAGCTTACACACAAAATGCTGCGTCGCTATCTTGAAATGACGGAGGCAACATCATCGGATGTCAATGACTTAAGCTTCCCATCTTTCATTCGTCTAGGATACGAACGAGGGTTGCTTAATGCAGAGTGGGTTGTATGGAAAGATTTTAGAAAGGCTCGCAACATAACAAGTCACAGTTATGATGAAAGAAAAGCCTTAGAAGTCTTGACTATTGTTCCTGATTTTTTGACTGAGGCCAAATTTCTCTACAATGAAGTCCAGAAAAGACAGGAATCAGATACGTGACAGCTCTGATTGATATTAGACCCTGTGATTTAGCCATTACCCAAGAGATCTTACGCAAATACTTGCCGGCTGAAGCCAAAGTTTGGGTGTTTGGGTCAAGAGCAACTTGGACAACAAAGCGTGGATCAGATCTTGATTTAGCGATTGACGCTGGCCGTCCCTTGACCCGTGCGGAGAGCAATAATCTTGCTGATGCTTTCGATGAATCAGACTTACCTTATAAAGTAGATGTGGTGGATATGCAGACAGTGAGTGAATCCTTTCGCCCTTATATTGAAAAAAGTAGGGTTGAGTTTTGAATTTCAAACCCTTTTCGATAGCCAAATAGCCAATCTGGACACGCTTTGAACAACTTCTGATAAGAAGTTATAGCCTGGCGCCGACTCGCCTCCCTCCTGGATAGCAGTATCGCGGTGTTCTAGTTCTTCTAGATGACAGTCTTCAACCAGCTGCCTGAGCGCATCATGCTCTGGATAATTTTTCAGTTGATCAAGCTGTTGTTGGTAATGCTGATCAATAACTGTCTCGACAGCAATCGTACAGGCATGAGCTGCTTTTCTGCCAGTCAACGCAGTTGTCACGCCAAGCAAATAGCCCGCAACGTGCCAAATAGGTTGCAATACAGTAGGTCTCACTTTGTTTTCAATCATGAGCTGATTAAATTTTTTAAGATGAAGAGCCTCTTGCTCAGCCATTTTTTGAATAACGGGGTCACCTTTAAAAACGGCTAATTGACCTTGGTAAATTCGAGTGGCGCCATATTCACCCGCTTGATTCACCCGGATCATTTTATGAATGTCTTTTTCGTCCATTCGAATCTTCCCAAACCAACCAAAAGAACAGCGAAAAGCAACGTATTCCAAATTGTTGCTGACACACCCAAAATACGCCAATTGACTTGGTCACACCGAACAACACGTGTGGAAATCAATTGACTCCTCAATTTCTCTAATTTTTCATCATCGCTTAAATCCTTAAGGTCACTCAAATTAGGAGCACTCCCTGTGCAAAAAGAAGGCCCCACCCACCAGCGTTGCTCAACACCCATATGGTAAAAACTTAATGAAAACGCAGCAACAATACATAAAAAGTTTAAAATCTTGATCCATCGTGCGCCGTAAACGCATATAACCAAGGACAGGCACAAAATCGCACCCATAACATAACGCAGGTATAAGCACAAAATACAGGGCTTAATACCAAAAAAAGTCTCGGCAACCCAAGCGATTACCAAAGATATAAAACAAAAAAAGACGAGCCCTGGATAAACAAAAGACTTTTTAAGAATCATTGACTAATCAGTTTAACAATAACAAATCCTAAACCAATTATGCCAAGAGAGCCAACAAGGCACAAGGTTAGATATTTCTCGATAAAGTCACGTGCCCAAGGTCCCAACCACCATAATAAGGCCGCTAGTAAATAAAAACGAAATGCGCGTGCAATAATTGAGGCCATGACGAATGTCTCAAGAGGAAAATGAGCGACACCACTGGCAATTGTGACCAATTTATAAGGAATCGGAGTTAACCCTTTTAAGGCAATAATCCAAAAACCCCATTCGTCAAACCCTTGCTGAAATTTAGCAAACGATGTCGATAAACCATAAGTCTGGATAATCCAATCTCCAATCGTCGCAAAAAGATAGTAACCAATTGCATATCCAAGCAATCCCCCAAGGACGGACGAAACTGTCCCTACAAACGCCAAGCGCCAAGCCAAAGACCGGTTTGCCAGAACCATGGGAATCATAAAAAGATCAGGGGGTAAGGGAAAGAAAGAACTTTCAGCAAAGGAAATCCCGCAAAATATCCAAATAGCTCGTGGATTATTAGCACTTTGAATAATCTTGTCATAAATTGAATATAGAAAACCTCTGCCCTTTTGTTTTTCATCTTGTTCTAAGTGTACATTCGCCTGCATTCAATCAATCCTACATTCAATTTTACAGGACTGTAACATCAATCTAACTTAAATTCAATGTGTGGGTTCTGTTGATACAGGGCTTGTTTTCCCTTCTTAAACCCCATTGCAGAAAGCGCAAATAACACGTTACACTATCAGTAACTTAAAAAATTGTCAGGTTAGGTTATGCTCTCTGGCCCAAAAGTCATATCGAAAGCCCCAGGCGCTATTTCAAAGCTTGTTGTCTTTCTTCATGGATATGGATCATCAGGAGATGATTTGATTGGTTTGTCTGAGTCATGGGACCACTTACTTCCCCCAACCGTTTTTGTCTCACCCAATGCTCCAGAAAAATGTGACATCAACATATTTGGATACCAGTGGTATGGACTTCCTGACATTTCACCAACCAACATGCGTTTAGGATTAGACCGCGTCAGGCCTGTCTTAACACAGTATTTAAAATCGCTCCTTATTGAATATAGACTAAACCCTCATGATCTTGCTCTTGTTGGTTTTTCGCAAGGTACAATGGTAGCTCTCGAGATGTTATTTTCTCTGCCTAACCTCAACTGCATTTTGGGTTATTCTGGGGCTTTCTTTCCACCTGCAGAAAGAAAAGTTGCATCCCCTTCTACCAATGTCATGCTTATTCATGGCTCTATGGATACGGTTGTTCCCTACCCTGCCCTTTTTCAAGCGGAAAAAGATTTAAAAGGTTTAGGTGTAAGCGTCTCAACCCACACGTGTCCTGGAATGGGTCATACAATCGATTCAGCTGGCGTTCAAGTCGGCGGTGATTTTCTAAAAGAAAACCTATCATTAATAGCACAACCTATTGCTCTATAAGGGAGAGACGACCGTGTCACGCAAAAAAATAGCTTTAATTGGCGCAGGTAATATCGGCGGGACCCTCGCTCATTTGATTTTGCAACGAAACCTTGGTGACGTTGTTTTGGTTGATGTGGCCGAAGGTATTCCGCAAGGAAAAAGCTTGGATCTTCTACAAAGCTGTGCTGTCGATGGCATAGATGGTTCTATTTTGGGAACCAACACTTATTCAGATATTAAAAATGCTGATGTGGTCATTATCACAGCAGGTGTACCCCGCAAACCGGGAATGAGCCGCGATGATCTTTTAAACATCAATGCAACAATCATTAAAACGGTTGGCGATAATATTCGTCAATACTGCCCTGACGCCTTTGTTATTGTGGTGACAAACCCTTTAGATGTTATGGTTTGGCTCCTTCAGCAATCAAGCATGCTTCCAACCCAAAAAGTTGTGGGTATGGCAGGTATTTTAGATAGCGGTCGCTTTAAATGTTTTTTAGCAGAGGCCTTAGGTGTTTCAACGCAAGATATTCAATCTTTTGTCTTAGGCGGCCATGGTGACACGATGGTTCCTCTCCCTCGTTATACAACAATTTCTGGCGTTCCCTTGCCAGAGCTTGTGCAACAAGGATGGATTACACAGAACAAACTAGATGCAATTATTGAACGGACGCGTAATGGTGGTGCTGAGATCGTTAATTTAATGAAAACAGGATCAGCTTATTATGCACCTGCTTCATCCGCTTTATTGATGGCGGAATCTTATCTTTTTAATCAAAAAAGAATTCTCCCTTGCGCCGCATGGTTAACCGGCCAGTATGGTGTGAAAGATATGTACGTTGGCGTCCCTGTCATGATTGGCGATAAAGGTGTTGAACGCGTTGTTGAATTAGAATTAACAAGCTCAGAAAAGCAACAACTTAACGCCTCCGTTGATGCGGTTCGAAAATTGATGGATGACGTGAAAAATTTGGGATTATAAATTTTATGAACATTCATGAGTACCAAGCAAAAGAAGTCTTAAGTGGTTATGGCGTTCCTACTTTAAATGGAGATGTTGCTTACACCGCTGAAGAGGCTGTTCAAGTTGCAGAAAATATTCCAGCCTCCCTATGGGTTGTTAAAGCACAAATTCATGCAGGAGGACGGGGTCTTGCTGGCGGTGTTATTTTGGCTCGCTCTCTGGATGAAGTTAAAAAGGCAGCCGAAAAGCTTTTACATAAACGCTTAGTAACACATCAAACAGGTCCCAAAGGTCAAGAAGTAAAGCGTATTTATGTTGTCGAAGGCTGCGATATTGAACGGGAAATTTATTTAAGTCTGATTCTGGATCGCTCAAAAGGACGTCTAACTTTTATGGCCTCAGCCGCGGGCGGTGTTAACATTGAGGAAGTCGCATCAAAAACACCTGAGCTGATCAAAAAATTATCGATTGACCCTGTTGTTGGTGTTCAATCTTTTCATGGACGTCAATTAGGATTTTTCTTGGGTTTGGAAACGAAAGCAATAGGACAACTCCAAAACCTTCTTAAAAATTTATACGATGCTTATGTTGAAACAGATGCCAGCTTGATTGAAATTAATCCTCTGGTTGTCACCAAACAAGGGGACCTCGTTGCTTTGGATGCAAAAGTGTCTTTTGACCCCAATGCTTTATTCAAACATCCCTCTATAGAAGCCCTTCGTGACGAAGATGAAGAAGACCCAGCAGAAATAGAGGCTAAAAAATATGATCTTAATTATGTCAAATTAGAAGGCACAATTGGATGCATGGTTAATGGTGCTGGTTTGGCCATGGCAACAATGGATATTATCCAACTGCATGGCGCGCAACCCGCCAATTTTTTAGATGTAGGGGGTGGAGCGACACAAGAAAGAGTGGCTGCCGCTTTTAAAATTATCTTGGGAGATCCAAGCGTTAAAGCCATTTTAATCAATATTTTTGGAGGCATCATGCGGTGTGACATCATCGCAGAGGGCATTATTGCAGCGGCTAGGGAAACAAATTTAAGGGTCCCCGTTGTTGTCCGTTTACAAGGAACCAATAGTGAACTTGGCAAAAAGATCTTGTCTTCTTCGGGCTTAGCCATCATCGCTTGCGATGATTTTGAAGAAGCCGCTGTCAAAGTTGTTCAAGCGGCAAACAAAACATTAGGTATTTAGATGGCTATTCTTGTTGATTCAAACACCAAAGTTATTTGCCAAGGATTTACTGGCAAACAGGGAACATTCCATTCAGAGCAAGCCATTGCTTATGGAACAAAGATGGTTGGTGGTGTCACACCTGGGAAAGGGGGCACATCACATCTCGATTTACCTGTTTTCAATACAGCGCAAGAGGCCGTTAAGGCAACAGGTGCCAATGCCAGCGTTATTTACGTTCCAGCCCCTTATGCTGCTGATGCTATTTTCGAAGCAATGGATGCAAACATCGAACTCATTGTCTGCATCACCGAAGGAATCCCTGTATTGGATATGGTGAAAGTCAAACGTGCCCTTGCAGGATCCAAAAGCCATTTGATTGGCCCCAATTGCCCCGGCATTATAACGCCAGGTCAATGTAAAATTGGCATTATGCCGGGATCTATTCATACGCCTGGTTCCATTGGCATTGTTTCAAGATCTGGAACGCTCACTTATGAAGCTGTTAATCAAACAACAGAAGTTGCTTTGGGACAAACCACATGCGTTGGTATTGGTGGTGATCCGGTTAAAGGCTTAAACTTCGTTGATGTCTTACGTTTGTTTTGGGAAGATCAAAGCACAAAAGGTGTCTTAATGATTGGTGAAATAGGTGGTCAGGACGAACAAGAAGCCGTTGAGTTTATCACTCACCAAAGAAAACAAGGACGTTCCAAACCTGTTGTTGCTTTTATAGCAGGAGTTACAGCTCCTGCTGGGCGACGCATGGGCCACGCAGGTGCCATCGCATCAGGTGCTGGTGATAGTGCTCTCGATAAAATTGAAATGATAAAACGAAATGACATCGTTGTTGCAAATTCTCCCGCTCTTCTTGGAAAAGCAATGTTGGCAGCTATGCAGGGATAATATCATGACAGAGCAAAACCGCTTTTCACACAATACAATTCTCTTTGGCAGCAACATAAGCTACATCGCTTCTCTTCACAAACAATTTCAAAAAGACTCAACCTCTATTTCACCAGAGTGGCAAGAATTTTTTAAAGATTTTCCAAAGGATTCTTTTTCAGAAGAAACGCCACACTGGCCAAAAAAAAGTCATGCAGTTACATCATCTTTAAACCATCATGAAATGGCTGACGCAGTCAAAGTTTGCAAACTCATCCAAGCCTATCGTACTTGGGGACATAGAGCCGCTATAACAGATCCACTAGGACTTTCTAAACCACCCTCTCATGTCGAATTGGATCCATCTTGGCATGGACTTGATACAACAGATCTTCAAAAAATCATTCATGTAAATGATCTTGGTTTTGAAGAAACTACCCTTAAAGAGGTTATCCAAAAGTTACATGAAACCTATTGCCGGAAAATCGCTGTTGAGTTTATGCATTTGGAAAGCCCTAAGGAGAAAAAATGGATTCAGGAACGCTTTGAAAATTCAACCCATCACCATACGCCTCATCAAGAAAAAGAGATCTTTCGGCATGTTTTGAACGCAGAGGCGTTCGAGAAATTTCTGCACGTGAAATTTCCGGGAGCAAAACGATTTGGTCTAGATGGCAATGAAAGTTTGATTCCTGCTTTAGAAACCATCCTTGAAAAAACAGTCAAGAATGGCGGCAAAGAAATTGTCTTAGGCATGAGTCACCGCGGGCGTTTGGCCGTGATGACAACTTTTTTACACAAACCCATGCGCTTTATTTTCGCTTTGTTCCAAGGAACATTCATCTACACCGAAGAAGAAGGTTCAGGTGATGTCAAATATCACCAAGGATATTCATCAGATCGCACCGTTAATGATCATAAAATTCACCTTTCTTTAACAGCGAATCCATCTCATCTGGAATCAGTTTATCCCGTTGTTCTTGGAAAAGTTCGTGGAAAACAAACTCTTTTTAAAGATCAAGAGAGAAAAAAGACTTTAGGACTTATCCTGCATGGAGATGCAGCTTTTACAGGACAAGGCGTTGTTGCGGAATCACTGCAATTGGCGCATCTTCCAGGATATGGCACAGGGGGAACCATTCACATTATTGTGAATAATCAGATTGGTTTCACAACAAACTCATCTGAATCTCGCTCATCTTATTACTGCTCTGAAACCGCAAAAGTTATTCAAGCACCGATTTTGCACGTCAATACTGATCATCCACGCGCTGTTGTCTGGGCAGCGGAGTTTGCAATGGATTTTCATCATCAGTTTGGACGCGATGTTGTTATTGATCTTATTGGCTACAGACGTTACGGCCATAACGAAGGGGATGAGCCTACCTTTACCCAACCCCTTACATATCAAAAAATTGCAAACCATCCTACAGTTGCAACCTTATATGAACAAACCCTTCTCCAAGAAGGTGTTGCGCATGAGAAGGAATTAAAAGAAATACGCGCTGATATTGAAAGTCATCTGCAGTCTGAATATGAAGCCTCTACGCGTCTTCAAAGCAATGAAGAAGCAAAGCTTGAACCTGATTGGTTAAAGGGTGATTGGGAAGGTGTTAAAAGTCGATTTGAAAAGATTGAAGAATCTCTTCAAGAAATTGTAACAGGGGTTGATGTTTCTTTGTTAAAAGAACTGGGTCGATCTTTTATTACAGTACCAGCTAGCTTTCATTTGCATTCTAAAATTAATCGTCAATTTAGCCAAAGAAAGCTTGTTTTTGACGAAGATCAAAGCAATGTGGACTGGACAACAGCAGAGTCTCTAGCGTTTGCAACTTTGCTGCATGAAGGAAGCCCTGTCAGATTAAGCGGGCAAGATAGTGGTCGAGGAACTTTTTCCCAACGGCATGCTATCCTTGTTGATCAAGAAACAGAAGAAAATTACGTTCCCCTTAATCACTTGCCCAATCAAAAAGCATCTATTGAAATCCTCAACAGTCCTCTGTCAGAAATGGCCGTGATGGGGTTTGATTATGGATATAGTTTATCGAACCCTCATACATTGGTGATATGGGAAGCGCAATTTGGTGATTTTTCAAATGGGGCTCAGATTATCATTGATCAATATCTATCAGCCTCAAGATCAAAATGGCTTCGATTATCGGGGCTTGTTCTTTTATTGCCTCATGGACTGGAAGGAATGGGACCTGAACATTCCTCCGCGCGGTTAGAGCGTTATTTGCAATTATGTGCTGAAAATAATTTGCAAGTTGTGAACTGTTCAACACCTGCCAACTACTTTCATGTCTTAAGGCGGCAGCTTCACAGTCCCAACCGAATCCCGTTGATTATCATGACACCCAAATCTTTGCTCAGACATCGGCTCGCCGTATCGGATCTGAGTGATATGGATAAAAACACTCATTTCAAACAAGTCATTGATGACACTCTAAAATCAGAAACTGTTGAGCGTGTTATTCTTTGCAGTGGGAAAATTTATTACGATCTTTTTCAATATCGTCAAGACAACGAAAAAACAAATGTTGCCCTGATTAGAGTTGAACAGCTTTATCCTTTCCCTGCCCAAGAACTTGAAATCGTTCTCTCTGCTTACAAAAACGCAGAAGTTGTCTGGTGCCAAGAGGAACCTAAAAATATGGGTGCTTGGACATTTATTCATCATCGAATAGAAGACGTTCTAATGAAAATTCAAGCACATCATCGAAAAGCTACTTACGTAGGTAGAAATGAGGCTGCCTCACCGGCAACAGGTTCTCCGAATCGGCACACAGAAGAACAAAATACCATTATCAAAGTAGCCATTTCTGAACCTATACATAAAAAAAGCCTGTGATGGAACAGAATACCGCGCTAGCATAGATGTGAGAGTGAAAAACAAGAGGGTTCAATGTCGCAACAATTGGAAATTAAAGTCCCAACCTTGGGAGAATCAGTCACCGAAGCAACTGTAGCTCGTTGGCTAAAACAGCTCGGAGATACTGTTGCAGTTGATGAGACATTGGTCGAACTTGAAACAGATAAGGTGACGTTAGAAGTTCCATCCTCTGTTGCAGGTGTTCTTGATTCCATTTTTATGAATAAAGGAAGCGTTGTGAAAGTTGGTAGTGTGCTTGGTGCGATTCGAAAAACAGAGGCTGGAGAAATACGTTCAGTTCCAACTAAAAGTCCTCCTGTAGTTGCAGAGAAAATTAAAAAAGACGAACCATTTCACGAAGCACCTCATGCGCACGTCCCTCACCTGCATCACACACATGATCATCATGAAACCAGCCACAATTATTCTCCGTCTGTTCAGAAATTGCTCGCTGATAACGGCTTAAGTCCCTCACAAATTCTGACCTCAGGAAAAGGCGAACGTCTGACCAAAGGTGATATTCTTGATTTTCTCGAAAATACTCCAAGACATGCTCCAGCTATTGCTCATTCTAATGTCAAAACCGAACAAGATTGGGTGTTTAATGGAGACCGATTAGAAAAACGAGTTCCCATGTCAAGGTTGCGTCTACGTGTCGCGGAAAGATTAAAGCAAGCGCAAAACACAGCAGCCATTCTGACAACTTTTAACGAAGTTGATATGAGCGCCATTAATACACTGCGCACCCGCTACAAAGATGCTTTTGAAAAGAAGTATGGTGTGAAGCTTGGGTTCATGTCTTTCTTTGTGAAAGCGTGTGTTCATGCCCTTAAAGAAATTCCAATGATGAACAGCCAAATAGATGGCGAAGAGATTGTTCACAAAAATTACTATGATCTTGGCATCGCTGTTTCAGCACCCCAAGGGCTTGTCGTTCCAATCTTAAGAAATGCTGATCATCTAGATTTCGCTAACATTGAAAAAGGGATTGCAGCTCTGGGCCTGAAAGCAAAAGATAACAAATTATCCATGGAAGATTTAAGCGGGGGTACCTTTACCATATCCAATGGGGGTACGTTTGGATCGCTATTATCAACACCGATTATCAATCCACCACAATCAGGAATTTTGGGAATGCATAAAATCCAAGATAGACCTGTGGTTATTGATGGCAAAATCGAAATCCGCCCGATGATGTATTTGGCTTTATCCTATGACCACAGGTTGATCGATGGCAAAGAAGCCGTCACGTTTTTGGTGCAAATAAAAGAATGCATCGAAAACCCAGGACGGTTTTTGTTGGAGTTGTGAAGGGGGGAATGCAGAGGTTATCCTAATAACCCTAGTTCGGGATTAGAAAGTTAAATTTTATTTTGGGTTTATGAGATTTAAGAGAGTAGGCAATAAGTGTTGATAGGATATGGACGATAGCATTCCAAGGTGATCGATGTCTTGTATGCTCCAGCATAAATTTGT